>JBKHJB010000005.1:0-32637 GCA_046538345.1 Phycisphaerae bacterium
TACTGAGTGTTTCAACCGGGCAAGCGGCTTTACGCTGGTGGAGGCCACCGCCGCCATTGCGGTTCTGGCGGTAGCCGCGACCGCTATTGTCATGCCCTTCACCACCGGCGCCGCGCATGAGCGCGAACAGGCGCGCAGTACGGTCGCCATGTGCATCGCCGGGGAACTTATGGAGCATATCGTCTCGCTGCCCTTCGAGAAAGCCACCGGCGAGACCATCATGGACTACGACGGGTATTCGGAACCCATCGAGCCGATTCAGGCCGACGACGGTACGGTTCTGGACGACCCCGCCGCGGCGGGTATGACCCGCTCGGCGACATGCGAGTACGTGTACGTGCCCGGGCAGGACACTTCAGAGCCGCCGAGCTTCATCCGTGTCACAGTTCAGGTGAGCTATCGCGGGATTACGATCGTGAACATATCCCGGCTGGTATACCGGGACTAGGACTGTCTTCTGTGAGAAACGCACGAGCCATGACGGTAGCGGAGCTGGTGGTCTCCATCGCGGTCATTTCGGTTGTGGCCACCGCGGTGGCGGGCTTCTCGTACGCACTGTCGTCGGCCCAGGCACACAGTCAGGGGCACTACCTGCATATGCAGTCCGCGCGAAACGGGTTGCTGCGTCTTCAGAAACTCGTGCGGGAATCGCTGCTGATTACCGCGGCCGATGACAGTGCGGTAGTCCTGTGGGCGGGAGACCATAATAACGACGGTTACATCAACCGCAATGAGATGATACTGGTGCAGTGGCAATCGCAGGTCGACGAGATCGGAGTATATAGCGTTGATATTGCAGACGACCATCCCGACAACTATCGCATCAAGCTCAAGAAGTTCACCGATATGGATTCGGCTCGGTACGTCCTTTTTAACGATCCGCGTGTGACATACAGGCCGTTGGCTCAGGGCATCCGGCAGTTCGGGGTTTCGTGTGAGCCGGACCCGCCGATGTCCAAAAGGGCGGATATACGGATAGTAGCCGGACCGCCCCGGCGGAGCGAGCGGCCCGCGGCTTTGCGGGGTGCGGCCGCCTTGTTGTACGACCAGACCGACCGCGTCGTGTGGTCCGGCAGCGAGTGGGTGTTGCTGGACCCACCACTGGCAGGCAGCGGCGGAAGCAGCGGGGAGGAAGATTGAGCCATGGTCCATCGACGACCGGAAAAATCCCGCGCCGTCGTTTGTCCGGCACGAGAGGGCGTAGCCCTGCTGATGGTGCTCATGCTCATTGCTGTCTCGTCCGTACTGGGACTGTCGTATCTGTACAGTGCTACCGTAAAGACGGCCGGTACTCATAACCTGTTGAAGACGGAGCGTGCCCAACACCTGGCCGCTTCCGGCATCGACCACGGGCGTTACATTCTCGATGCTTACGGGGAGTCCGCGGAAGACAGCACGTGGGGGCCTTACACGGTTGGCGACGACGAGGGTACGTACAGCATCGACATATCGGAAGATGACAACATCGCCGATCTGTTCCATATCGAGAGTACCGCAACCGTCGGTGGAATCGAGCGAAGCTTTACAGTCAGCGTAACCTACCAGGACAGCTTATACCGCCAGGAGGTTCTGTCCCTTAACCCGGTTGCCTATTACCGGCTGGGTGAGAAATCCGGGAATATCGCATACGACGAAACGGGCAATCATTACGGCAGCTACAGCGGCACTACCCTCGGTCAACCGGGCGCGCTGGAAGAGGACAGCGACACAGCCGCGTACTTTGACAAGGACCGGTATCACGACCGGGTGGAGCTGGGTAACTGGAACGTGCATGGTTCCGGGCTTACCATGGCGGCGTGGATATATGTCACCGATGCCGATCCGGAAGGCAGCCGGATAATCTCAAAGTCGCAGGGTCACGAAGTAAGCGACCATACCTGGATGATGAATGTCTGACCCGACGGGGACTTGCGCGTTCATGTCTCCGCCGGCGGACATACCACGGATGAGCAAGCCGGTAGCGGTACAGTGCCTCTTGGGCGGTGGTGCTTTGTGGCTGTTACGTACGATGGGACGCGTATTGCGGCATATGTTGACGGCAGTCAGGTGTTCAGCCGGGCGCACGACGTCGGCGGACCGGTGGATACAGACAGCAGAGAGATATGGATAGGCATGAATCCGGTAACGTACGACAGGTGGTTCAAGGGGTTAATAGATGAGGTTGCCGTCTTTGACAAGGCGCTGACCGAAGATCAGATCGAAGAACTATACGAAACGGCGACCGGTGGCGGTGAAGAGGACTGATCTTGACCTGGAAACATTCACCGCTTGCGCCCCCGAACAGTTCTTGCGTTGGTCTGGGCAGCGCCAGGCCGACGGGCACGCTTAGCCCGTAAGGGTTAGTAATCAGCCCCCACGTCTTTGCCGATAGCGACAGTACGAGCTTCGCCTGAAACGGCGCAGTTCGGTGTGTGTTGGCTTGAATAACCCGCATAACCCGAAAGGGACCTAATGATGCGCGAATCGAAACCATCGAACAGAGGCAGTCGTTTCGTAAGACTCGCCGTTATAGCCATTCTTGTGTTGGCCGCGTGCTCGCTGACCTATTTCACGTCGATCGGGTTGGAGGATGTCGTAGCGGCCGAGCCGGCTACCAGTTGGGGCGACGCCGGCCGCCAGAGGCGGGAGCTTCTGGAGGCGCAGCGCGAAACCAACGAGAAGCTTGACGAGATAATCAAGCTTCTGACCAGCGGGAAGGTGCGCGTCCAGACGACCAGTGACGAAGCCGGAGGGAGCCATGAAACCACTACCCAGCCCCACGGCTCCTAGATACGCGCGTTTGCCGGCGCGGAGCGGTGGTCGCCCCACAGGCGCCCGCGGTGTGTCCCTGCTGGAGCTGATCATCGTAATAATCATCCTGGCGATTACGGCGGCGGTAGTGGTGCCGCACGTCGTGCAAAGCGCCGACATGCAGGCGACCTCGGCCGCCAGGATGCTGGCGACGGACCTGCAGTACGCGCAGGATTGCGCCATCACCACGCAGACGCCTGTGACGGTGACTTTCGACGTAGCCGGCGACAGCTACACGTTATCTAACACAAGTGGCACTCTGAATCATCCGATTACAAAGGCCACGTACCAGTTGGATTTCTCCAGCCAAAGCGGCTTTGAGCAGGTCGAGCTGGTCTCGGCCGACTTCGGCGGCGCCGACAATCTGACGTTTGACGAAGTCGGGTCTCCGGACAACGCCGGAAGCGTGGTAATCCATGCCGGCGACTTCAGCTATCAGATAACCGTGGCGGCGGCGACCGGGAGGGTCAGCGTCGCCCGGCAGTGACGGGGGGCAACGGTAAAGGGATATGTTTGGAATCTTTCCATCACGCGGCAGTTGGCCTATCGGCATAGACCTCGGTAGCGACAGCATCAAGGTGATGCAGCTTCGCAAATCCGGTGGCGTTCTGTCGGTGGTTGACTGCGCGCGGGAGCGCCTTCCGCACAATGCCTCGTGCGACCCGGGCGAGCTGCACTCGCAACGCGCGCGCATCCTGGAGGACTTACTTCGCAAGGGCAATTTCCGCGGCCGACGCGTGGTGATGGCACTGTCCTGCGGGGATCTGCACCTCAAGATGTTGCGCCTGCCGCAGATGCCCGAATCGGAAATACCACAGGCCGTGCGATGGGAGGCGGCCGAGCAGTTCGACTTCGAGCCGCGACGGGACCAGTTGTGCTTTATCAACGCCGGTCAGGTACGTGTCGGCGAGGAACTGCGCAACGAGATTATCATGATGGCCGCCGGCGACGAGGCCGTTAACAGCCGCGTGCGCCTCGCGGACGAACTTGGCCTGCGTCTGGAAAACATCGACGCCGAACCGTTGGCGCTGTTCCGTTGTTTCGAGCGGCTTCTCAAGCGGCGAGAGGACGCCGAAGCGGTTACCGTGCTGGTGGACCTGGGTCGCGTTGGAACCCGCGTGGTGGTTGCCAGGGGTCGGGATGTGGTGTTTGTCAAAAACATAGACATCGGCGGGCGCGACCTGGTCGGGACCGTCGCCGAGCAGCTCAACCTCTCGGAAACCGAAGCCGACGAACTGCGACTGAAGATTATGAGAGAGCAGGCCGAAGGCGGCGGAAAGGACTCGCCGCTGGCGGGAAATGATTCCGTCCAGTGGACCGTTTTCGACTCCGTGCGCAGCAAGGTCGAGGAGCTGGCTCACGAGATTATGCTCTGCCTGCGATACTGCGCGGTGACCTTCCGGGGGCTTCGCCCGAAGGAGGTTCTGCTGACAGGCGGAGAGGCGTACGACCCGGCGTTGGCGAGCTTGTTGGACGAACACCTGAACTGCAAGTCGACACCCGGCCGACCGCTGCGGTTCGTGGACCTGTCGCGCGTCTCACTGGGCGCCGACAGAAGGGGTGTTCTCTGCGAGTGGGGCGTCTGCGCGGGGCTGGCACTACGCAATGCCGGCCGGCAGAGCCAAAGCGAGGAACAGGATGCAAAGCGTCGACTTTCTGCCTGACGAAATCCGACAACACCGCGAGCGTAGTCGTCGGCTGTTCAGCCAGTTCAACCTGGGTGTGATATGCGCCCTGGCGCTGGTCCTGCTGGGGGTGATACGCCAAGAGCGCATCCAGCAGGCGCGGGGTCAACTGTCGATGCTGGCCGATAGGGCGGGAAGGGCGACGGAGCAGATTGAGCTGCTACAGGAACTTCGCCAAAAGCGGTCGGAATTGCTCCTGAAAAAGCGGGTGGACGAGGACATGGGCAGTTGCGTCGGCACGCTGGACGTGCTGGCCGTTATTACCGAACTGACGCCTGAAAGCGTCGCGCTGCGTGCGGTGAATCTGGAAACCGTGGATGTGCGGGAGCAGAAAGCATCTTCGTCTCAAGCCGATGACACAAATTCACCCCGCAAGGCGAGCGAGGTCGAGGCGAAGCAGGTGTTCGTGCGACGCTTGGAGTTGCGGGTAACGGGACTGGCGCCGAGCGATGTTGAGGTCGCGAACTTCATAGCGGCTCTGGCGGCCAACCCGCTGCTGGAAGACATAAAGATGGGCTATGCCCGCGACGTGGAGTTCGAGCAACGGCGGGCGCGAGAGTTTCAGGTCAGCTGCTACGTCGTGCGATAGTCCGCGGGAGAGCTGATGTCCGACAAGATACGGAAGAACTGGGTCGTGCTGGCAGTAGCGGTGGGAATGCTCACCGTGACGGCGGCCGCGGTGTTCTATCCCCAGCATCGGGAGCTTGAAGAGCTTACCGAACGCATCGAACAGCAGCGCGCGACGCTTGAAGGCGACGTCGAGGCGGCCCGGCGCCTGCCGGAGCTTATCGACGAGGTCGAGGACATGAAGCGTCGCTATCGCAATTTCGATCGCCGCCTGCCGAAGCGGCAGGAACTGGGCGAATTCCTGCGGGAAATCACCGTCAACCTGCCGACCGAGAAGCTCGTCAGCGACCGCATAGAACCCGGTAATCCCAAACGCGAGGAGCTTTTTCAGACCCTGCCCATACGCATGCAACTGCGGGGAAGGTATCTGTCGCTGGTGAGCTTTCTGCACCGCATCGAGCAGATGGAGCGTCTGGCGAGGGTGGACAAGTTGTCGGTCGAGTCCCGCCCGGACTGCGAAGAGCTGACGATAGACATGAACATGACTATATATTTCATCGGGGACTGACTGTCACAGAACGATGAACGATATCCGAAACAAATTGAGTCGTATTCGTCGGCGCTTGTGGTTCGAGCTCCGCAAAGACGGGCGGAAAACCACCGTGGCGGGGATTCTGGCGGCCCTGGTAATTGTTCTGGGGCTGAAACTGGCCGTTTCCGGACCCAGTTCTTCCAGCGCCGCCGACGCGTCCGGCGCGGAGACACTGGCGGTGGATGAGGATGAGGTGCGTGCGGCTGTAGAAGCCGGCTCCTGGGAACAGTCCAACAAGGCCGAGTATCTCAGCAAAATCGACCGCGACATCCAGCGTGACATATTTCGAGCCGATCCCAGCGCCTTTCCATACGAAGACGACCGCGCCCTTGGCGACGGATCGCTGGAGAGTGTGGAAGACGAGGATATAGAGGAATCCCAACGCCGCCGGGTCGAGGGCGAGGCGCAGTCTCTGCGGCTGCAGAGCACCGCGATCTCGGCGACATCGACGGCGATCATCAACGGGAAGGTCCTGATGAAAGGGGAAACAATCAACGGTTTTCGCGTCGTGGAAATCAAGCCGCACGCCTGTCTGATCGAAAAAGAAGGTGTGCGGGTTCGACTGCGAATGAAACGTTGAGTCCGGGAGGAATTCGTTGAAGCGAGGATTCCCACGAAATTCAGAGGACGAACCGTCGAAAGCGGTCGTCATAAACGAGGAGAGGACACTATGACCGCGGCAAAGCTTATGGTACGGCTCGCGAGCCTATGCGCGGTCGGCGCATTGTTGTTGACGGCGCCGATATCCGAGGCCCAGGAGGGCGGCGAAGATACGCCCGTGCAACGGACCGATAGCGACACGTTCAATATCAACGCCCGCAGCACCGACCTGCGCGGCATGCTGCAGATGCTCAGCGCGCAGGGGCGTCGTAATATCGTGGCGACCAAGGAGGTCCAGGGCGAAGTCACCGCCGACCTCTACGACGTAACGTTCACCGAGGCGCTCGAGGCGATCCTCAGGGCAACCGGCTTCGTGTACCGGCAGGAAGGCAAATTTATCTATGTGTACACGCCGCGGCAGCTTGAGGAGATAAAAACCGCTCAGCGGAAGATGGCCACGAAGACGTTCCGTTTGTCCTACATTACGGCAAGCGATGCCAGTGAGCTTATCAAGCCGGCCTTGTCGAGCGACGGAAGCATCTCCACCACTCCGGAGGCGGGAGCCGGCGTTGGAAGCGCCGGCAATGACGCCGGCGGCGTCGATTACGCCACGGCCGATATGCTCATCGTGCGGGACTACGAGGACTGCCTCGAAGACGTGGAAAAGATAATCAGCGAGGTGGACGTCAAGCCGGAGCAGGTTCTCATCGAAGCCACACTCATGCGGGCGTCGCTGGATGAGAACAACCATCTGGGAGTTGACTTCAACACACTGGCGGGAATCGACTTCGAAACGCTTGACTCCACCAGCGACGGTGTTACCGACGTTGCGACCGGCGAGTTGACTTCAGGTAACTTCCCGGATAACCGGGTGTTCGGAACGATGCGGACGGACTTCAACAGCGCCGTGCCCAGCGGCGGGTTCTCGTTCGGAATTCTCGCCAATGAGATAGGGTTTTTCATCCGCGCCCTGGAGAGCATCACCGACGTGACCATCCTGGCGAACCCCAAGCTGCTGGTCGTCAACAAGCAGCGCGGGCAGGTGATGGTCGGTAACCGGGACGGGTATCTGACCACGACCGTAACCGAGACCGTCGCAACCGAGACGGTTGAATTTCTCGAGACAGGCACTCGACTGATCGTGCGGCCTTACATCGCCAAGGACGGTTACATCCGCATGGAGATTCACCCGGAGGATTCGTCCGGCAGCGTTCAGCAGATAGGCAGCAGCGTGCTGCCCAGCGAAATCACCACCGAGGTTACCACCAACGTTCTGGTCCGCGACGGTCACACGATCGTCATCGGCGGGCTGTTCCGCGAGACGCAGAACGCGTCCCGCGGACAGGTACCGGGGCTGGGGAATGTTCCCTATCTCGGCGCCGCTTTCAGGCAGACCAAGGACACCACCGACCGAGAAGAGATCATTATCGCCATCACCCCGCACATAGTTAAGCAGGACGAGGCCGAGGCGATGGGAGACGAGGCGCTTGCCAATATGGAGCGCTACCGCATCGGCGCCCGCAAGGGCATGCGGTGGTGGGGTCGCAGTCGCCTCGCCGAGCAACGCGTGCGCGACGCCCGCCACGCGTTGACGGACGGAGATACGGAAAAGGCGATGTGGAACCTGGACATGGCCCTTGCCATGCGACCTCGGATGGAAGAGGCAATCCGCCTCAAAGAGCGTCTTACGCAGAAGGCCTACTGGTCGGACCACGTGCAGGACAGCATCAGCCGATACCTGACCCAGAGACTGCTGATGCGCGAGATGGGCAAGCCCGCCGGCCGCGTGCTGCCGCCGGAACGCCCGCGCGACCCGGAAAAGATCTCCCCCGAGGTGCGCGAGCGACTGGGCATCGGTCCGCAATACGAGGATCCGCTGCCCGGCCAGCCGCCGGTCCTGCCGGAAGTGGAGCTGAAAGAGCCGAACCAGCCCGACGAGCCGCCCACGCCCGTGGAGGAAGACGGCGAAACCAACGCCTCCGGACACGAGGTCGCTCCCCCGGACGGGGAGCAAAGCCCGGCCGACGACGAGGAAGCAGTACTCGTCGCTCCGGAAGAGCCGGAGGAGTCCGCACAGGGCGAGACAGACGACTCTGGCAGTGAACAGCAGGAATAGCTCAAGCGGATGCTAATCAGCGACATGCGAGGCGAGGTCATCGGAGCTTAGCCATGAAGAAAGTTGCCACAGCAACAGCGGTAGCGACAGTCCTGGCCCTGGCGGGGTGCGGACAGAAGTCTCTGTCACAGTCCAAAAGCGACGCCTACGACCGTTGGCACCACGCCCGGGCGAAGGTCCTTTACGGCGCGGGACGCGAGCATCTTAAGGTTGGCCAGCTCGACAAGGCAGCCACCAAGACCCGTGACGCATTGGGGCTTGCGCCGGATTACACCGATGCCCGCATCCTGCTGGGCAAAGTGCTAATTGAGCAGGGCGCCTATTCGCAGGCGGGCAAGCACCTGGAACAGGCGCGCGAGCAGGCCCCCGAATCGGCGGAGGTGCACTATCTTCTGGCTGTTGCGGCCGAGAAAGCCGGCGATATGCCCAGGGCGCTGGAGTTGTACCGCAAGTCGCACGCGCTCGATGACAGTGGCATAGCGGCGATAGTCGCCGCCGGCGAAGTTATGGTCCAGATGGACCGGCTCACGGAGGCCCGGCGGTTCATCGCTCCCTATCTGAGCGAGGCAGACGGGGACCCGTCGATACACGAGCTTGCCGGTCGTATGGCGATGATGCAGGGCGACTACGCCGAGGCGGCGGAGCAGTTTCTCCAGGCACACGATCTGGACTACGACAACTACTACTATCGCGAATCATTGGCCCAGGCCCAGTTTCTGGCGCAGCAGTACGATCGGGCGGCCGATACGATCGAAAATCTCTTGATGATGGACGGGTACGAGCCGCCTGCGTGGGTCTATACCATGCTCGGAAATACCCGCCTGGCATTGGGACGACACGTCGGCGCCAGAGATGCCTTCGAGGAAGTCACTCGGCAACGTCCGTCCGACCCCATCGCCTGGACGAACCTTGCCCGGTCCGCCCTGGTGTTGGGCGACATGTCCCGCGCTGTGATGTGGTCCAACAAGGCACTGCAGCTCGACACCAACTGTTCCGAGGCGGTCCTGCTGCTGGGTTACTCTCTGCTGTCCGACAACCAGGCGCATCGGGCGGTACGGGTACTCAGCGAGCACGGCGACCGCGTCGATGAGAACCCTATGGTTTACTGGCTGCTGGGTCGGGCCTATAGCGCCGTCGAGGAGCCGGAAAAGGCGAAGCGATGCTACGGCCGGGCGATGGAGCTGGACCCGGACCATCCGCTCTCAAAGGTAGTTGCGGACGGAAAACCCGTACGCCTGGACATGCTCGACTGACAGAGACGTAAGATCCGTCTTGCCCCGGATGCAGAGACGGTAAACGCACAGGAGGATATCGTGACCATCGCCAAACGGTTGGGACTGGCGACCATTGTTTTGATAGCGCTCGGGGTCAGTTCCGCATATTACGTTACGGCGATGGCCCTGCACAGGGGCAGTGCCTCCCCCGCCGGGTACACCTACATCGTACTGGCGCTTATAGCCGCCGCCACGGTCCTGGTGATGGTGATGTTCTGGCACGGTATCGGGCGCGCCATGCGCCGGATCGTTGAGCAGTTGAACACCATGACCCGCACAAGGCAGGTCGGTCTTGTGATGGCCGAAGGTACCGAGGAACTCGAGTACGTCGTAAGGGCGCTTAACGAGTTGTTAACGACGTTCAACGGCGAGATGGACCGCCTTCGCGGCGACAAGCGGGAGCTGGAGATACAGGCGCGTATAGCGGCCGCCGAGAAACACCACGTCGAGGCGATTATCTATTCGATCTCCGACGCGGTTATCGTGACCAACCGCTTCGACGAAATGTTGCTGGCCAACGAGGCGGCCGAGAAGCTGCTGGGCTTCCGGGCCGAGGCCTGTCTGCGCAAGAATATCGACGGTGTTATCTCCGACGGTACGCTGGTGCGGCTGATACGGGAGACGCGCAGTCAGGGCAAAAGCTCCCACCGCAAGATAGTGGAGCACACCCTGACGAATCGGGGTGAGCCGAGGACCTACAACATTACACTCAGCTGCGTGGTCGCTCCTCACGGGGAGCTTTCCGGCGTAGTGGCGGTGCTGCGAGACGTTACCCGGGAGAAGGAAATCGCGCAGATGAAGACCGATTTCGTCTCCAACGTCTCGCACGAGCTTAAGACCCCGCTGGCGTCCATCAAGGCGTACGTGGAAATGCTCGTGGACGGAGAGGCCGAAGATGAGCAGACCCGGCGGGAGTTATACGACATCATCGCCTCGGAGACCGACCGGCTGAACCGCCTGATCCAGAACATTCTGAATATCTCTCGCATCGAGGCGGGCGTGGTAAAGGCCAACCGCGAACCGATGGGGCTTAGCGGCGTGGTCAAGCAGGTGCTGGACGTTGCGGCTCCACAGGCGGCCGCCAAGGGCATCAAGCTGGTGGATCGCCTTTCACCGGTCTATTACCAGGTCGAAGCCGACCAGGACATGATCTACCAGGCGGTGTTGAACCTGGTCTCCAACGCCATCAAGTACACGCCGCAAGGCGGTACGGTGACGGTCAGCACCGCCTTGGACGAGGCCCGGGATATGGCGGTCTGTGAGGTGGCCGACACCGGAGCGGGGATAAAGTCGGATGATCTCTCTCACGTGTTCGACAAGTTTTACCGCGTGCGTGAGAGCAGCAAATCGGCGCAGGGCACGGGGCTTGGTCTGGCTCTGGTCAAGCAGATTATCGAAAGCGTGCACGACGGGAACGTATCTGTCGTCAGTGAGCCGGGCAAAGGCAGCAAGTTCAGTTTTGAGCTGCCTGTGCTGAATTGAGTGGGCGCGGCGCCGCGGCGTCGGGGCAATCAAAGGCAGGGACACTATGAGAAAACGAATACTTATCGCCGACGACGAGGCCCACATCCTGCATGTGGTCTCGATGAAACTATCCAACGCGGGCTACGAGGTAATCACGGCCATGGACGGACAGGAGGTCGTGGAACTGTGCGCCAACGACCGTCCCGACCTTCTGATCCTCGACTATCAGATGCCGCTGCTCAGCGGTACCGAGGCATGCACGCAACTTCGCCGTATGGAACACATGCGCGACGTGCCCGCCATCATGCTCACCGCCCGAGGGTTCGAGATTGAACGAGCGGAAATGGCTGAGGCGGGGATATCGGTGGAGATGGCCAAGCCGTTCAGTCCACGTGAGCTTCTGGACAACGTCAATCACCTGCTGGAGACCGCCGAAAACAACGCCGAAGCGGAGGCATGATGAGCACTACCGTTCGTGACGCAACTCGGGACATGGACGCGCTGAAGCCGGTACTCACAAGCGCCGGCGAGAAGGTCGCCGAGCTTGGGGCGACAGTGGAAGTCTGGGACGCCGACGGCGAGCATTACACGTCGCTGTCGCAGGCGGGACGCTTCTGTGAGCTTGCGCGGTCGGGCGGTTGCGCCTGCCTGTCGCCGGCGAAGGAATTGGCCGACGAGGTAATCGGCTGCGGCGAAGCTCATCACCGAACCGTGCCGTGGGGCTGCCGCGTGGTGGCAGTGCCGGTTCGCCGGCGCAGACGGCTTGTCGGGGCGGTAACAGCGTGTTTCCCCCCGAGGGACTTTGCGACCGACGAGGAAGCACTCGCTCGAATGTGTGACCAGTGTGGGTTGGATTTCCAGGCGATGCGCCGGCGCGCGGGCGAGGACTGCCGGCATCATGCCGACGAGACCGGGAATCTGCTGCAAATCCTCGACTGGGCGCTCGATTACGAGCAGCGTATCCACAACGCCGAGCACGAACTCGAGACGCTCAGCACGAATCTCGCAACCGCGTACGAGGAGCTTAGCTTGTTGTACCGCATCAGCGGCTCCATGCGCGTCACACAGAAGCCCGGCGAGTTCCTGCAGAAGGTCTGCGACGGGATGGCGTCGGTTATGGGCGTCTCCACGGTGGTGGCGCTGATCTACGCTCACCCGCCGAGCATAGAGTCCGACCTGTTCATTGTCCGCGGTGAGCCGGGTCTGGCGCAAGATGAGCTGCGGCACTTGGCCGAAGCGTACGTCGCCCCCCAGCTTCTGGGCACCAGTGGGTATCTCAACAATAACTTCGCCGCGGAATACACCGACACCTGGGGCAACGAGGTCCAAAGTGTAATGGCGGTCCCGGTTGGAAGCGACGAGCACATGGGCGTCCTGCTGGGTCTGAACAAGCTTCGGGACGGTTTCAGCAGTGTGGATATGAAACTGCTCGGCTCCATCGCCGACCAGGTGACGGCGTTTCTGACCAACAACCGTCTGTATACCGAGCTTCGCGACCTGCTGATGGGCGTGTTGCACGCACTGACGGCGACCATAGACGCCAAGGATCCGTACACTTGCGGACACTCGCAGCGTGTTGCGATTATTTCCCGCCGCCTCGCGGAGGCGTTTGGACTGCCGCCGCAGCGTGTTGAGCAGATATATCTGTCGGGATTGCTGCATGATATCGGCAAAATAGGCGTTCCCGACGAGGTGCTCTGCAAGCCCGGGCGACTGACCGACGACGAGTACGAAATGATGAAGCGCCACCCCGGCGCGGGCGGGAAGATTCTCGGAGGTATCCGGCAGATGGAACCGATCGTCGTGGGCATTCTCACGCACCACGAGCGACCCGACGGCAGGGGGTATCCACGCGGCCTCAAGGCCGACGAGATTCCCATCGAGGGCGCCATCATCGGCCTGGCCGACGCCTTCGATGCCATGACAAGCCAGCGAACGTACCGCGCGCAGTTGTCGGTGGACGAAGCCGTTGCCGAACTGCGACGCAACTCCGGTACGCAGTTCGACCCCAAGTTGGTGGAAAAGTTCATCGAGTTGGACCCGCCCAGACTACTTGGGGAGTTGAGCGAGATAGCGTCCGGTCTGGACGTCTCGACGATGTTGGGAGGGGCGCAGCAATGAACATCACCGCTGAAACGCACGGACACGCGGTAATTCTGAACCTCGAGGGTGAGTTGAACGAGGACTCACTCAGTGCTTTCGACGTGGCCGTGGGGCATTACTTCAGCGGTCGGGAAGCGGTGGACCTTGTTCTGAACCTTTCGAAGGTGCCTTTTGTGGATAGTGCTGCCCTGGAGCGACTCCTGGAACTTCAGGAAACGCTAAGTGCCGAGCTTGGTTGGCTCAAGCTGGTGAAGTGCAATGACAACGTGCGCCAGATTCTTGAGCTTACCCGCTTGGACAGCACTTTGTCGATTTTTGAGGACGTACCAGAGGCCGTCAAAGACGGTCAACCGTAAGAAACCGGGATACCCGACAATGCCCGCTGGTAAGACAGATCAGAAGCTGCAGCTTGGCGAGCTGCTTGTGGAACACGGCGCTATAAGCGAGGAGCAACTGCGCCAGGCGCTTGAATATCAGCAACAGTCGTCGGAGCCGCTGTTACTTGGCGAGGTGCTCCAGAAGCTGGAGCTATGCAGCCAGGATCAGATAATGGCTGCTCTTGCGGCCGGCTACGGGGTGCCTTTCGCGCGGATATCGCCGCGTATCGCAGACCCCCGTGTTATCGATGTTCTGCCGAGGGAGTTTCTGGAGCGACACTCGGTCCTGCCTCTGTTCAAGGTCCGCAACCGCCTGACATTGGCTGTCAGCGAGCCGGCCAACGTGTTCCTGATGGAGGAGGTAGGGCGACTGACCGGCTGTGAGGTCCTGGTGGTCTGCGCAACGGATCGCGACATAAAGGCCACGCTCGAGACGCACCTGCCGTCGGCCAACGTGTTCGTCATCGACGATATTTTCGACGAGGCGGAATCCGCCGACTTGTCGGTGGTGGATGACGGCATGGAGGACATCGGCGACGTTGAGGACGTCACCGAAAGCTCTCCCGTCATCAAGCTGGTCAACTACCTGCTGTTTCACGCGGTGAGGGAAGGGGCATCGGACATACACATAGAGCCGGACGAAATGGCTCTGCGCGTCCGCTACCGGGTGGACGGCGTGATGTACGAGAAGCTGCGCCCTCCGTATAAGATGGGCCCGGCTATCGCCAGCCGAATCAAAATCATGGCTGGCTTGGATATCGCCGAACGCCGCCTGCCCCAGGACGGCGGCATTCACGTGCTGATGGAGAACCGACCCATCGACCTGCGCGTCAGCACCATGCCGTCGCAGTTCGGTGAGAAGGTGGTCATCCGCGTTATCGATAACCGCAACGTCCTGGTGAATCTCGAGAAGCTGGGTTTCAGCTACGAGATGCTCCAGCGCTGGAAAAAGTGTATCTCCTCGCCGAACGGGATCATTTTGGTAACCGGCCCGACGGGAAGCGGCAAGAGCACTACGCTTTACAGCGTACTGCGAGAGCTGAACGACGACCACGTCAATATCGTCACAGTGGAGGACCCGGTGGAGTTCAACCTCTCCTGGGTCAATCAGTTCCAGGTGAATGAGAAGATCGGGTTCACATTCGCCGGAGCCCTGCGTTCGCTGCTGCGCCAGGATCCGGACATCGTAATGGTCGGCGAGATACGCGACGCCGACACCGCCAAAGTCGCCGTCCAGGCCGCCCTGACGGGACACCTGGTGTTCTCCACATTGCACACCAACGACGCTCCCGGCGCTGTGGCCCGGCTGCTGAATATCGGCCTCGAGCCGTATCTGGTGTCCGCGTCGGTGGTGGCGTCGCTCTCGCAGCGACTGGTCCGGAAGATATGCAACCGCTGCAAGGAGCCGTACGAACCGGCGAAAAATATCCGGTTGGCGGTAGAGCAGGAGGTAGGCGAGGTCGAGACGTTCTACCGTGGGACCGGGTGCAAGCACTGTCGCAACACGGGCTATAGCGGTCGGATAGGAATCTTCGAGCTGCTCGTGCCGGACGACTCGCTGCGGGACCGGATAACGTCCGCTCCCAACGTAAGCGAGCTTCGAACCGCGGCTATTGAGTCCGGAATGACAACACTCCGGTCGGATGGAATGGCCAAGGTCAAAGCCGGGCTTACCACCGTCGAGGAGGTATTCCGCGCAACGGCGAGCTGACAGGCCGCACACGCGAGGGGACAACGTCACCATGCCGACTTACGAATACCAGGTTCGCGACTCCAGCGGTCAGGTACAGAGCGGTGCGTTCAACGCGCCGAGCATGGATCGTGCGTCCCGGCTGCTGCGGAGGGACGGCGGCACGATTGTTTCACTGCACGCACAAGAGCAGTCCCGCCAGGATGACCGCGAGATGCTGGTGGCCCACGGCCGCCGCGTCAAACGCGACGACGTAATCTTCTTTTGTACCCAGTTGGCGGTCATGGTCGATACGGGCGTGCCTCTGGCAGAGGCGCTGGACTCCATCGCTGAAGGCACAAATCATCCGACTTTGCGGGTGGTGGTGGAGGACTTATCCTCCCAGGTCAAGGGCGGGTGTGAATTCTCGCGCGCCCTCGAGAGGCACCCGAAGTTATTCAGTCGTCTGTTCGTGGCGTCGATGCGCGTGGCCGAGGCGTCCGGAACGATGGGCTCCATGCTGCAGCGGCTGAGTGACTATCTCGAACAGGACCGGGAGACCCGCAAGAAGGTCAAGGGCGCGCTGGTCTATCCGGCTTTGCTGTTAAGCTTCTGCACGGTGGTCGTCGTCGCCCTGCTGGTTTTCGTGATGCCGCGGTTCGAGAAGATTTACTCCGGTAAGGGCGTTCCCCTGCCGATTCCCACACAGATGCTCATGGGCCTGAGTTCCGCTTTGGTAAATAACTGGGCGGCTATTCTCTTCGGCCTGGCCGTAGTGGCGACCGGCGCCTGGCTGTATTTTCAATCCTCCGGCGGCAAGCGCCTGCTGGACAAGGTCCGCATCTCGCTTCCCCTGCTGGGACCGATGTACCGCAAGGCGTATCTGGCTCGCTCGCTGAGAACGATGGCCACCATGGTTTCCAGCGGCGTAAGCATGCTGGACTGCCTGCAGCTCTCGGCCGACGTCGCCGGCAACAGGTACTACGCAGATGTGTGGACCGATGTGGCCGAGAACGTCAAAGAGGGCGCGGATATTTCCTGTCGCCTCAAAGAGCACCGGAACCTGATACCACCAACGGTGGGTCAGATGATCTACGCAGGCGAGCGGACAGGTCAACTCGCGAAGGTGATGAATCGGGTGGCCGGGTTCTGCGAATCGGATCTGCGGGCGTCGGTCAAATCCGTCACCACCCTGATAGAACCACTGGTCATCGTGATCATGGGATTTTTAGTTGGCGGCATCGCCCTGGCGCTGCTACTGCCGGTGTTCAACATCTCTCAGGTCGTGGCAAGTTGATTGACTGCCGGGTCCGCCATGTCCGATAGTCCATAGTCCCGCCGGTCGGCTTACTGGAGCGGGGGCTTCCCGGTCGTTAAAATGACCTTTACTATGGCAAAGAGAGATTACTACGAAATTCTCGGCGTATCCCGCGACGCGTCGGCCGAGGAGATAAAGTCGGCCTACCGCAAGCTTGCACGCAAGTACCATCCTGACGTGAACAAGTCGCCCGACGCCTCCGAGAAGTTCCAGGAGGCGACCGAGGCGTACGAAGTGCTCTCGGACGTCGAGAAGCGTAAGAAATACGACCAGTTCGGCCACGCCGGCGTCTCTGGTGACTTCGCCGGGGCGGGCACAGGCGCTCCCGGCGGCGCAGCCGGCGGGGCCCGCAGCTACCGCTGGACAGGCGGCGGTGGCGGAGCCGGGGGCGTACGTTTTGAGGACATCTTCGGCGGCGGGGGGATGTCCGACTTCATGGGCATGTCGCTCGACGACATTATGGAAGCACTGGGCGGCGGACGCCCCGGAGGCGCCACCCGTGGGCGTCGTCAGAGGAATGTCCGCGGGAGGGACCTGGAGTACAACATCACGCTGGACTTCCTCCAGGCGGTGCGCGGGGCGACCATCTCCCTGCGGCTGCATCGCGGCGAGAGAACCGAAACAATCAACGTCAAGATTCCCCCGGGCGTGGGCGAGGGCTCGCGCGTCCGCGTGCGCAACAAGGGCGCCGACGGACCCGCCGGTCCGGGCGATCTGTACATAGTCACGCACGTCCGCGAACATCCGTATTTCTGGCGTGAAGGGCGGGACATATACGTCCACCTGCCCATCAGTATCACCGAGGCCGCTCTCGGCGCGAAGGTGGACGTGCCGACAATCGACGGCATGACTACGGTCAGCGTACCCGCGGGCACACCCAGCGGGCGGCATTTGCGTCTGCGCGACAAGGGCGTGCCCGCCTCCGGCTCACAGGACCGCGGCGACCAGCGTGTGGTCATTCGCATCGTCCCGCCGCCGGAGATATCCGAAGAGGGTCGCAAGGCGCTGGAGCAGTTCGACAAGGCCGTGCCCTTCGACCCGCGAGCGAGCGCGCCATGGAAGTGAAACGCCCAAGCGCAGCACGCACCATCAGTTTCGCGGTCCTGTTCGCGTCGCTCATCATAGCGGCGGGAATGTTGACCGTCCTGCTTGTCACGGCGCTCGGACGGGCCGAAGCTACCGAGGATGCTGAGCTTCGCGACCTGTTGGTTCGCACGGCCTGGGCGGCGCTGGCGCTGCTTGCGGTGGACATGGTTCTGCTGCTGTGGGGTGCGGCGAGGTTCCTGTCGCGGGCGTTCGGCTCGACGCCTCCGAGACGACCTCCCACCCCTTACGTGGACGCGTGGAGCGAAGCCGGCAGACGGCTGAACGTGGAGGACGAGGACGACGAGCAGCGCGAGGAGAGTTGAGCCGTCGGAAACAACCGGCCTTTCACCAACTGCGACCGCCAGAGAGCGGAAACCTGCGAACTACCCGGGGGATCGTCGGAACAGTCGCACCTGGCCGCTTTCAAGGGGTATCTCCACTCGCCCGTCGGCGTGCAGTAGCATGCGGTCTTCCGCCATTTCGCGGCGCGACAGATACACAGGCGCCGGATGACCCTCGGATAGCTTTGCCGTAGTCGTTCGCCTGGCGGCCACCGCCAGCAGGTGCGAGTTCGATGCCTCCCGCTGTAACCGTCCATCCTCCATGGAAGGAGTCCATACCTCTACCGCCTCCGGCAACAGCACTGTCGTAGTCACACTGCCCGCAACGACTACCGCCGTTATCGCGGCTGCGCGCAACGCGGGGCGGCGGATGAGCAGTGCGCCGCAGGCGGCAACCGAGACCAGAAATACCGCGATAAACGCGTTGGCTCGCGTCAAAGTGCTCCAGACCGGCGTGGCGGGGTCCCATAGTCGCCACGTGCGAGGGTCTAGGAAGGCGTCGCCGTGTAACAGCTCGTCGGGCCAGCTTATCGTCGCTTCCAAGGTGGTCATCTCACGGCCGTCATGGCCGATCATTGCCAGCTTACAGGTCTGCTCGGGCCAGACAGCCGGCAGGAACGTTTCAACGGTCGCCCGCTGCCGGGGTGCTATCTCAACGCGGTGGACCAGCGTCGGCCCGCCTTGCTTCCACCTTATACGAATCTCCTCCACGACCTTCTCGGAAGTATTGGTGACGGTCAGCTCCGCCGGCGAGTACGGCCGGACCGCGTCGCTCCGCTCGCCGGAGGGAGTGAGCCGGACGGAGGAATCGGCGGGGGACGAAGCAGTCAGCACCAGCACCACTGTAATCGCCAGTGCACGCATCGGTTCAGCCCCCGTATTGGTCGATAAGCCGCTTTGCGCGGAGCACCTCGGCTACCGACCATGCCTGTGCGATGCATCCGCGGGGCGTGTGAGGCGGGTCTCCGTCGAATATCTCGCTGATGAATCCCAGCCCCGCCTCCGAGAGGTGGCCGTCAAACGGCTCGAGCCATCGCCGCGCCTGGGCGACGGCCTCGTCGCCGCCGTCGTGGACCTTCAGATACGCCTCGATGTACGGTCCGATAAGCCAGGCCCAGACCGTTCCCTGATGGTACGCCTCGTCGCGCTGGGACCATCCGCCGCTGTATGAGCCGCGATAGCGGGGGTCTTCGGGGTCGAGCGTACGTAGCCCCAACGGCGTTAGCAGCTTATCGCCGACCGCGGCGACGACTGCCTGTTCGCGCTCCGGTGGCAGCGGCCCGTAGGGCAGCGATACGGCGAATATCTGGTTCGGACGGAAGGAATCGTCCGTTCCGTGGGGGGCGACGCAGTCATGCAGGCATCCACCGGCTTCGTTCCAGAACGTGCGGTTGAAGGCGTCGGCTATCATCTGGGCCTGTGCGGCGAATCGCCCGGCTGATTCCGCATCGGAAGCGGCGAGCCGCTCGGCGACTATCCGGTGGGCGCAATACCAGAGGGCGTTTATCTCGACGGCCTTTCCGTGCCGCGGGGTGACCGGTCGCCCGTCGGCCTGGGCGTCCATCCAGGTCAGTTGCGTATCGGCCGACCCACCGGAAAGCAGCCCGTCGGCGTCGGCGTGGATGTCGAAGAGCGTACCGGCCTGGTAGCCGTCCAGTATCCGGCGTGTCGCGGGTAGAAGCACCGTAAGGTAGAAATCCATATCACCCGTGGCTGCTACGTATCGCTCGCCTGCGACGATAAACCACAGCGAGGCATCGATGCTGTTGTAGTGTGCGGCGGATGAGTAGTCGTCGAAGCGGTTCGGTACCATGCCGTTCGAGACGTGGGCCGCGAAAGTTTGAAAGACACGCCGCGCCTCCTCGAACCTCCCGGTGCTCAAGAGCAAACCCGGCAGGGCGATGAAGGTGTCCCGCCCCCAGTCGGCGAACCAGTGGAAGCCCGCCAGTATGGTCGCTGAGTCGGCCTTTCCCGGAAAGCTGCGTCGCACGACGAATGCGTCGCTCGCGACGGCGAGGCGGCGAGTGGTCTCGTCGGACCGCTCGTCCATGTGCTCGACTATCCGCTCAAGATGCCCTTGCCGGGCCGCCCTGTTCGTCTCAAAACCCACCGGCCGGGGTGAATCCAGCGACGCGGTGAACTGGCAGGGCTCTCCGTCGGCAAGCTCGTATCTCAGCACCCCCGGCGTGTAGAGGTCTTCCAGGCAGTCCTGTCCGCGGCCGGCGTCGGTGCGGTAGAGGAACTGGTACCACCAGTCGGGCGAGGGTTCCACGGTTGCCTCACGACTGATGAGGTTAAGCCCGGGCAGCTCGCTGACGCGGTCCTGGACGACAAGCCCGTCGTCGATGGTCTCGAACGTCAGACGCGCGGTGTCGGTTCTGCTGCGAAGGTGGTGAAAGTCCCGCATCGCCGCGAACGGGCGGACGCGCAGCACGCCGGAGCCGCCGCTGAGCGTGTAGCGTACGACAACGGCATTGGCGGCGTCGCACAGGAGGATCTCCTTGATAAGCTCCGCCTCGCCGATGCGATAAACAAACTTAGCGGTCTGGTCGTTGCGGAACTGCTCCAGGTAGCATCTCCCATCCGGCGCCAGAGCGCCGGGGAACTCGTTGACGGCGAGCGCGTGACGTTCGCCGCGGATCTCCAGTTCGTCCATGACGGTTGATAGCGTCACCACACGCCCGGTCGGCGGCGTAGTGGTTGCCACCAGCAGGCCGTGGTATCTCCGGGTATTGCAGCCCAGGACCGTCGAGGAGGCGTAAGCGCCAAGCTCGTTGGTCAGCAGCCATTCCCTGGACAGCAGGTCGTCCAACTCCCCGGCGCGAACATCGACTGTAATCGGCTCGGGCAGGGCGGTAGGCGCCGTTGGTTGGGTGGATGTATTCATGGTTACCGTATCGTCCAGTGGGCAAAGTGCGCTTACCTCATTGTACCGAGGCGAGACGGTCAATGCTCGGCGCATAAAAAACAGCGCCGGGTGTTCAGACCCGGCGCTGGTGAAGACCAAGCTTCTAAAGCTTCGTCTAGTCTTCGCTGTAGATGTAGGTGGCTTCGGTTTCCTCCACCGGGGATGTCAGTTGGTCGCTGGTCAGAGAGACATGGAACCGCACGTCGCCCGGCTCCAGTCCTCTTGCGCGGATGTTGTAGTGTAGCTCCCCTCCCGCTTCCAACGATTCAATCGTATCGAAGGTAATCGTCTGGCCGTCAACGGTGTCTCCAGTGGGACCATCGGCGGAGACGAACTCCAGTTCGTCCGGCAGCTTGCAGACGATCACTATATCGGTTCCGACCGCCGAGCCCTGGTTCGTGACGGTGACATCGTAAGTCACAGTCTCGCCAACTTCCACAGGGTCGTCGGTGTCCACGGCCTCCAGCAGGATTGCCGGGATGCCCTGGACTTCGGTGCTGGCTTCGGCGGATCCTTCGGCACAGGTGGCCGAGGCGGTCACGGTGTTGGTGAAGTCGCCTTTCTCGGCCCCCTCGCAGGTCACCGTCACCTCGACGCTGTCACCGACTTCGAGCGTACCAAGCTCCCATGTGACTTTGCCGTTGGCGTAGCTTCCGTTGTGCGAAGCTTCGCTAAACGTCGTGCCGCTGGGTAGCGTATCGACTACCTGCAGGTTACGCGCGTCGGCGTCGCCGTTATTGGTGACGGTGATGGTGTAGGTCAGCGGTCGGCCAACGAGGCGCGTCTGCGGACCTTCCTTGGTGACGTCCAGCACCGGCTCACTTACGGTGGTTTGGGCACTGTCCTCGATGCGCAAATCGCCGTCACCGGTAACGACCGCGGTGTTGGTGTAATCTCCGGTTTCCGAGACCCTCGCCTGGAATTCGCCTCTGCGCGACTCACCGGCCGGAAGCGTACCGATATTCCAGTTCAGCGATCGGCGACCGTCGGTGGTCTCCATGCCTTCGGGCAGTTCGTCGGTGATGCGGACGCCGGAGGCATCTCCGTCTCCGGTATTGCGGACGACTATACGGTAGTCTATCGGCTCACAGACAAGCGCCTCGGCGGGGCCCGTCTTCTCGACGGTCACGTTCGGCGCTACGACCACGGTCTCGGCGCAGTCGCGGTCGCTGAGCCGGGGCGCGGTGACCTCCGCACAGTTGTTGAACGTGCCTGTTTCCGTCGGCCTGACGCGGACGCTCATGCTCTTGGAGGCCTGGGCGCTTAGTGTCTCGACATTCCAGGTGAGCATTCGGCCGTCCCGTTCGGCCTGCGGACTGCTGGAAACATATTCCAGACCTTCCGGCAGCTCGTCGGTAACGACGACGTCCCGCGCATCGACATCGGACGGATTGTGTATCTCGATGGCATAGTCGAACGGCGTGTCAACCCGCCCCCGAGACGGCGCGCTCTTGGTAATGTCAAGCTCAGCACCGATCCAGGTCTTTGTGGTGTGACCGGTTGCGACATTAGCCGCCGGCTTGCAACAGTCGGCGTTGGCCGGTCGCACGATGTCGATCTCGATCTCATTGGTCCCCTCGGCCGGTTCGAGCTGCACCAGTTCGGCGCTGGCGTGACCGGCGTCGTCGGTCCTGACCGAGACGGTCTGCTCTTCGCTCGAGGCGAACATAGCCGGCGGACCGGAGACAATCTTGTAGTTGACCACATAGTCGGCCAGCGGTGCATCGTCGGAGTGCCGCATGACCTCCGTCGTGAGCTTGTGTGGGGTCCCGACGGGGTTGGTTGCGTCCGGCGGGAATTGCCACGAGACGTCGTGCCAGTGCTTGCGGGCGACGACTTTGTGCTCGTCCCAGTTGTAAATGCCGGGGGCATAGGCGATGACGTGCGTATCGCCCTCAGTGGGCGAGGTAATGACGCACCAGGTCTGCCCGGCGACCAGGTCAACGTCATCGGATGGGTCGTCGTTTCCGCGGGTAAGCGTGTGGTCGAAGTTGTTGGTGTGTGAGACGGCATAAGTGTTGGTGAGCTTATGCCCCCGACTGGCTCGCCAGCCGCTCTCATCGACCTCCACTATCGTCCCGACGCTTCCCGGGGCGATCATCCACTCCACCCGCCTGTTGGGCAGCGGCTCTCCGTCTTCGTCCTTGACGGTCGCGACCAACACGTGTTGCGTGCCCACCGGGTTGGTCTGCTCCATCGGGGTTACTTCCAGCGTGGCGGCGTAGGGGTCCCAATCGCTGTAGTATCCTCCTTCGACGGGCTTCGCGTGCGTTCGCTGCACTTCACCCGTGCCAAAAACGAACGAATGGGGGTAATGGTCCCGGCAGCCCATTGCACCTGCCAGGGCTATACCCACGACCAACATCATCCAACTACGGCTTCTCTGCACAGTCATTGTCTTGCTCCCTTCTCATAGACACGCATGGATGTCATCGTCAGAACTGTCGGTCGGACCCGAAGGGTCGAAGCGGCGGGTAATGTCACTGTGCCGTCGCTTCGGCGCCTGTCGGTTACGGCCGATCATACCGCTTACAGACGTGCGCGAACTCGCACCACTCCATACACAAGTGGATTACGACTTTATGGTATGCACCCCTGCGCCAAAGTTCGTCGGACCAGAAAACAGCCCCGAAGTCAGTGTGATTGCATGAGCTGTCGTTACAAAGGTTTACAGCAAGGTATGCGAAGGTGATTTTTATGCGCCGATGAGCGCAAACCACGTAAGACCGTGTACAAACTTACCCTATACCCAGGCGGATTCGATGGTGGGCTTTTCCTCGCCGGCGGCAATCATCCTCTCGGCGAGCCGTTTGCGCAGGTCGTCGGCTATTTCCGCATAGCCGTCGCGCCCCACGAGGTTTGTCTGTTCGTACGGATCGTTGTGGAGATCGTAGAGGTGATGGTCGCGATACCGCTCGGCCGACGGTGCGTGCCGCTCGGCGTCCGGCGCGATGACGCAGTATTTCCAGCGGTCGGTGCGGATAGCCCGGCCGACGTGGGATTCGCTTATCTGGCAGAATATCTCGTTTTTCCAGCCCTCGGCCCGACCGTCAGCCAGAGGGGTCATGTCGCGACCGTGCATTGCGGCAAGCGGCTCAACGCCGGCGGCGGAAAGCAACGTCGGCGGGATGTCCACCAAAGAAGCCATTTCGTCCCGCTCGCCTCCACCGTCAAAGCCGGGTCCGGCGAAGACCATCGGAATGCGCAGTGACGACTCGTGGCAGGACCGCTTGTATTCGGCGTTTCGTGTGCGGAAATGGCAGCCGTGGTCGCTGGTGAACAGCACCACCGTCTCCTGCGATAAGCCCTTGTCTTCCAGAGCTTGCAGCAGTCGGCCGAGGCATTCGTCGATGCGGGCGACCATTCCGTAGTAGTCGGCGAGCTGCTCCCGCCAGTCCCCCTCGGCGCCACGGAGGTCCGGCGGAACGTAACAGTCGCGGTAGCGTTCGGCGTAACCCTCCGGAGCGACGAACCGGTTCCAGTCGTTCTGCTGATGCGGCTCGAGGAACGAGAGGAACAGAAAGAAGGGATTCTCCCGCTCCGCTGCGATGAAATCGACGGCCCGGTCGGTCAGAAAGTCCACGCGGTATTGGTTTTCGAACGTTACCGGCTGATTATCCGAGTCCCAGAGATTGCCTTCGTAGGGATGCGATGAATGTTCCAGCGTATCGACGCCCAGCCAGTGGTCGTAACCACCGCGAAGCTCGCGGGGCACCGCATCTGTTTTCGTGTGCGAGAGGTGCCACTTGCCGATGTAGCCGGTGTCGTACCCGGCCGATTTGAACGCCTTTGCCAGTGTCGGAATATCCGGCGGAAGGGCGGGACCGTTGACGTGGACGCCGGCGGCGGTGGAATATAGCCCGGTCTGAAGCGACGCGCGGGCGGGTCCGCAGACCGGCTGACAGGTAAAGGCGCGAACCATCCGCGTGCCCCTCGACGCCAGGGCGTCCAGATTCGCCGTCAGGTTCATCTCATTGCCGTAGCAGCCGCAGGTGTCCCAGCGCTGCTGGTCTGTAAAGACTACCAGCACGTTCGGTTGGTCGGTCATGGTCAGCGGATTCTAGTGCAACACGACGACGGTGGGAAGGGGCTGCAGGGAGCAGTAGCCAGCAGCCGAGATTTTGGCGCACGGAACAATGCAGACAAAACCCGAAATACGCAAGCAACGTCGAGCCATCCGCAGCGCGCTTAACAGCTCAACTGCTTAACCGTTCGACAGTTTAACTGTTTACTGCGCTTCCACCGCCTGCGCGCGGGTTCGCAACATGTCCATCTTATCGCTGACTTCATGTGCCATTCGGGAGTTGGGAAACTCGTTGATAATCTGCTCTCCGGTCTGCAGCGCGTCGGTCCATCGCTCCTCGGTCACGCAAATGGCGAACTGAACGCCAAGGTTGTGCAGCTTGGCGCGGAACACGCCGCGGGCGGATTCCTCCATGGCGGCGGCTTCTTGAGGAGTCAGGTAGAGGTCCAGCTCCCGCAGCAGCTCGATGCTGCGGTCTATGTCGTTTTTCTTGACGGCCTGGTCATAGGCGTGCAGCAGTTCTCGCTTATGCCTGGCCTGCTCGGCCTGGATGCGTTGGGGCAGCTCCGCGACCTTGTCGCTTTCAGGATGCTGCTGTCGCAGTCGCTCGGCCTCGCGAGCGGCACGCGCCCAGTCGCGCGAGGCGATTATCTCCTCGACGCGTCGAACGGCCCGCTCGATCTTCTCTTCCTGGGTCGCCTTGCGGGTCGCCTCCAGCTCCCGACGCAACCGGGCCGCCTCCTCCGGCATGCCGAGCTTACCCTCAAGCTCCGATATGAACCTCTCGGCGTCCTCGTATTCCTGCTTAATAAGGTGCGTGTGGATGGTCTCGCGCAGGGCGTCCAGTTCGCGGTCGCGGTAAATCAAGCTCTTGGCCTGGTCGGACAAACTCGCCAGATCGGTGAGCTTCCTGAGCGATTCGCCCTGATCGCTGAGAAGTGTCTCCAAACGTCCCATATGACCGGAGATACGCGTGACGCCAAGCTCGTTCGAGACGATTACCCTGATAACTCCGTACGCCACGAACACCCATCCACCGGCGATAACCAGAGCCAGAGAAGTCAGCAGGTAGGGCAAACACGCCGCGAAGCCCTCCGCTCTGGCGACCAGCACACACATCGCGATGCTGCCGACCAGCGCCAGGGCGAGCACGACCAGCGTCGCGGCCATTATCACCCGAGCCGGCTTCCAGACCCATCCGTAACGCGTGGTACTCTCGCCCATCGGTCCGCTCCTTCCATGTATGATATCGACCTGGAGGCAAAGGCGGATAAACCGCCCGCCTACTTAAATCTAGAGTCGTTCATAGCCGAAGTCAAACCCGGTTGCTTGAGAGACGAGCGATTCCCGGGTAGCATCCATGTAACTGTGGGAGCGATTGTCATGCCCGGTGAGCAGTTGGACGAGAAACAACTGGCCGACTACCTCAACATGGACCTCCGCGACGTCCGCAAGCTCGCGTCGCGCGGGAAGATTCCCTGCCGTAAAACGCGCAGCGGCTACGTATTCCGACGCGGCGAGGTGGATCACTGGGTCGAGCAACGCATGCATGAACTGGGCCCGGACCGGCTCGGGGACATCGAGAAAGGCGTCACGGCGCACCATGGAATCGAGCCGGAGTCGCTGCGTATATGCGACATGATTCCCGACGGCGGTATCGAGGTGCCGCTGGCGGCGCGAACACGCAATTCGACCATGCGACGCCTTGTGGAGCTGGCGGACAAGGCCGGGCTGGTCTTCGATCCCAAAAAGCTCGTCGCCGAGATAGAGCATCGAGAGGAAATGTGCTCCACTGCGATTTTCCCGCACGTGGCGCTGCCTCACCCGCGCCGTCCCATGCCTTACGACATCGCCCGCAGTTTCGTGATTATCGGCAGCAGCCCCGGCGGAATCCCGTTCGGCTCGGAGGACGGCTCGCTGACGCGGCTGTTCTTCTTCACCTGCTGCAAGGACGATCCAACGCACCTTCACGTACTGGCCCGCATCGCGAGCGTGCTGCATTTGCAGGGGGCCAGCGAGGAGCTTCTCACGGCGGAGAACCCCGACGATCTGCTGGCGGCGCTTCGGCGGCGGGAAGAGGAACTGACGGGGGAAGACTGAGATGTCCCCCCGCGGCGAAGACCTGCTCGGTGACGATCTGCCCGCCCGATTGGAACGGCTGCACCTGATCGCCAAGCAGATGGCGATGGGCGGACGCCGGGGCCGACGCCGCGCCGGCGGCATCGGCGACGGGCTGGAATTCGCCGATCACCGCGATTACTCGCCGGGCGACGACCCGCGCTTTATCGACTGGTCCTACTACGCGCGCATGGAAAAGCTGCTGGTCCGGCTGTTTCACACCCACAGCGAAGCGCCCGTGGCGCTGCTGGTGGATGTGTCGGCTTCGATGGCCGCCCCGCAGCCGGGGAAGTTCATCTACGCGCTGCGGACGGCCGCCGCGATGGCGTATGTGGCAATGGGCGGGCTGGAACAGGTGGTCCTGTTACCATTCAGCGACCGGCTCCACCGTCCGCTTACAACGGCGCGGAACCGCGCGGAGATACCACGCGTGCTGGAGTTTCTTGCCGGCCGGTCAGCCCGGGGGCGCACAGATCTGCTCGGCTGCGCCGAACAATTCGGCCGGGCCTACGAATCAACCGGCACGGTGCTAATTATCAGCGACCTGTGCGACACGGAGGACACTCTGTCGGCGGCACTGGCTCGCTTCGGCGCAGACAGGCGCGACGTGGCTGTTATCCACGTTGACCAACCACCGTCACATTCACCGGGACCGGCCGTTCTCACAGACGCCGAGAGCGGCGGAGAATTGCTGGTGGACTTGACCGAGGGGACTGTCCGCGCAACCATGGAGAGACACCAGCGATGGCGGGCGGAGTGCGAAAGAATCTGCACCGCACGTGGAGCGTTGTATGTCGCGGCCCCGACAGAACTCGCGTTCGAGCGGTTGGTGCTGCATTGCCTGGTCCGAGCGGGAGTGGTGGGTCGTTAGCTGCCGATTGGACCAACGACGCAAACTTTTAATTGTCGCTTTACGTAGAGAATATAATAAGCCCGGAAACGACAGGTAAAAGATGTCTGCAACGAGGCGGTTTTTCGGTAAGGCCGCCGTGGCTGACTGCGTAGAACCTGATGGAAGGAGCGCCCTACTATGAAAGCAATACGAAGGTGGATACCGGTACTGCTCACCGCGGCAATCGTTATAGGCGGGCTGCTGGCCCTGCCGGCGGTTACCGAAGAAATCAGCCGCGCCGCTCACCGGAGCGAATCCCGCGCCGCCAGAGAGCGTCTCACGGAGATCAGCGAACACGACCGGCTTTCAGAGCTTTTCAGGACGGTCAGCACTGCCGTTAAGCCGGCGGTCGTGGAGGTCCGCGTGGTCAAGCGGGTCAAAAGCTCCGCCGTGCCGTTTATGGACGATGATTTTCTGCGGAGGTTCTTCGGCGAAGACGTGCCCTTCGAGATGCCTCAACCCAGGCAGCGGGAGTATCTCCAGCGGGGACTGGGCAGCGGTGTGATAGTGGATGCGGACAACGGCTACGTGCTTACCAACAGTCACGTCGTCCGCGACGCCGACGAAGTGGAGATCGTGCTGGACGATCAGCGCAAGTTTGAGGCACAGTGGATACGAACCGACCCCAAAACCGACCTGGCTGTGATGAAGATCTCCGCCGACCGTCTGGTGGACGCGCCGCTGGGTGACAGCGACGAGTTGGGTGTCGGCGACTGGGTGCTGGCGATCGGCTCGCCCCACAAGCTGCCGCAAACCGTCACAGCGGGGATAATCTCCGCCAAGGGCAGAAGCACCAACCCCGAGCTTTACCAGAACTTGCTCCAGACCGACGCGGCCATCAACCCGGGCAACTCCGGCGGTCCGCTGGTGAACATGTCCGGCGAGATCATCGGGATAAACACGGCTATCGTCTCCCGAACCGGTGTCAACGAGGGTATCGGACTGGCCATCCCGTCGAACATGGCCCGACGAATAATGGACCAGCTTATCGAGACCGGCGAGGTGGTCCGCGGGTTCCTTGGCGTCTATCTCCAGGAGGTCAGCCGGGAACTCGCCGAGAGCTTTGGCTTCCCCACTTACAACGGTGCGCTGGTCACTGAAATCATGGACGACAGCCCAGCCGAGAAGGCCGGCTTCAAGGAACAGGACTTCATAATGGCTGTCGATGGCGAGAAGGTGGAGTCTGTCAACGAGCTTCGCAACAGTGTCGCGGCGCTGCCACCCGAACAGACCGTGCCTTTCGAGGTCTATCGCGACGGCGAGACCATCGAGCTGGAGGTGACCATCGGGCGACGCGAGGAAGCCGACAAGCCCCGGGCGGAGAAAGAAGAGGACAAGGATCTGCTCGAGACGTTCGGATTGGACGTCCGGGCACTCACGGGCGAGCTGGCCCGCCGTCTGGGCTACGACGACGACGTCCGTGGAGTAATCATCACCGGCGTTCGTTCCGCTTCCGACGCCGCCGAGCAAGGTCTGCGCGAGGGCATGGTAATCACGCACGTCAACGGCGAGCGGGTCAAGTCTGTTCAGGACCTTACGGAAGCCGTCGCTGAAGCCGGAGGCGTTCGCCTGCGCGTGTTGACGCCGGAAGGACGCCGACTGTTCGTGTTCCTTCGCCGGGAGTGAGTGTGTAAGTACCGGATTTGCTCTGCTAGAATAAACCCGGTGCGGTCGCATGCGGGCGGCCGTGCCGGGTCGTCCTATCCTGAGGCGATTGGTTCCCACGGTCAGCCCGCTGTAAGCCAGGAGAGGTTCAACAATGGGCTCGCAGATGCAGGGCCGTCAGAAGGACCGGTTCGTCACGATGGCACGCCAGATGAGCCGGTGGGTGGACCAGGTCCTCGGTCCGGGCGGAACTCGCTTTTGCCCGGGCGAGGCGTGGGCGCCGGCGATGAACGTGTGCGAGTATCCCCACGAGTACTGCATTGTGGTGGAGCTTGCCGGCGTTGACACTGAAGAGCTGGACCTTCACATCGAAGACGACGCGCTGGTCATTTCAGGTATCCGCGCGGCTCCCGGCGCGCCGCCGCGAGGTCAGATGGCCCGGCTGCATATGATGGAAATCGACCACGGCCGCTTCAAGCGTGCCTTGCCTCTCCCGGCTGACGCCGATACCGAGCAGATCGAGGCCACATACCGCAACGGATACCTGTGGATTCGACTACCTAAGCGAAGCTGAACGTTCTTTGGTTTTCAGGGGACGCCATGCAAGAAGGTTCCAAGAAGCCGAAAATAGTGAACAGCGACGAATCAGGCGTGGTGGTGCGACCGGCCGGCCCGCCCCCCGCGGAAGGCGCCCAGCAGCCCCAGCAGGTGACCATACCGTCGGAAATCGCGGTCCTGACGGTGCGAAACCTGGTGGTCTTTCCGGGTATGGTGCTCCCGCTGTCTATCGGGCGGGAGCGGTCCAAGCGCCTGATAGACGAAGTATTGCCCGAGCAGAAGGTCATTGCGACCGTCTGTCAGAAGGACCCGAACGTCGAGGAGCCGCGCGGCGAGGACCTCTTCGAGGTTGGCTCCGCCGTCGCCGTGCTGAAACTGCTGCAGATGGAGGAAGGCCAGCAGAGCATCATAGTGCACGGGCTGGCTCGCATCCGCGTCGTGGAGTGGCTGGCGACCGAACCGTATCTCCGCGCGAGCGTCGAGGTGCTCCAGGAGACCGCCGAAAACGACACGAAGACCGAGGCCCTGATGCACAACGCGCGGAACCAGGCCTCGCGCGTCGTCCAGCTTTCCAGCAACATACCCGACGAGGCCGAGACCGTCCTGCGAAACATCGAGGAGCCGGGTCCGTTGGCCGACTTCCTCGCCTCCAATCTCCAGATAGATGTATCGACCAGACAGAAGCTGCTGGAGGAACTCGACGTCCACGAGCGACTGCGGCGGGTTTCCGTGGAGCTTCAGCGCCAGATCGAGGTGCTGGAGATGTCCAACAAGATCCAGTCGGAAGTCCAGGCCAATATCGATAAATCCCAGCGGGAATACTATCTCCGCCAGCAGATGGAGGCGATCAAGAAGGAGCTGGGCGAGGCCGACGAGAAGACGGCCGAGATTCAGGAGCTTCGCAAACAGGTCGAAAACTCCGAGATGCCGCAGTACGTCAAGGATGAGGCCCTTCGGGACCTGGCGCGCCTGGAGAACATTCCCATGGCGTCGCCGGAATACAACGTGCTGCGGACGTATCTGGACACGCTGGTTGAGCTTCCCTGGACGGCCGCCACGGAGGACAAGCTGGATATCGACAGGGCGCGCAAAGTCCTCGACGAGGACCACCACGACCTCGAGAAGGTCAAGAAGCGCATCCTGGAGTTCCTGGCGGTCCGCAAGCTGGCGCCTGAATCGCGCGGACCTATTCTCTGTTTCGTCGGTCCGCCGGGTGTCGGCAAGACCTCGCTGGGGCAGTCCATCGCGCGCGCCTTGGGGCGGAAATTCATCCGCATGTCGCTCGGCGGTCTGCGCGATGAGGCGGAGCTGCGGGGGCATCGGCGAACGTACGTGGGCGCCATGCCCGGACGCATACTCCAGGAGCTGCGCAAAGTCAGCGTCAAGAACCCCGTCTTCATGCTCGACGAGCTGGACAAGGTCGGGCAGGACTTCCGCGGCGATCCGACCAGCGCCCTTCTGGAGATACTCGACCCCGCGCAGAACGACAACTTCCGCGATAACTACCTCAACATGCCGTTCGACCTCTCGAAGGTGCTGTTTATCGGCACAGCCAACACGGCCGCGCCCATCCCCCCGGCGCTACGGGACCGTCTGGAGACCATCGACCTGCCGGGCTACACGGAGCGGGAGAAGCTTCAGATAGCGATGAACTATCTGCTCCCCAGGCAGCTCAAGGCGAACGGTCTCAAGCCGAACCAGGCGAATTGGACCCAGGAGGCGGTCGTTCGGATCATCCGAGAGTACACGCGTGAGGCGGGCGTCCGCGAACTGGAGCGGCAGATTGGGAACGTCTGCCGGGCGGTGGCCGCAATGATCGCGTCGGACCAGGCACGCTCGCGGAAGATCAATCCCCGGCGGGTCCGCGAAATGCTCGGCGCGCCGAAGTACGAAAATGAGGTCGCCATGCGGACGGCCCGGCCGGGCGTCGCGACCGGGCTGGCATATACGCCGGCGGGCGGCGAGATTATCTTCGTCGAGGCGGCCGTGTATCCGGGCAAGGGCGAGCTTACGCTGACCGGGCAGATAGGCGACGTCATGCGGGAAAGCGCCCAGGCCGCTCTGTCGCTCGTCAAGAGCCGCGCCGAGCGGATGGGCGTGGATGCCGAGTCTCTGACCAAGAAAGACATTCATATCCACGTTCCGGCGGGCGCCGTCCAGAAAGACGGACCGTCGGCGGGGGTGGCCGTTTTCACGGCGCTTACGAGCTTGCTTACCGAAACGCCCGTTCGAAGCGACGTGGCGATGACCGGGGAGATATCGCTCCGCGGGCTTGTGCTGCCCGTCGGCGGCATCAAGGAGAAAGCCCTCGCCGCGAGGCGAGCCGGGATCGAAACGGTCATACTGCCGGAGCGCAACCGCAAGGACCTCGAGGAGGTACCGCAGGAAGCCAGGGAGGTGCTGGACTTCGAGTTCAAGCGGACGGTGGATGATGTGCTCGAGCTTGCCCTCGACCGCAACGGCGGCAAAGGTTCATCGAAAAACCGCTCCGGTCGTTCGCGCAAGTCCAGACGATCGAAGTGAAATCCGCAGCTACGGCGTCAGCCGGAC
>JBKHJB010000006.1:0-32224 GCA_046538345.1 Phycisphaerae bacterium
TCGCGTAAAACTGAAAAGACTCTACCCCGTAATTGATGTGTAACAGAACACTAGGCGTGTTGCGGATGGTGACGTCGCGGACACGCACACCGCGGCAGCGGAAAAACGAAAGCCCCCTCGCGCGAGGGTTGGCGGCGACCCAGTTTTCCTTGCGCTTCTCGGCGACGAAGGCCTCGGCATTGCCGTCCAGCGTGCCTGTTCCGGTGACGGCTACGTCCTCGGCATCGGCGGCGTATATCCAGAAATGGCTCTTTTCCGGCGTGACGGTCTCGGTGTCGGTCGGCGACTCCGGCCGGGCCAGCGACGCGTCCACCTGCGAATAGTCCGCTATGTCCGGCGACGCCAGCAGCACCGACCCCGGCTCAAGGTGCAGCGTGACATTTGCGGCAAGTCGGAACGAGCCGGTCATGAAGCTCATGCCCGCGGGGACAACCACCGTACCGCCGCCGGCCGAGGCCGCCGCATCCACCGCCGCCTGTATCGCCGAGGCACTGTTGAAACTGGTATCCGCTACGGCTCCGAAGTCCATAATAGGGTAAGTGCTCATGTGGTCGATGTTACCAGAGCCGGCTTCTGACTGCATCTGAAACGAGCGTCGGTGCCGGGGAATTGCACCGAACCGTTGCCGCGGGCGGGAAAATCGTGGAACATATCGACGGTGGACCTGTCTAAACCAATGTTCGCTGCCCGAACTGCTCAAGGAGTCAACCATGAAAGCGCGAATCCTCATCGTGGCGTTTGCACTGGTCGTCGTAATCGGCTGTGGCGGCGACGCCGAACAGCCCGCCGAGACGGTTCGAGGAGAATCCCAGGACACAAGCCCGACCGAACAGAACGGCCCGGTCGATCAGGCCGGCGACGTTATGCCGCAGGACCGGCCGACCGATTCGCCTGAAGAGGCATCGACCGAGCCGGAATCCACGGAACCCTCGGCCGGCGAACCGGCAACAACCGACACCGAGGACGCCTCAGTCGCCGACGCCACCAACGCATTCGCCGTGGACATGTACCACCGGCTGGCCGACGACGCCGAGGGCAACATATTCTTCTCGCCGACGAGCATCCACACCGCGCTGTCGATGACCTACGCCGGCGCCCGCGGACAAACCGCCGATGAGATGGAAAACGTCCTTCACGTCCCGGGCCAGGGCATCCATTCCGATTACGCGGACTTTATCGCCAAGCTGAACGACCCTGCCACAATCCGTGTCCGCGAACGCGAGGACGGCGAGACCACCTGGTCCAGCAGGCCGGCGTATCAGCTCCACGTAGCCAACGCCCTTTGGCCGCAGGCGGGGTATCCGTTCGAGGAATCTTACGTGCAACTGGTCCGACAGCAATACGACGCCATGCTGGAGCAACTGGACTATTCCCACCCCGAACCGGCCCGGCAGCGAATCAACGAGTGGGTGGAGGAGAAGACCAACGACAGAATCCGCGATCTCATCGGCCCCGGCGGCGTTACCCGCGACACCGTGCTGGTGCTGACCAACGCCATCTACTTCAAGAGCAACTGGGCCGAGCAGTTCAAGGACCACGCAACAGAGGAAGGCGACTTCCACATAGGTCCCGACCAGACGGTCACAGCCGAGATGATGCACCAGGTGGATCGCTTCGGCTACGCCGAGACCGACCGGCTCCAGGTGCTCTCGATGCCTTATGAGGCCAAGGAGTTGGACATGGTTGTCATATTGCCGCGGGAGATTGACGGTCTGGCCGAGGTCGAACGAGAGCTGAGCGCAGAGAAGCTCGAAGAATGGCTGGGCAAGCTCGAGCGCCACGACGTGAGGGTGATGCTTCCGAAGTGGGAGTTCACCAGTGAGTTCTCCCTGAACGACGCGCTATCGGCAATGGGTATGCCCACTGCGTTCACCGGCGACGCGGATTTCTCCGGCATGACGACGGCGGAAAAGCTGTTCATATCGGCCGTTATTCACAAGGCCTTCGTCGCGGTGGATGAGGAAGGCACCGAGGCGGCGGCAGCGACGGCCGTGGTGATGGAGCGAACCGCACTGCCCACCGACCCGCCCGAGCCGAAGGTCTTCCGCGCCGACAGACCCTTCCTGTTCCTTATCCGCCACCGCTCCAGCGGCGCGGTGCTGTTCATGGGCCGGGTAACCAAACCCGCCGGCGCGTCGGCGGAAGACGGTCAGTAAAGCTCAAACCGTTTCGATATAGTGGCCCTGCGACTGCTCTGAGCCGACTACGGCCTTAAAGCCCGAAGTGAACGGCAAGCCCGCAGGCGAGTACGGCTGCTCCGGCGAGCGCGTGGGAATAGCGTTGGAATCGACTCGCCGGGATTGTGGAAAGCCCCTTCGCCCCGGCCAAAACTACGACGAGCATGGTCGCTATTGTCGTAAAGGCAAACACGCCCGCAACCGCGGCGACGCTACCGGGTCCCATCCTGGCGGCGGGGTACATCAGCAACGGAATAAGTGGCTCGCAGGGCCCGAATACGAAGATGATGAACAGTGCCCAGGGCGTAGCGGACTTCACCTCGGGGTTGTGCGGGTGTGTGTGTTCCTCGGTGTGAGTATGCTCGTGCTCATGCGCTGCGCCGTCGGTGTGTGCGTGCACGTGTCTATGCGGCCGGTTGCGAACAGCCCGGTGGATGCCCCATACGGTGTAAGCCAGGCCGAAACCGATAAGCAGCCAGGCGGCGACTTCCCCTCGTCCCTCCTCGATTATCTCCAGCCGCTTGCTCGCCAGCCCAATGGCGATGCCGACACCGCCGAGCACGACGGAACCGGCGACATGACCCAGCCCGCACAGAAAGGTGATAAGCCCTGTTCTGCGGAGCGACCACTCTCGCGCCTTCGAAAGCGCGACGAAGGGCACGTAGTGGTCCGGGCCGAGAACCGTATGCACGAAACCGACCGACATCGCCGTAATCAGCAGGGCGTAGAGTTCCAAAGAGCGTATCCTTTCCTGTTATCGGGCTTGATACAGAAGCCATACCGACCATTGCCCGGGGGTGCAAGTTTCTCCGCAGGCGCAGCGCCCTCAGTCGCTCGGCTCGGTCAATCCTCTCCGTGGCGCAAAGACAGGGCACCGGTGGGGCACGCCTGGACGCACCTCCGGGCCGCCCTGCGCAGACCTTCGGACAGCGGCTCGCCGAACGGAACGGCCAGTCGCATGTCGAACCCCCGACCCTCGAACGTCAGTCCCAGTGGCTCCGGGGCCTCGGCGGCCTCGCGTATGCACACGCCGCAGCGAATGCACTTGCTCGGCTCGTAAATCACCTCCGGATGTTCCACCCGCTCGTAGTCGCGCCGCTCGCGGCGGAGGCGCGTAGGGCTCGCGCCGTATCGCTCAGCCCAGCTCCTGAGCTTGCAGGAGCTTTGCTTGCGGCAGTCGCATCTCAGACACCGACGGGCCTCGGCGCGGGCGTCAAGGTCCGCGATCGTGTCCGGCGTCATATCGTCCGACATCCTGCCGGCATCGCTGGCATCGGCTAGGAATATCCGCAGCTCCTCGTCGTCGGGCCGCCCCATGTGACAGCTCCACCGACGTGGCGCGACCTTCGGCTTACCGCCGGCGAGCATCCGGCCGATAGCATCGGCCGCGGATTTTCCCCCGGCGACGGAACGCACGGCCATGCGCCGTGGGTTAACCGCGTCGCCCGCGGTAAAAACGCCCTTGATCGCCGTTTGCATGCTGTCGGACGCCACCGGGAGCTTGCCCTCGTAAACGTCCATACCGAAAGGTCTTTCCGTGTGCGACAGTCGGCCTGTCGCCAGCAGCACCGCGTCGTACTTCTCGCGGAGCTGGTCGAGCGTAACGTCCCTGCCGACGTCTACGCCGCAGCGGAACTCCACGCCCATATTTGCCATGCAATCTATCTCTGCCTGAAGAACCTCTCGCGGCAGGCGCTGCGGCTCGATTGCGTAGCGGAGCATTCCGCCGGCCTGGTCGCGTCGTTCGAAGACGGTGCACGCGTGCCCGCCCAGTCGCAGGAACCAGGCGGCCGAGAGCCCCGCAGGACCGGTTCCGACTATTGCCACGCTCTTGCCCGTCTCCGCCGCCGGCTTCGGCACGAAATGATGGTCCGAACGCATATCCGCCTCGGCCACGTAGCCGTGCAGCCGGGCGATGGCGACTGCACCGTCTGCCGCAGCCCTGCGACAGGCCCGCTCGCAGGGCGCCGGGCATACCCTCCCCAAGACAGCCGGCAGGGGAAGGTCCGCCTTCACCACCTCCACCGCCTCGTGGACTTTGCCCTCGCCTATACGGCGGAGCATGCGGGGTATGTCAGCACCGGCGGGGCACGCCGAAGTGCAGGGCGCCACGCAGTCGCCCAGGTGTTCGGCAAGCAGCATTTCCAGGGCGGCCTTGCGCGCTTCCAGAACCGCCGGCGTCTCGGTGCGGACCTCCATGCCTTCCTCGCAGACCGCGGCGCAGGACGGGACGAAGCCCTCCCGGCCAACCACCTCCACCAGGCAGACCATGCAACTTGTCAGAGGATCCTTATCGGGCACGTCACAGAGCGTGGGTATCTCCGCGCCGCGCCGCCTCGCCACCGTCAGCACGGTCTCGCCGGGAGTGAAAGGTACGTCCTGATTGTCTATGCGGATGGTCGGCATATTATCGGACTTCCACCGCGCCCGCGGGGCAGACCTCCCGACAGGTGCCGCAGCGGATGCACTTCTCCGTGTCGATTTCGTGTTTCTCCAGCGGCCGTGGGACGATGGCGTCGGCGGGGCAGTTCTGGGCGCATCGCGTGCAGCCGATACAGTCGTCGTTGATGGCGTAGGTCACCAGTGCCGGGCATTGCCCCGCGGGGCAGCGACCGGCGAGGTGGGCTTCGTATTCGTCGCGGAAGTACTTCAACGTCGAGAGCACCGGGTTCGGCGCCGTCCTGCCGAGTCCGCAAAGACTGCCGTTTTTCACCCACAGCGCCAGGCGCTCCAGCTCCTCGAGGTCGCCGCGGCGGCCTTCGCCTGCGCAGATGCGTTCGAGCATGCGCAACATCAGTCGCGTGCCGACGCGGCAGAACGTGCACTTGCCGCAGGATTGGTCCTGCGTGAATTCCAGGAAGTAGCGGGCGATTTCGACCATGCAGTCGTCCTCGTCGAGCACCACCAGCCCGCCGGAGCCCATCATCGCCCCGGCATCGGCGAGTGCCTCGTAATCGACCGGCGTATCTGCCAGCCACTCCGGCACGCAACCGCCGGAAGGTCCGCCCACCTGGATTGCCTTCAGACGCTTTCCTTCGGCAATCCCGCCTCCTATCTCCTCGACTACCTGTCGCAGCGTGACGCCCATGGGCACCTCGACGAGCACGTTGCGGTTCACCTTGCCCGCCAATGCGAAGACCTTTGTGCCCTTGCTTTGCTCCGTGCCCAGTTGGGCGAAGCTCTCCGCACCGTTGCGGAGAATCCAGGGGACCATAGCGAAGGTCTCCACGTTGTTGACCAGAGTCGGCCGGGACCAAAGGCCCTTCTGTGAGGGATACGGCGGACGCAGGCGGGGGTTGCCCCGCTTGCCCATTATGGACTCCAGCAACGCTGTCTCCTCACCGCAGACGAACGCGCCGGCGCCGTCCATTATCCGCAGATGCAGTCCCTCCAGCACACCGGTCTGCTCGCAGCGATCTATCGCCTCGCGTACGCGGGGTATCGCCAAAGGGTATTCCGCGCGGATGTAGAGCACCGCTTCGGCAGCGCCGACCACATGAGCCGCGATGGCTATGCCTTCGATGACCTTGTAGGGGTAGCTTTCCAGAATCATCCGATCCATGAACGCGCCGGGGTCGCCCTCGTCGCCGTTGCAGACGACGTACTTCACGTCGGAGTCCGCCTCGGCCACTCGGCGCCACTTGGCGGCGGCGGAGAAGCCGGCTCCGCCCCGCCCGCGAAGCCCGGATCGCTCCAGCTCGTCCAGGACCTTTTCGCGGGTAAGCTCACGGCATCTTTCAAGCGCCTCAAAACCGCCGATCTTGCGGTACTCGTCCAGGTCCAGCGGGTCGTTGCGGCCGGAGTGCTCGGTGACGATCTGCTTCTGGTGCTTCCAGAAAGCCGCGGCTTGCGGCGCGCGCGTGTCCAGGGCGTAGCGGGTCACCGGTTCCCACGCCTCGTCGGTGAGCAGATGCTCCAGCGCGGTCGAGCACGCGTCGCGGATGCGCCCCAGCACACCGCCGGGGCGAAGGTGCCGCCGGAGAATCGCGCGGACGTCGTCCGGGCGGACACCCGCATAGGTGTGCGAGCTTCCGTCCGGGGCTGCGATTTCCAACATCGGCGTCTCGTGACACATGCCGACGCAACTGACGGGCTTTACGCGGGCATTGACGCCGAGGTCCGCCAGCGCCTGGTCTATCGCACGCTTCACGTCGCCGGTACCGCGGGCGATGCAGCAGGAGTCCAGCGTGATGCGGATTTCACCGGCGCGTGGCACCCGACCGTGACGACTGAGCTGCCGGGCGCGGCGCTTCTGCAGCTTCAGGAAGTCGTCCAGCGCCCGCGGTACTGTCTCTGTGCTGAGATGACCGTACGTCACGTCGTCCACCTGCATCACCGGAGCCAAGCTGCAGCAGCCCAGACAGGCGACCTTCTCGACGGTGAACAGACCCTTCTCGTCGGTGTCCTCGTCGTCGGTAAGTCCGAGGTGTTCACGCAGGGCGTCTGTCACCCTCGGGGCGCCTTTAACGTGGCAGGCCGTACCGTGACATACGCGTATGGTGTGCCGCCCGGCGGGCTTGTGGCGAAACTGTGTGTAGAACGTGCTCACACCCGCGACGGCTGCGGGGGTTATGTCGGTAATCTCGCAGAGCCGGCGCAGCTCCGGTTCCGGCAGGTAGCCGTAGCGGCGCTGTATCGCCTGCAACAGCGGTATCAGCGAGTCGGAAGTCCGCCCGATTCGCTCGACCGCCTCGTCCGCGTATTTACCAACCGCTTCAGTCACCGCTGCATTACTCCTGTCCGATGCACCATAGATGCTGTTGCCCTCTGATATATATGCGTCCGTCAACGTATGCCGGTGAGCAGTTGGACGGCTCGCCCAGCCGGCACGTGCCCAGTTCGCGATATTCATCGCCCGAGGCGGAAAACCGGTGCGTCACTCCCTCGGCCGTCATTACGTGTACCTCGTCACCGACCAGCGTGGGTGAGTTGCGCACGGTCTCGGCGAAGTCGTGCTCGTAAATCATCTTGCCGGTTTCGGCGTCCAGGCAGGTCATCAGTCCGTAGGTCTGCACTATCCAGACGCGGTCCTCGGTAGCCAGCGGGCTGGAGATGTCCGGCAAGGCATCGTAGGCGACCCATTCTATGTGCGTGTCGGTAACGTCGCCCTCGCCGTCGGTGCGGATGGCCGACAGTTGCGAGTAGGCCGTCACTGTGTACGCCTTGCCGTCGGAGTAGGCGGGCGACGGGCCAACGTCGCCGCTGAGACAATCGGCGCGCCATATCTCGCTGCCGTCGGCCGGGTCGTACGCGATTACCCACGGGCTTGATGTTGTTATCAACTGCAGTCCGCTGGGCGTATCAGCCACCAGCGGCGTTGACCAGGAGTTAACCACCGGCCGGGTCTCCAGGTAGCGCACCGTTCCGCTCTCCAGCTCTATGGCGTACAGCTCGCTGAGCATATCATCCGGGTCGCTGCCCTGGTCGAATTGGATTATGACCACGTCGCGATGGATTATTGGTGAGGACGCGTGCCCGTATGTGTTGACCGGCTCGCCCAGGTTGCGTGCCCAGATGCGATTTCCCTCGGTGTCGGTGCAGACCACGTCGCCGTTGGCGAACATCGCCACCACATATCGGCCGTCTGTTGCGGCACTCGGCGCGGCGAAGCCCGTGTCGTCCATCACTTCCGGCACGCCGGGCCGGACGCCGGGGATGTTGTCCACCTCGTGTCGCCAGAGCAGCTCCCCGGTCTCGGCGTGGTAGCAATACAGCTCGCGCGTGTCGGCGTCGGCGCCGGTAACGAAGACCTTGTCACCCCAGACGGTCGGTGAGCTTTGCCCTTCCAGGGGAACCGGCTCGGATTTCCACAGCACGTTTTCGCGCTCACGACCGTCCCAATGTTCGGGGAAGCCCTCCCCGCGGGCTATTCCCAGACCCTCTGGTCCCCGAAAGCGGGGCCAATTCGCGAGTATCGCGCGGCGGTCGGTCGGTCCGCTGTCGGCAGGTTCTTGGGCGATAATCGGCTCGTCATCGGCTCTGGGTTGCGCCAGCGGGTCACCGCTGAGCAGCCCCCACACTGTGCCGCCGGCCGCCAGACCGACCGCAACTGCCGCTACGGACCATCGCCCGGCCAAACGGCTGGTCTGCTCGCGGCGCTGGGGGTCGCCTGTACCGTCGGGCGCCTTCGGTCCGTGACCGGAAGTAGCGAGATGTGCGGATATCAGGAGGACAGCCGCTCCACCGGCCAGCAGCCACCCGCCGCGCCGGCGGAAAGTCCGTTGGCGGAAGAACTCGCGTCGGAGGCGCAGGTCCAGGTCGCGGATCCTCTGCCGCAGCTCCTGGTCGCCGGGGTTTCGGCGCAGCTCGGCCTGTAGCTGCTGAAACTCCGGCGAGTCCCAGGGGTCCACAGACCGGCCGCCGTACGTCTGCCATGCCAGCAGAGCCGCGACCATCGCGCAGAAAGCGCCGCTGATAAGCGCCACCGATCGGGCGGCGGAGCAGATTTGCCACGCGCTGGCGTCGGACATTACGCCTGCTCCCACAAGGCCCGGTCTTGACCAAGACGTCGCAGATGCTCCACCGGGCAGGTCTCCACGCACCGCCCGCAGGAAAGGCACGTGCCGGTGTCCGGCGTGTAGTCGTTGCGTCTGCGGCGAACGGACCAGCGCACCAGGCGCATACCTGCGACCAGGCCCACAAAGCCCCCCACGACCATCGCGCCCCAAACGAACTTTGCCTGCGTCCGTCGAGCGGCTGCAAAGACTTCCTCCGCGTCCACGGGCTGGCTTGCGAACGCCTCGGCCATGTCCTGGGTGTCTTCAAGCTGCCTGGCTTCGCCTGAGCGCAGATGCTCGGCGAGGCGAACGGAATAGTCGGCCCGGCTTATCACCGGCCCCGCCAGCCGGCCTGCTCCGGCGCCCGCGGCGATCAACACCGGCCAGACCGCCAGGGACACGACCAGCGACACCTTGCCCGCTGAGCGGCCGGGATCCGGCGGCGAGGACGGCAGGATAGCGCCGAACGGGCAGGAGTTCTCGCAGAGCCGGCATTGCACGCATTCGTCCGGGGTGATTGTCAGGTGCCACCTGCTCAACCGGCTCAGCGGCCGAAGCAGAACGCCGTAGGGACACAGGAACCTGCAATAGGGCCGGGCTACAAACACCCCCAGAAGCAGTATCGCGCCACCCAGAACCAGCAGTCCCGTCCGGCCGGTGACGAACCAGTCCGCGCCGGACAAATCGCCCCGCGCGACGTTCTCCATCCATTTGCCTACGGGCGCCAGGCGGAAGATGCTCACAAACGGGTCGAACCGGCAGATGAGGAACACACTGCCGGAGAACGCCAGCACGACCGCGGCGCCTAGGTAAGTCACAGCCAGTAAGCTGAGCCCGGATTCCAGCCAGCGTGGAACTTTCAGCGGCTTAATCGCAACGATGTCCTGTATCGCACCCAGAGGGCATACACCGCCGCAGAAAACCCGCCCGAACAGCAGCGCCGCGAACAGTGGCAGCAGGAAGAACGCCACCACCGCCCAGCCCGCTGCGTAGCCCGCGTCGCCGAAGCTCAGCGCGCAATTCTGCACCGAGCCGACTGCGCAGACACACCCCAGACGGTAGAATCCGAAATAAAGCAGCGACAGCAGCATGACCACAGCCATTCCGCGTCTGGAGCGTTTTTTCAGCGCAAACCACGCAGCCGCCGCCAAGGCCAGGGCGAGTACCGCAACGTCCACGTACTCGGAATATTGCCACAACTGCTCCCGCGGCTCGGGGGTGGTGGTCTCCGGCAGTGGTTCGTCCAGCTCCGGTGTAGGGAAGCGCAGTTGCGCCACGCCCGTCGATGCCGGCAACACAAGCAGCGTGAAGAGGATGGTTGTTGTAAGGCGGGGCGGGGGTTTCATCGCGGTGTCTTCAGCAGGTAGGGCTTATCGGCGGGGACCCTGCGGAAAGCGTCGGCCGGACAGGCGCGGGCAATCGCGCAGTCGTTGCAGTTCACGCAGCGGTCGTGGCGGACCTGGAGGAACAGCGAGCCGTTGCCGAACGCCTCGCAGCCGTCCACGCACTTGCCGCATCCGATGCATAGCTCCTCATCTATGGTGTACTCGTAGTACGGGTCTTTCTTGTAGGTTCGGACTATCGCACCGGTCGGGCAAAGCTGGTTTTCCGCGCCGGTGGTGAGTTCCTCGGCTTGGGGGTCGAAGTAGGCGGTGCACAGGTCGCAATAGCCGCAGATGGCGAAGGCGTGGACGGCCTTTACTGCCGACGGTTCCAGCACGCAGCGTGTTGCGCAGTTGCCGCACTGGACGCATTTTTCGGGATCTATCTGCCAGACGCTCCCGCCTTTGGCGACGGCGGCTTTGGACGCCAGCGAAATCGCCGCACCGCCCAGGGCGAGTCCGGTCCCGGCTTGCAGACCGCGCCGCAGCAGTTGGCGACGGGAAAGCTTCTGCTTGTCGTTGCGGTCAGCCACGCTCGCCTCCCTCGGATCGGAAGGACATCGCCTGGGGCAGGTGGCAGTCGGCGACGGCACGGCAGTCGCGGCAGATCTGCTCGTTGATGCACGTCTCAGAGCTTTGGTCCGCACCGGTTACGGTCCTTTTGAGCAGCATCGTCGCGCCCACCACCGCCAGACCGCCGCCGGCAAGTGCGCGGAGCGACCCGCGCAGAAGTTCCCGACGTGTGTAGAGTTGTGTTCCACGCTTCCGTACGGGTGTCATTCGCTTCCTCCGTTCGGCTCGAATACGCGCACCTGTGACTCGATTGCGTCCAGCACGTAGATTCTGTCCTGCGAATCGACGGCGAGGTCAAGCCGATTCGTGCGAGGATCGAACATGCTCGTCGGAGCAACCACGCACTGGAACTCGCCGTGTGCGTCATAGAGTTTAACCCGCGGCAGGCCTTTCTCGGCCGTTACTACTCGCGAGTCCGAAAGCACCGCCACGTCGGTCGGATTACAGCAGCCGCAGAAACCCTCGATGTCGCGCATCGATGGCTCGCCCCAGCTAAGCTCCAGCGAGCCGCCAGGGGTGTAGGTCTCCACGCGCCACCGGCCGGGGTTCGTCACACGGATGAGTCCGTCATCTCCCACCGCGACGTCCAGGCACGGCGACCGTATCATCAGCCCAGGTATGTTCTTCTGTTCGTCCTGCTCGCCCAGGCGTCCCAGCAACCGGCCGGTGCGGTCGAAACGATACACAACCGGTCCGCCGGGGTCGGCTACGTACAGTTCGTCTTCCGTCACGGCAATGGAGGTCAGTATCGCAGACTTGTCGAAATTGTCCCACTGGACGGTCTTTTGTGCGTCCGGGTCGTAAACCGCGACGTGGTCGTCCACACCGACGTACAGGACGCCGTCGTCTGCTACCGCCAGGCACGTTGCCTGTCCCTGGATACGGAACTCTTTGACGGTTTCACCCTTGGCGTCGAAGGCGCGGATTCGGCTGTCGCCTGCGACGTAGAGCGTGTCGTCGCTTCCGATGGCGATCGCCCGCGGCTTATCCACTGCGGCGGGCATCTTACGGACCTGGTTGTAGCCAAGAAGGTCGTCGCCGATTCCCTCGAGTTCGGAGATGTCGTAGCTGAACTGTCCGCTGAGTCGTCCGCCGGACGGTCCTGTACCCTCGCCGAGGCCGAACTTCCACAGCAAAACAGCCCCCGCCGCCGTCAGTACGAAAGCGGCAATGCAGCCGATCAACACGTTTCTTTGCGACAATGACATCGCCGTCTCTATCTTTGAGGTTTCCCGCGGCTTACGGTTCTATCTCGGCCGATACGTCCAGGCATCGCATCTCGTTTAGGTCCCTGACCAGCAGTTTTCCGCCTGCCAGAGCGGGCGGTCCCCAGGACTCGTGCCCGGCCAGCACCCGCGCCTGGGCAAGTCGGCGGTACTTCTGCTCGGTCGCCTCAATCAATGTCAGAGTTCCGTCGTCGTCCATCACGTAGAACATGCCGTCTGCGAGCAGGTAGCCGCCGAGTCCGAAACGGTCCTGCTTTCCGCTGGTCCATACCACCTTCCCGTCCAGGTCCAGGCAGACGAACTTCCCGTCCGCCCGCACGCCGTAGATGTGGTCCTCGTACAGGATAGGCGTCTGCTGCTCTGCGCCGAAGACCTTCGCCTCCAGCCGCCATTGTTCGACAAACTCGAAATCGTCACCCCGCTTGCGGATGCGCGCCATCATGCTGCCGGCGTTGTAGCCGCCGGTAAAAAGTATCCTGTCGTCCGGGCAGATGACCGGGCTGGGCACGGTTGCGATGCTGATTTTCCACTTGTCGCTCTCCCATAGCACGCTGCCGTCCTCGGCGGAGACGCCCACCACACCGCCGCTGCCGCAATAGACGTACATCCGCGTGCCGGACACCTCCATCGGCATCACGGAACTGTGCGTCATGTTCCAGCCGAAGCGGTTCGGCGTCTCCCAGACGACCTCGCCGCTCTCGGCGTCGATGGCGGTCAGCAGCACGTCGTCGCCGGCCGGTGCGAGGATTACCTTGCCGTCCTCTACGAGCGGGCACTGGCCGGCGTACCACGGCGGAACCTTCGTGCCGTAGCGATCGACCATATCGATGCCCCAGATGTATTCGCCGGTTTCGGCGTCCAGACACATGACGTGGCACTTGGGACCGATGGTGACGACAAACTGTTCGCTGACAGCGGGGGTGGTTCGGCTCATGCCGTGATTGCGGAGAATCTCTACGGGCACGGAACGTTGGTATATATCCTTTCCGCTATCGAGGTTCAGACATCTCAGGACGTCGGCCTTGTCCTGCTGGTCGTAGTCCAGCAGATATGCCCTTCCGCCGCGAGTGGCGGCCGCGGCGTATCCCTCGCCCAGATCGACCCGCCAGAGAACCTCCGGGCCACCGTCGGGCCAGTCGCGCGCCAACTCCACGCCGGAGGGAGCCACACCGTCACGTCCAGGTCCGCGGAACTGAGACCAGTCGGTCTCCGTCGCGGACCCCGGCGGCACTTCGAAGCTCTCCAGCGTGCCGGGAAGCGCGGCTCTGGCGGGCGTTTCCTCGGCCGGGGGTCGGTCCAGCCCCGGCTCGCGACGTGTGAGGCCCACCGTCGGGTCATTGCCGAGCAACCAGAACGCCAGCATAGCCACAGCCATGCCGGCGGCTATCACCGACACGAAACCGATGGCGAGTCCTCCCCGGCGGGATTGACTGAAGCGCTTGAGCATCCGCATACCGATAGCTTATAGTAATACTTGCCCTATTTTGCGTGTTTAGCGTCCTCAAACCAAAGAGATTTTGCGGACCCTGCCGCTTCCAGCCATGTTCAAACCCAAAAGGAGGCGACGTATGTCGACGTACTGGTTTTCTCTGCGCAGCTTGGCTGTTGTCGTATGGCTTGCTTTACTGGTCGCTGTCGCACCAGCGGTCGGGGGCGACGATTGGCCGCAGTTCCTCGGACCCAACCGCGACGGGATCACCTCCGAGAGTGACTGGCGCGCCCGCTGGGGCAGTGCCGAGCCGGACACCCTCTGGCAGAGGCCAGTGGGAACGGGCCACGGCGGTATCTCCATCCGCGACGGACGACTGTACACCATAGGCAATGTGGATAACGAACGGGACGTGGTCTGGTGCCTGAGCGCCGACGACGGCGAAGTTGTCTGGACGCAGTCCTACCCGCAGAAAGGCGGAGGTTCGGGACACCCGGGCCCGCGGTGCACCCCCACCCTGGACGGCGACTACGTCTATACGCTCAGCATCGAAGGCCGGTTGCTCTGCCTGGACGACTCCCGCGACGGCGAGGTCGTCTGGAGCAAAAACGTAAAGAAGGATTTTTCCGGCAAGCCCGGCAGTTGGGGCTTCGCCTGCTCGCCGCTGGTACTGGGTGAGAAGCTCATCGTCGATGTCGGAACGGTGGTCGCCCTGGACAAGCGCACCGGCGAGAAGATATGGAGCAGCGGCGACTACCAGGCCGGCTACAGCTCGCCGGTCGCCTTCGAACACGACGGCAGAACGCTGCTGGCTGTGTTCAACGCCTTCGGGCTGGTGATACTCGACGCCGAGGACGGCGCCGAGCTGGCGAGCTATCGCTGGAAAACCTCCTACGAAGTGAATGCCGCGCTGCCTCTAATCCACGGAGACCGCATCTTCATCACCTCCGGCTACGGTACCGGCGGGGCGCTGCTGAAGCTTACCGACAACGGCTTGGAGGAAATCTGGAAAAGCAAGACGCTTGGCAGCCACTTTTCCAGCGTGATCCTGAGGGACGGCTATCTGTATGGCTTCGACGGGAACGTCGGAGGCGCCCGGATGAAGTGCGTCGAGTTTGAGACCGGTCGGGAAATGTGGGCCCAGCGGCTCTCCGGCGCAATGATCCTCGCCGGGGACAAGTTCCTCGTGCAGGAGCAATCGGGCGGGTTGCTGGTCGTCAACCCGGACCCGCAGGGCTACCAGGAGCTTTCGTCCATACGACTGCCCCGCGATAAGTGGTGGAATATCCCCGTGCTGTTGGACGGGCGAATATACTGCCGCAGCCACGCTGGTAAGATGGTTTGTCTGGACGTCTCGACGGACAAATAGTGCGGGCAAGGCCCGAAGGCAGCGAAAGATTATGCGCAGGATTCTGATAGAGCTTCTCCTTGTCACCTGTTTTGCCCCGGTCGCCCTCGCCGACTCCCCGATCGGCTGGCGTACGGACGGCACGGGACGCTACAGCGACGCTTGCCCGCCGAGCCGATGGTCCGAGCGGCAGAACGTTTTGTGGTTCACTGAGACGCCGAAGTGGAGCAACGCCCTGCCGGTCGTGGCGGACGGAAAGGTCGTGGTGACGGCGGAGCCGGGAACACTGATGTGCGTGGACGCCGCGGACGGCTCGGTGCTCTGGCGGGAGGACTTCGACTATGATCGAGTCTTCAGCGAAGAAGAACTCACCAAGGCCGGGAAAGGCAGGCAGATCCGCGAAGAACTGTCCTCGCTCCAGAAGGAGCTGCGCGAGCTTCAGCGGGAGATGAAGCGATCCGAGGGCGAGCGGGAGAAGGTCGCGCAGCTGGAGGATCAGGTCGGGCCGCTCAAAGACAAGGTTGAGCAGACCAAACAGCGGCTCAAGCCGTACCGCCGGTACCTCAAGCCGCATGCCCACGACACCAACGGCTACGCCTCCGCGACGCCTGTAAGCGACGGGCAAGACGTGTTCGCAGTTTTCGGCACCGGCATAGCCGTCTGCTGTAAGCTCGACGGTGAGGTTCGCTGGATTCGCCGGGTGGACCGTCCTCGCCACGGCTGGGGGCACAGCGCCTCGCCGGTCATTGCCGACGGAAAGCTGATTCTGCACGTCAACGACGTTACGGCCCTGGAGTCCGACAGTGGCGAGGAGCTATGGCGAACCGCCGCACAGATCAGCTTCGGAACGCCGGCTGTGGCGTCGCTGGAAGGCGACGATGTCATCATCACCCCCCGCGGCGACTTCATCCGCGCCCGGGACGGCGAGAAGCTGGCGTCGGTCAAAGCAGGACTGGAATACAACTCGCCCATAATCCAAGCCGGGGTTGTGTATTTCGTGGCTGATTCCAAAGGTCGGGCCACCGCCGTCAAGCTGCCTCAATCGGCCGAACCGTTCGAGCCAGACGTGCTCTGGCAGGTGAAAATAACCGAGAACCGCTACTACGGCTCGCCGGTCTTCCGCGACGGTAGAATCTACGCCGTAACGCAGAGCCACCAGTTGACCGTCCTGGATGCCGCCGACGGAAGCACAATATACGAAACAAGGATGCCGAACATGCCGGGGCTGGTCTTTCCGAGCATCGTGATGACCCACGACTCACTGCTGGTAAGCACCGAGAAGGGAATGACCGTAATTCTCTCCGACGGCGACGAGTACAGCGAACTTGGGCGAAACAAGCTCGGCAACTTCCGCAGCACGCCGGTATTCGACGGCGACAGGATGTACGTCAGGACGCGCTCGGGTGTTTACTGCGTCACGACCACGGGCGAGGAGGACTGAACCATGAATGCGCCCAGGCGCGTACTGTTGTGCCGCTGCGCATATGCGGAGCTTACCGACGCCGCCCGCGTGGCGCAGGTGTCGGCGGGTCTGCGAGCTGTCGGGTGCGACCTGTGGGAGGTCGCCGACCTTTGCGGTCTGGCTCGGCGCCGCGACCCACAACTGGCACAGCTCGCCGGGCAGGACAAGCCGGTCATCATTGCCTGCCGACCGCGGGCGATACGCAACCTGCTCCGCTTCGCGGACGTGGAACTGCCGGCTGATACATTGTTCGTGGACCTGCGGCACACCACCACCGAGCAGGCACTTGGTGGGATACTCGCGGGCGACGACCTCTCAGCCGCTCTCTCGGCCGCCGCTCAGGCAGAGGCCGAGCCCACCACCGAGACCACCGCGGACGCGCCACCGCCCTGGTTTCCTGTAATCGACTACGAACGCTGCACCCACTGTGGCCGATGTGCGAGCTTCTGTCTCTTCGACGTCTATGAAACCAGCGGCGAAGGGCGGGTTTCTGTCTCGGCACCGGCTAACTGCAAGACGTACTGCCCCGCCTGCGCCCGCATCTGCCCGACGGGAGCCATTATCTTCCCAAAGCATCCCGAATCGCCCATCGACGGAGGCGAGCCGCCCGCGCCGAAAGAGGCGCAGGATGCGCCTACACTGGTTCAACAGGACGTATTCGAGGCATTAAAGCAACGCAATCGGCGGCAACGTTCCGGCGGTTGTGCTTGCGACGACCCCAGCGAGTGCGACGAGGCCGGCGACGAACTGCCCGCGGACCTGTCGCCCGAGGAAATCGCCGAAGTCTCCCGTCGCCTGCGTGAACATGACCGGGACAATGAAACAGGCGCGAAGCGATAAGCTCACACCCGCCGTGGTCCTGGTCGCCGACAGGACCCTCAGTGCCGGCTACAAGGTGCTGTTCGAGGGCATCCTGGCGACGATGCAGACCACGGCTGTGCCCGGCTTTATCATGCGCCGGCTGCTGTCTCCGCCGGCGCCGACGGATGCCGACGGCAGGGCGTTGCTCGCGCCGCTGGGTCTGCGACGGGTGGAATCCGCTCTGCTGGAAGGTGGCGAACTGACCGGTGACGACGTCGCCGTAACCACGCCCGAACGCCTCCACGAGCTGCTCGGACCGTGGACGCGTGTGCTGGCAATCAGCTCCAGCGACTTTCTCGGCGGCGGGATGAGCAACACGACGACCAGCAGCTTCTGGTCCGGCGAGCTTTATACCCGTCGCTGGACGCGACGGATGCTCCAGGGCGTCCGCGACGCCAAGCGCCGCTGGGGGTTCTCCATACTCGCTGGTGGGGCGGGCGCGTGGCAACTGGTACAGAACCCCGACGAAGCAAGCCGGCTCGGCATAGACGTCGTCTTCCAGGGCTATTTCGAATCCGCGGGCCCGCGAGTCGTTCGCGAACTGCTCCAAGGTCGGAATATCCACTTCCACGTCCGCGAGAGACGCACCTGCGCGTCGAAGGTTACTCCCATTCACGGCGCGTCGTGCATGGGCGTGGTGGAACTGTCCCGCGGCTGTGGTAACGGCTGCGGCTATTGCACGATGGGTAGCACCAGGATGGAGCACCTGCCGCCGGAGTTGATAGCCCAGGACGTGCGCACAAACTGCCGGGCCGGGCAGACCACCGCCGTCAGCAGCAGCGAGGACTTTTTCCGGTACGGCTCGAGCGACGGAGAGGTGAACCCCGACGCCCTTTGCCGACTGTTGGAGCAACTGCGCCGCGAACCGGTACGCTTCATGCAGATAGACCACGCGAACGTCAGCTCGGTCCTGCAGTTCAGCGATAGGCAGCTTTGGCGCGTGCGCAAGCTGTTAAGCTCCTCGCCCCCGACAGACTACCTGTGGGTCAACCTCGGCGCCGAAAGCGCCAACGGCGAGCTGGTATCCGCCAACGGACCCGGCAAGCTCGGAGACGTTCAGCCCGGCGAATGGTCCCAAGCCGTGCTGGAGACCGCCGAGAAACTCAGCCGAACCGGCTTCTTTCCGGTGTTCAGCTTGGTGCTGGGGCTTCCCGGTGAGACGCCCGGCGACGTGCGCGATACGCTGCGGCTGGTCCGTCGCCTCTCGGCCGGGGCGGCGGTGATATTCCCGGTGTTCCACGAGCCGGTGCGCGAAGGCGAGACTTCTTTTACCCTCGAGGAGATGACCCTCGAGCATCTGGAACTTTACAGGACGTGTTACGAGCTGAACTTTCGTTGGGTGCCCCGGCTGTTCAGCGACAACCAGCGCGTAGGCGGTGCAGGCCGGCTGCGTCGTACACTGTTTCAGATGCTCGGACGGGGCGAGGTGTTCTCATGGCGGCGAAACTTCGCCCGCCTGGGTCGCCGTCTGCGAAATGCCTCTGACGGTCCAAAATACTCGGCCGCCGTGACCGACGGCGGATGAGGCGAACATGACACAGCAGTCGGAAAATTCCGTCCACGGAGAAACTGCCCTGCGGAGGAAGCTGGAGCGTTTGGCCGAGCAGGTCGCCCGCGACAGGCGCCTCGTACCGCCGGTCTCGCTCTCGCAGTTTCGCCCGTTGGCGAGAAAAGTGCTCCGCGAGGCGGGCGCGGGCGGTCAATGGTGGAACTACGTGCTGGTAATGCTCAGCAACGCCTCATGGCGCAGCTCCTTCGCTGACGTCCCGATGGACAAGCGCCTGCTGCTGTTGCCACAGTGCCTCCGGCAGGACCGACACGCCTGCCCGGCGGAGACAGACGCGTTCGGACTACTGTGTAGCGACTGCGGTCGATGCCGAATCGGCGAGCTGCGCGCCGTCGCCGAGTCGCTCGGATACGTGGTGCTGGTCGCGGAGGGCACCACCGCGGTAACCTCCCTGATTGCCGACGGCCCCGTGGAGGCGATCGTCGGCGTGAGTTGCATGAGCGTGCTGGAGAAGGTATTCCCCTACATCCAGTCGGCGGCGATACCCGGCATCGCCATACCGCTTCTGAGCGACGGATGCGACCGCACCGAGGTGGACATGGACCGCGTTTACGAGGCAATCAACCTCAGCGGCGACGGAAGCACGCGACGGCTCAACCTCGAGCCGCTCCGGGCGGAGGTGCTCGAATGGTTCACCGACGAAAACCTCATCGCCCTTGCCGGTCCGGTCGGTTCTGACACCGAACACATAGCTCGCGATTGGCTGCTCGCCGGCGGCAAACGCTGGAGACCGTTCCTTACCTGCTGCACATACCAGGCGCTGCGCAGCGACGTCCGCGACCACCTGCCGACGGAACTGAAGAAAATCGCCGTCGCCGTCGAATGCTTCCACAAGGCCTCGCTGATCCACGACGACATCGAGGACGCGGACGATTACCGCTACGGGCGAGAGACCCTGCATCGCCAACACGGCGTCCCCGTCGCGCTGAACGCCGGTGATATGCTTATCGGAGAGGGCTACCGCCTCATAGCCGAGTGCGGTCTGGACGGCACGCGCACAGCAAGGATGGTCCGCACCGCATCGGCCGCCCATCGCCTGTTGTGCAGCGGACAGGGTGACGAGCTGTCCTGGGCGCACAGGCCGGGACCGATGCCCGTAAAGAACGTGCTGGATATCTTCCGCCGCAAGACCTCGCCCAGCTTCTGCCTGGCGATGCATCTCGGCGCCGTTTGCGCCTCGGCGGACGAGCAGGTTTACACGCACCTCCGCGACTACTGCGACGCGCTGGGAATCGCCTACCAGATACAGGACGACCTGAAGGACCTCAGCGGAGGCGCGGGCGATCTGGATGCCGGGCGACTCTCGGTGGTAATCGCCGCCGCCTGGCAGCGCGGCGACCGCCGTCAGCGCCAACAATTGCAGACCGAGCTGCAGAAAGCTCCCGGCAGTGACGGCCGCGCCGGCGAGCTGTCGGACCTGCTGGAGCACACCCGCGCCGTCGAGACCGCCCGGCGACTACTGCAGCTGCACAAGCACCGGGCCATCCGCTCGCTGGACAAACTGCAGTCCCCGCCGCTGAAGACGCTGATGCGGCGTGTTCTGGGCAGAATCTTCGCCGATATCGAGGAACCGAACTGGTGTGCTGACGATTCGACAGCAAATGCTCCGCTGGGCGAGCTTGGCTCCCAGCAGACTGCCTGACGGCGCCGAACCCGTACGGCAATTTCTGCTATCAAGGCAGGTGGGCTCCGGCGGATTCGCCGGCCGGGACGATAGCGACGACCTTTACTACACCTCCTTCGCCATAGATGCACTGAGAGCGCTGGGCTGGGAGCAGGCGCCGCAGGGGGTGCTAGATTATCTCGAGCGCGCTGTCGCGAGCATCGACAAGCTCGACCTCGTACACCTCTGCTGCCTCATACGTTGCCGCGCCGCTCTGGGTTTGCGCTGCGGGCGCGGCTTTATCAAACGGCTTAGCGATTTCCGCAGTCGGGACGGCGGCTTTGCCACTTCCGTCGGCGCCGCTTCCGGCAGCAGCTATGGCGCGTTTCTGGCTATGGGCGCTTGGGAAGAGCTTGCCGCCCCGGCGCCGAACCGCGAGAAACTTGCCGAGAGCTTGCAGGCATTGCGACGTCCTGAAGGGGCTTTCACCAACGACCGCCAATTGCCGGTTCCGTCCGTGCCCGCGACGGCCGCCGCTTCGGTTGTGCTGAACCGGCTTGGGCATTCGGTCGGCCGGGCCGGCATCGAATGGCTTCTGGAGCGACAGCTATCCGCCGGCGGCTTCGAGCCGGTAGCGGACCTGGGTCGCGCCGACCTGCTCTCCACCGCAACGGCTATGACGGCGCTGGCGTTCGACGGTTCCCTCCCGACCGACCGAGCGCAAAGGGTCGTCGAACTCGTGCACTCGCTCTATCGCGGCGGCGGTTTCTCCGGCTCGGCCGACGACCCCTACGCCGATTGCGAGTACACCTGGTACGCCTTGATAGCTCTGGGGCTTTCGCAGGGGGAGGTTGAATGAAAGTCCCCCACCTCGGCGAGACGCTGGATACACTCCGCGGTCGTCTATTAGCCGAGCGCGACGACGCTGGCTGCTGGCGGGGTGAGCTTTCAACCAGCGCGCTGGCTACCGCGACCGCGGTTACCGCGCTGTCGGTAGCCGGTTGCGACGACGACCGCGAGCTTATCCGTCGCGGTCTGCGGTGGCTCAAGAATAATCAGAACGCTGACGGCGGCTGGGGCGACACGCCCGAAAGTCCCAGCAACCTCTCCACAACAGTTCTGTCGTGGGCGGCCTTTGCGGCGGCCGGTCGGGACCGCGCCGGAGCGACCGTCGCGGCACGCACCTGGCTGGAACGTACGATAGGCGACATCGAACCGTCCACAATCGCCGAGGCGATAGTCGCGTCCTACGGTCGGGACCGGACCTTCTCGGCGCCCATACTGGCGATGGCTGCGCTTACCGGGCGCCTCGGCGCCGGCAGGGACGCGTGGCGGCTCGTGCCCGCCCTTCCATTCGAGCTGGGCACCCTGTCGCACCGCTGGCTGGCGCGGCTTCGGCTGCCGGTGGTCAGCTATGCGCTGCCCGCGCTTATCGCCGTGGGGCGACTGCGCCACCATCACCTGCCGCCGCTGAATCCGGTTACCCGGCTTGTCCGCCGCCTCGCCGAGCGGGCCGTCCTGCGAAAGCTCGAGCACATCCAGCCCGAGAGCGGCGGCTTCCTGGAGGCCCAGCCGCTGACGGCGTTCGTGGTGATGTCGCTGGTCGCCTCCGACGCCACCGATCACCCCGCCGTCGCCGCTGGGCTGCGCTTCCTGCGGGCGACGGTCCGTCCCGACGGTGGCTGGCCCGTCGATGCCGACCTGGCGAGCTGGCTGACGTCGCTGTCCGTCCGGTCGCTGTCTGCCGGCGGGGACTTTCCGCGGAATTTCCCGCCCGAGCAGAGGCGAACCACTCGCGACTGGCTTCTGGGCTGCCAACGCCGCCGTCCGCACCCCTACACACAGGCGCCTCCGGGCGGATGGGCCTGGACAGACCGAAGCGGCGGAGTCCCGGACGCGGACGATACCGCCGGTGCGATTATTGCGATCAACCTGCTCGACGGCGACAGCGCTGACAGCGCCGAAGCGGCCGAGCAGGCCGGCGCCTACCTGGCGGGCCTTCAAAACCACGACGGCGGCATTCCTACTTTCTGCCGGGGCTGGGGACGACTGCCCTTCGACCGCAGCGCCGCCGACCTTACCGCACACGCGATAGCCGCCTGGAGCGCCTGGTCAGGCCCGCACGCCGCCCATCAAGGAAATCTTCGAGCGGCGCTTACATACCTGGCGGCGAGCCAGCGAAGCGACGGCGCTTGGCTACCACTGTGGTTCGGAAATCAGCACACGCCCGGACAGGAAAACCCCGTCTATGGGACCGCTCGTGTTTTGATGGGCTTATGCAGCGTCGCCGGAAGCGGCTGGGACGTATCGGCAATGCTGCGACGCGGCTCGGAGTGGCTCCTGTCCGTCCAACGTGAAGACGGCGGCTTCGGCGGCGACTCGACCGGTCCTGAATCGCTGGAAGAGACCTCGGTGGCGCTGTCTGCTCTTTCGTCGGTCGCCGACCTGTTCGGCGACAGCCGGCTTCTGCGGCAAGCCGTCGCGCGCGGCGCCCGATGGATAGTCGAACACACCGACGGTGGTAAGACTACGCCCGCGGCGCCGATCGGGCTTTACTTCGCCCGGCTGTGGTACTGCGAGAAGCTCTATCCGCTTATCTTTTCTCTGGACGCGCTTTCGCGCGTGGCTTCTGTGACGGCCCGCGGCGACGCAAGCTGATATACTCCAGTCAGGAAATTCGAGGCGATCGAACGTCCATGAAGCTGACGGCTATCCTCATACTGATAATGATCGCGGCGGCGGCAGGTCTGGTCTTGCTGCGAAGCGGTGACGAAGCAACCGATACGGCTTCGCCACAGACCCAACTGGAAGCGTCTGGCGATTGGCCCATCTTCCGCGGCGACCCGGGTCTGCGCGCGGACAGCGACGGCGAGGCGGGAGACCGCCTCCGGCTGGTCTGGAAAAGCGATACCGCGGGGGCTGTGCGAAGCTCGCCGGTTATCGCCGACGGTCTGGTCTTCGTCGGAAACGACGCCGGCCGACTGGTCGCCCTGCGGCTGGACGACGGGGCGGAGCAGTGGTCGTACTCGGCCGACGATGCGATCGTCGCACCCCCGCTGGTGGTAGGAGCGACGGTGTACGTCGGCACGCTGGCAGGCGACCTGCTGGCCGTCAATGCCGCCGACGGTGAACTGCTGTGGACATATTCCACCGACGGGGAGATACATGGCTCCGCCAATTCCGCCGCAGTGGGCGACGAGACGCGCATACTTGTCGGCAGCTACGACGGCAAGCTGCACTGCGTCCGCTCGGCCGACGGCGAAGGGCTCTGGACCTACGCCACGGAGGACTACATCAACGGCGCGCCGGCAATATCCGACGGGCTTGCCGTCTTCGGCGGCTGCGACTTCCATATCCGTGCGGTGCGTGTGGGGACGGGCGAATCTGCCGGCTCGCTGCGCCTTGGGGAGGGATCGTACATAGCGGCCTCGCCGGCAATCGCCAAAGACATTGCCTTCGCCGGGACATACGACAATCGTTTCGTGGCCGCGGAGATGCCCGGCGGGCCGCTGCTATGGGAACATTCGGCGTCGGCGGCATTCTTCAGCCCGCCTGCGATTGCCGGTGGCGTGGTCGTAGCCGGCTGTCGCGACCGACGTGTGTACTGCTTCGACGCCGCCAACGGGGAAGTGCTGTGGCGGTTCATCACCAACGGCAAGGTGGACGGCGGCGCCGTAGTCGCCGGCTCGCGGGTTATCGTCGGCTCCGATGGCGGCAAGCTTTATGTGCTCGACCTCGACGACGGGAAAGAAACCTTCTCCTACGCACTGGGAGGCGCGATAAGCACCTCGCCGGCAGTGGTGAACGGGGCGGTCATCGTCGGCTGCGAGGACGGGTACGTTTACGCCTTCGCGCCCGCGGAGACTACGGACCGGAGGTTTGAATGAACGCCGAGACGACGATAGCGGAAATGGACCACGTAGCACGGTGGTTCGATCAGGGCGACGCCGGGCGCCTGGAGGTACTGCGCGATGTATCCCTGCGGGTCGAACCCGGTGAGTCGCTGGCGGTAGTCGGGCCCAGCGGTTCGGGCAAGAGCACGCTGCTCAACATCCTCGCTGGACTGGACCGCCCCAGCTCCGGGCGTGTGATACTGGACGGACGCGAGCTCAGCGGGCTTGACGACCCGGCCATGAGCCGCCTGCGATGCGCCCGGATAGGTATCGTCTTCCAGCTCCATCACCTGTTGCCGCAGTGCAGCGTGTTGGAAAATGTCATCGTGCCGACGCTTGCGCCCGGCGCGTTCGAAGGTGAATCGGCCGGCGAACGGGCGCGGGAGCTGCTGGAGCGCGTCGGATTGTCAGACCGACTGAACCACCGCCCGGGGCAACTGTCCGGCGGCGAGCGGCAGCGGGTGGCCGTCGTGCGGGCGCTGATAAACCGACCGGCTTTGCTGCTCGCCGACGAGCCGACCGGTTCGCTGGACAGCCGGGCCTCCGACGCACTTGCGGACCTGCTGGTGGAGCTTAATCGCGAGCAGGGCGTGGCACTGTTGACGGTGACGCACTCGATGCAACTCGCCCGGCGCATGGGCCGCTTGCTGGAACTGGACAACGGAACGCTTCGACCAACCCGGGAGGAGCCGTGACCGCGCTTGGGATGTGGCTACGTTCGCTGCATTTCTATCGCCGGACGCACCTGGGCGTGCTGGCGGCAGTCGCCGTAGCGACAGCTGTGCTGGTTGGCGCGCTGGTAACCGGCGACACCGTGCGCAACAGCATGCGGCGAATCGCCCTCAGTCGTCTCGGCCGGACGGAGTACGCCATAGTTTCCTCGCATCGGTTGTTCGCCGCGAACCTGGCCGGGAGGGTGGACCCTCTCTGTGCGGCCGTGCTTCAGTTGCCTGCGGCGGTGGAGACGCCCGACGGCTCGGCGCGGGCGGGCGGCGTAAGCGTGCTGGGTGTGGATGAAGCTTTCGGAAAACTCTCCCCAGCGGAGGAACTGCCACAGCCCGCCGCCGGCGAGTGTCTCGTAAACCCCGCGCTGGCAGAACGTCTGGAAGTCGGCGCAGGCGACGAGATTGCGCTGCGTGTCTCCACGCCGGGCATGCTACCGGTGGATGCCCCGCTTTCGGGCCGGCAGGATACGAAGAATCTCTCACTCCGCATCGCCGCGGTGGCGGAATCCGAACAGCTCGGCGATTTTGCCCTGACGGCCGACCAGCAGACGCCTCTGAACGTGTTCATCCGTCGTGACGCACTCGCCGAACTTGCCGGCAGAGAGGGCAGGGCGAACCTGCTGGTTATGCCGCAAGACGTGGCCGAGACTGCCGAGCAGGCGGATGAACTGCTGCGAAAAAGGTGGCGGGTTTCCGACACAGGCCTGGAATTAAGGAAACTCGACAACCGAACACTCGAGCTTCGCAGCGAACGCGTGTTTCTGGACCCGGCCGTGTCTGAAGCGGCGGGCGAGCTTGAACCGGCCGTCGGTGTGCTGACGTATTTCGTCAACACCTTTGCCGTCGGCGAGGAGGAGGCGCCCTATGCCTTCGCGACGGCTGTGGGAGCTTTGGGCGACCGCGCGCCTGAAAGCCAACTGCTCAACACGATCGGTGAGCTTGGCGACGACGAGGCCGTCGTCAACGACTGGCTGGCGCGAGACCTGGATGCCTCCGTAGGCGACACACTGCGGCTGAGCTATTACGTCGATGGCGATGACGGCCGATTGACCGAGCGCAGCCGGGAGTTCCGCATAAAGGCGGTAGTTCCCCTCGCAAGCCCGGCCGGCGATGCCACGCTCATGCCGGAGTTTCCGGGACTCGCCGAGGTGGACGACTGCCGCGACTGGCAACCCGGCGTGCCGGTAGACCTCTCTCGGATACGCGACAAGGACCAACGCTACTGGGAACAGCACGGCGGTGCACCCAAGGCGTTCGTGAACCTCTCGGCCGGGCGGGAGATGTGGAAGAACCGTTTCGGCGAGTTGACGGCTGTCCGCCGGCCCGATTCCGCCGACCGCCCCGAGGAGTTCGCCCGGCGACTCGCGGCGCGGGTGGGCCCGGCGGAGCTTGGTCTTTATTTCCAGCCGGTACGCGAGCGGGCAGTGCGGGCGGTTGAGCAAGGACAGGACTTCGGGCAGTTGTTTCTGGGCTTCAGCATGTTCCTCATCGGTTCGGCGGTGCTGCTGACGGGGCTGCTGTTCGTGTTTGGACTTCAGCAGCGGCGTCAGGAAACCGGCACGCTGCTGGCGTTGGGCTTACCCGTCGGAAAGGTCCGCCGGTTGATGCTCGCCGAGGGGGCGGCGGTCGCGGTCATCGGCGCCGCTATCGGCGCGCCGGCGGGAATCGGCTACACGGCCGTGGTCGCCTGGGCGATGGAGACATTCTGGCCCAGGGCGGTCGCACGTGCGGGGCTGGAGCTTCATGCGACCTGGACATCACCCATGATTGGCGCCGTCGCTGCGGTGGTGATAGCACTGGCGGCGATGTGGGTGACGCTGCGTCGCCAGACACGCCGCGACGTGCGCGAGCTGCTCGCCGGTCCGGTGGAGCCGCCCCCACCGCCTCGCCTGCGACGGCTGGGCTATCTGCCGGCGCCGATATGTGTGGCCGCGGCAGCGGCGCTGATTCTGACCGGTCCCGGACCAAGCCCTGCGGCTGCCGCGCGCTTCTTCGTCGCCGGGGTGCTGCTGCTGGCCGGCGTCGTCAGTGGTCTGTATTCGTTCCTGGGACGAACCTCCCGAAGGGCGAAAGCAACGCTGGGCTGGTGGTCGCTGGCTGTGAGGAACGTCGCCCGTCGCCGCGGCAGGAGCACGACGGTGGCGGCTCTGCTGGCGTGCGCTAGCTTCATGGTCGTAGCGGTGGGCGCAAACCGCCTCGGTCTGGGCGATGACATCGGCAATCGCGGCGGGCCCGCCGGTGGCTTCGAACTGCTCGCCCGCTCGTCGATGCCCATTGCCGAAGACATGCACACAGCCGAGGGCAGGCGAACTTTCGGACTGGCCGCCGAAACCGCCGAAGCAATCGACGCGGTCCCTTTCCGCGTCCAGCCGGGCGATGAGGCGAGCTGCATGAACATAGGCCGGGCGCAGAGACCCCGGCTGTTGGGCGTCCAGCCGGAAGAACTGGACAGCCGAGGCGCCTTCGGCTTCAGGAAGCTTGCGGAAGGCGTGCCTGAAGACCGACCCTGGAGCGCGCTGGAGCTGGACCTGCCCGACGGCGAGGTCCCGGCGATCGGCGATGAGCCGACCCTCCGCTGGTCCCTCAACAAAGGCCTGGGCGACGCAGTCGAATACACCGATGAGAACGGTGGGCGATTCCGTCTGCGGATAGTCGGCGTCATCGCATCGTCGGTGCTTCAGGGCAACCTTCTGATATCACAGGAGCATTTCCGCCGGCGGTTCGGATCGACGGGTGGCTACGGCATGGCGCTTATCGATGCCCCGGCGAGCCGGACCGCGGACGTCGCCGGGCAGCTTACACGTGCCGGCGAGCCGGTGGGTCTCGAGGTGGTATCGACGGCGGACCGACTAGCCGAGTTCCGCCGCGTGGAGAATACGTACCTGTCGATATTCCAGATACTCGGTGGTCTGGGATTGCTGCTGGGCACAGCCGCGGTGGGCGTGGTGACGGCCCGGAACGTGCTGGAACGCCGTAACGAGCTGGCGCTGCTGCGCGCGGTGGGACATCCGGCGGCCGCCGTGCGCCGTCTGGTGATAGTCGAGCACTGGATGCTGCTTACCATCGGCGTGGGCGCCGGTGCGCTGGCGGGCCTGGCGGCGGTGGTACCCGCGATTGCCCAGCGGGGCGGAGGGTTTCCCGCTCTATCATTGTCTTTGACGCTGGCGGCGATACTGGCCGGTGGGCTTGCGTGGACCTACCTTGCCGCCGTGGCGTCGATGCGGGGCGAGCTGCTGCCCGCTCTGCGGAATGAATAGGCAATAACGTCTGCAGTCCCGGCACGCCGGGTTGCGACCCTACAGCTATGGGATGACGTCCACTTCGCCGCCCTCAACGGCGACGGGTTCGGCGCCGTCGGCCGAGGCGGATAGCCCACTCGCTTCGAGCAGTCCTGTGACCTTCCGCAGCCAGGCGGCGCTGAACGGTGGAGCGGACCGGCCGCTGATGACGGCGTCCATGTCCCCGTAGTAATCCGGATTGCCCATGCGGTTTGACGAACGGAGCAGTTCGACCTGCTCAATATCCACCGGATACGTAGGCCAATGGACGCGATAGTCCCGCACGCGGAGGTCCCGGATGTTCTCGGCGACCAGTGCGGCCCGGGCGGAGCGGACGCGCTGGACATTGGCGAAGAAAGATTTTCCGCCGGCCCGTTTGCCGATGGGCTGGGGGTCGTCGATCATCGGGTAGCGCAGACGAACGTGGTCCAGCGAAACATCCTCGACGATGGCGTCCTCGTCGGCGGCCATCATGATGCGTCCGCAGGTTTGCAGGTCCAGGTTGGTAACGGTTATCCCGCGGATTTTGCCCGGCGGCATCTCGGGCAAGGTCTTGCCGTAGTTGGGATGCTCGGGGATGCAAATCTTGTATGGCTCGTCGGTAATGGATGAATATATCTCAATCGGGCGGTCCAGCAGCCAGCCGCTCATGCATCGCCCGACGATGTTGGTGAAGCTGACGTTTTCGATGTCGCCGCCGGCGAACGTGACCAGGTCGATACCCCGCGAGCAGTTCTTGATGGTAATGTTGCTGAAGGCGCAGTTGCGGAAGTCCCTGTAGGACTCGAAACCCAGCCGCAAGGCCGCACACGAGGTCTCCAGCACGCAGTTGGTGACGGTGATGTGCTCGCAGCTTCTGCTGTCGGAGGTGGTCTTCAGAGCGATGGCGTCGTCGCCGGTGTGTATGTAGCAGTCGCTGATGATGGTGTGATGGCAGCCGGTGAGGTCGATGCCGTCGCTGTTGGGCCAGAACAGCGAGTTGTCGATGGTGATGCCGCGGACAAACGCGCGGTCGCAGTCGTGCAGGTGCAGCGTCCAGCCGGCCGGGTCGCACAGGCGGACGTTCTCGACGCGGACGTCTGTGCAGCGGCTGATTTCGACCATCGGGCTGGGCCGGTGCGGGATTTCGCGATAGAAGGCCCACTCGTGCTCGCGATCCGGCTGGTGGTAATGGCTGCCGTTGCCGTTTATCTCGCCGGCGCCGGTGATGACCACGTGGTGAGCGTCCTCGGCGAATATCAGGTGCCAGGGCGTGCGGTCGTCGTGATGACCCCAGCTATGTGTGGGGTAATCCGACAAGTCCGGCCACCCGACTATCTTTGCGCCCTGGGCGAGGTGCAGTGTGACGCGGCTTTTCAACTCAACCGTACCGGTAAGAAACTCACCCGGCGGGACAAGCACCGTACCGCCGTGCTCGGCGGCTTCGACGGCCTTGCGAAATGCCTCGGTGTTGTTGGTCCTGCCGTCGCCGACGGCGCCGAAGTCTGTAATATCGTGCGTAGTCATAGACAAATGCTTGTTCCTGCGTATTAGCTGTTCTATGCGTTGGTACGCTGCCGCCCTGTCCTTTGGAGTCGGGCATTATGTAACCGTTAAAGCTCGAAAGCCAAGGTTTTCGACGCTTCGCGCAGGCGAAGCACCAACGGTCCACGGGATAAAACGGCCCGCGCGGTCGGCCCGGGGTGCTAACGGTCTTTGCTGACGGCTTTGAGGAAGAACAGGTCCTGGCGGTCTATGAGTTTGGTCTGTCGCAGGCCTGCGGCGTCCAGCAGCGGGGGCCATTGGTCGCCGACGGGCAGCACGTCGCCTTTGACCGGACCGGAGAGGTCGGCGTGGAACTGGTTCAGGCGCTCGCTGCCGACAAGGTGCATCACGATGAGTCGGCCGGAGGGTTTCAGAGCGGCCGCGAAGTTTTCCAAAGCCGACCGCTGGTCGCGGAAGTGCGGGAAGCTGTGGAAGCAGAGGATAACGTCGTAAACATCCCGGGCGAGATCGTCGGAGCAGACGTCGAGGCAGGCGAAGTCGGCGTCGAGCGGCTTCCGCCGGGCAAGCTCGATCATCTTCTCAGAAAAGTCGATGGCAGTGACGCGTCCCGGCGCGACCTGCCCGGCGAGCCAGCCGGTGGTCTTGCCCGTGCCGCAGCCGACCTCCAGCAAATCCTCGCCTGAGCGGAGGTCCAGCAGCTCGGCCTGTGCGGACAGACCGGCGACCATATCCTCGGTTGACGGCTCCTCAAAGTCCCAGTTGGCCGCGAGGGAATCGAAATACCCGATTCGGGGGTCTGTGGAATTCATACGAAAATCCTCTTGTGTACTACCAAAGCCAGTAATATGATTTGTCTAATCGTAATACCTCCCGACCTGTTGGTCAAGCGGGTCGGCGGTCTTGCTCAGCTTGACCATTGGTAGAAGGAGGAGCAAATGCTCTGCATACGTTCGCTTACGCTCGTGTTTGTGGTCGGTGCCGTATTAGCATCGCCGGTTGTCGCTCAGGACTGGTCCACCGTGGACTACATCGAGCATTCGCAGTATCAGGCCGTCAATGAGGATGGCAGCCCGGCCTGGTCCGGCGGGTTCCCGATTCGCTTTGTCGGCGTGGTGCTGAACAACACGGAGGACTGGCTGGACCCGACGCCCGCCTACGACCCGGAGCTGAATCTCTGGAACATGGGAGGGCAGGCGGAAATCTTCGTGCAGGCGGTGAACCTCGACGACACTACCTGGGATCCCTTCCCCGGGCAGGACTTCGACGATTTCGGCGGAACGGCCTGCTGGATGGGTCAGAACTACGGCAACCACATGATGAATCAGGATCCGCTTTACAGCTACACCAATGACGAATGGACGGCGGAGCTGGCCCGGCTGAATTTACAGGGCGGCAACGCAGTAACAGACCCGATCCGCGCCGGTGATTTGGTGGAGATTCGCGCTCGTGGCGGGCTGCACTACGAAGGAAAGATGAACGTCAACGAGCAGCACGACAATGACTATGACCGATACGACGACTGGGACGGAATGGGATCGGACGGCGACGGCGAGAATCACGACTTCGAGGTCGTCCGGCTGGTGTCGGGGTTCGGTCTGCCTGAAGCGGCCGAGCTTACGCTGGACGTCCTTAAAGACGGCAGTGATGCGTTCTACTTCGACCACACGCGCCAGACCGGCGGGGAGCGTTACCAGTCAACGTGGGTCGAACTGAAGGACGTCTATCTGGAGCAGACGGACTGGACCGGCGAGGAAGACGATGGCCCCATGGTGGTCGTCAACGACGGGGCCGGCAGAAGCATAGAAGTCCAGCTTGGGTACGCCAATGGTTACGACTGGAGCCAGTTGGGCGCCGACTGGGATTCGCTGTTCGGCGACGATCCGGTAAGCATCACCGGCATACTCAACCAGTCGGCCGACGACCGCACCTACAGCACCGACGGCTACTACCTGGTGGCGCTCGGCCCGGACTACTTCGTGCCCGAACCGATGAGCTTGTCGCTTTTGGCCATTAGCGGTGCGGCGCTGCTGTGCCGGCGACGAAGCGCATAGGTCTGTTCTTTGGGAACACAGTGTTGTCCAGGCCCGGTCCGTGGGGACCGGGCCTGGCGCGTTTTGCGAACGGTCAAAAGCACAATGCGAGACAGAAACGCCTTTACGCTTATCGAACTACTCGTGGTGATCGCGATCATCGCGATGCTGATGAGCATATTGCTGCCGTCGCTACATCACGCGCGGATGTACGCGCGGATAACCAAGGCGCACGCCGAGTTGCGGGGCATCACGCGGGCAATGGAGATGTACCGCATGGACAACGACGAAGAGATCCCTCCTACGCGATTCTCGTGCAGTACGCGGACGGCCTATGAGCTGCCGGTGGAGCTGGTGGGGTACCTGCCGGCAGGTGAGAAAAACGGCGTTCAGATTGCCAAAATGCCGGACCCGTTCACGCCGGGCGAGCACTACAAGTACCGGGCTGTGGGACCGGCGATCATGAACGAATCCACGCTGCTGGAAAACGCGGCCTCATTGTGGATACCCGACGGTTTCGGTCGCGACGAAAAGGACACCGGGAGATATTACCGCGACCCGGATGAAAGCCCCGTTCGCTACGCGGTCTGGAGCATGGGTCCGGACCCGCGTTCGGAGAAATTCGACGTCCCCGGCCGACTGCCCGTACCACAAAAGTATTGGCTCCAGGACGCATCGGACACCGGCG
>JBKHJB010000108.1:0-7621 GCA_046538345.1 Phycisphaerae bacterium
GTAGCCGTCTCGAACTCGCTGCTGGAGTGCGCCGTAAAGGATCTTCTCGGCGATTCGGTCACCATTCTGCGATTGGCTGAGCCGGGGACCTGCCCGGGGCATTTCGCGGTTCGACCCAGCCAGATATCTCAACTCCGCGACTGTCGCCTCCTGTTACGCATGGATTTCCAGAAATCACTGGACGCCAAGCTATCGGGAGTCTCGCGGCAGGGTCTGGAGATAAAAGAAGTCCGTCTCGGCGGCGGATTGTGCAGTCCGCCGACCTACATGGAGACCTGCCGCCAGACGGCCGACGCGCTGGTAAGCACCGGGCTGATTGGCCGCGACCATGCCGAAGCACAACTCCGGAAAGTTTCCGAACGGATGGACTCCCTGTCGTCCCATGTCCGCAGCGCCACAGTGTCCCTGCAGGACACACCTGTTCTCGCCAGCGTCCATCAGAAGGCGTTCTGTGAGTGGTTGGGTCTGAACGTCGTGGGAACGTTCCGCGGCGCGGACGTGGAAGTGACGCGCCGGCTCCAGCAGGCGTACGAAGCGGCCCGGGACGCCGAGGTAAAAGTCGTCATCGCCAACCGCCCGGAAGGACGAAAGGCGGCCGACTTCCTCGCCGACCGTATCGACGGACAGGTTGTGGTGTTCGACAATTTTCCTGTGCTGGACGGGCGGCACGGGCACTTTGACGACCTGGTCGAGGACAATGTCGCCCGGCTTCTGGAAGTGGCGGGGAAGTGAACTCCACGGCCGTCAAATGCGACGAATTCTCAGTCGATGCCGGTTCACGGGAGGTTCTTCGCCTGGAGGACCATTGCGTCGAGACCGGGCAGATGGTTGCTCTTCTCGGTCCCAACGGAGCGGGCAAGACCACCTACCTGCGCTGCCTTCTGGGGATGCAAAGCCACGTCCGCGGCAGACTGGAAGTGCTCGGCGAAGACGTAACGTCGCTGGGCGCCGGCGAGATGGCCGCTCTGAGAAGGCGCATCGGCTATGTCCCGCAGATACTCCCGGCTCGCAGCGAGATGCCCCTTACTGTGCGCGAAGTGGTGGCCATCGGGCGCACCGGGGTTCGTGGGCTGCTGAGGCGGCTGAACAGCGAAGATTGGCGCATCGTCGATGAGTGGCTTGAACGCCTGGGGCTGGGTGCTCTGTCGCGACGCGGCTTCGGCGACATCTCCGGCGGCGAGCAGCGAAAGACACTCATCGCCCGCGCGATGGTGCAGCAACCCGAATTGCTCCTGCTGGACGAACCGACGGCCAATCTCGACCTGGGCCGACGCGAGAGAATCGTCGAGATCATCGACGAGCTGTACCATTCCATGGCGCTTACCGTAGTGCTGGTCTGCCACGAGCTGGAGGTCCTGCCGCCCGGCTGCGGAAGGGTCGTCGTACTGGAGGACGGTCGGGTTGTCGCCGACGGGCAGTGCAGCGAAGTTCTAACGACCGAACTTATAGAAGAGCTTTACGGACCCGGGCTGGACGTAGTGGGCAAATCGGGCCGATGGCTCGTCGTTCCACGGGAGGCGACCGATGTTTGACTTCGTCTTCTGGGGTTCGGTTCTCGCCGGAGGTCTGGTGGCCGGTGCTTCCAGCGGTCTGCTGAGCGTCTATATCGTGGGGATGAGGATACCTTTTCTCGGCATCTGCGTGGCGCATGCGGCTCTGGCGGGGGCGGTGTTCGGCGCACTTGCAGGACTCACCGGACCGGTGCTGTTGCTTCCGGCTCTTGGTGGGTCGGTGCTTACGGCGTTGGCGCTGGGGTTGGCCGACCCGCGAAAGCTGAACATGGACGCCAATGTCATCATGGGGCTGTTGTTTTCGGTCACGATGGGCCTGGCGTTCGTGGGGTTCGGGCTTTTCGCCGTCGTCGGCCGGGCCGACCATGATGTGCGCAGTTTGCTGTGGGGCAGCTTGACCTACTGCCGCTGGTCGGACGTCTGGATGATGTTGTCGGCGGGCGTCGCACTGGCGTTGTTTGTCACGTTGTTCAACAAGGAAATGCGAGCCATCTTGTTCTCGCGTACCGACGCCCAGGCCGCCGGCATCCGCGCCACGGGGGTCTGGACGGGCTTTCTGGTGCTCACCGCGACGCTTATGACGGTGAACTTCCAGACAGTCGGCGGGCTGATGATATACAGTCTCATCAGCAACCCCGCGGCGGCGGCCTTTCAACTTGTCCGCGGTAGCGGACGGGCGGTGCTGCTGGCGATGGTCTTCGGCGCCGTCAGCGGTGTGGGAGGATTCCTCATCTCGGCCGTCACAGATATCCCCAGCGGTCCGGTAATCGTGCTGCTTTCGGCGAGTATAGTGGCTGTTGCGGCCGCGGTCCGGTGGCTGGCACGGCGCTGATTACGACCGAATTTGACGCCAACAGTCCGCGAAACACTGCGATTTCTCTTGTTGGCAGAAGGGGGCGGGGGTAAAATCACATCCTCATAGTTCGTACTTCAACTCTGCCATCGTTTGGGTAAATGCTGAAGGTTCCTGGAGCACGGGGGGAAGCTTCGGATCCCGCACAGCAGGAGGAGATCCCGGGACGGCCAAGCCGAGGAAGGAATGCGACCATGCAGCCGGATGAAGCGCGCACTTCTGTGGAATATCACGACGAATCCCCGTGCCGCCGGCAGTGGATAGGTCTGGAGCCGCTGGAGCCGAGGGTGCTGCTGTCGGCAGGTTCCACCATGATGGACTTTTCGGCGGCGTCGTACCTCGGCGGATTGGGGGAGGATGCTGTCCGCGGAGTGGCGATACAGGATTCCGGTACCGTTGTACTGGCCGCCAATATCTCCGACGCCACACCGGGAGGTCTTTCGCCCACACTGCTGAACGACGCCACAGCCGATTCGCCGGGCGCCGTCATCCGCCTTTCGCAGGACGGCCAGACGGTTCTGTCGGTGACCCGACTGGCGGACAGGGTGCTGGACCTGGCCGTGGACGATAGCGGCAATCTGTACGTCGCTCAGTGGGAGCAGGGCTTCAGCAAGCTCAACTCCGCCGCGGATGAGATTATCTGGTCCAAGACCACACTGGATTTGGGCTTCGACAACGTCCAGCGCATCGACGCCGGACCGTCGGGTTATTCAGCCGTTCTGGGAGGGGGCTTGCTGGACAGCGGCAGCAACCTGGGAAATCACGTCCGCGTATTCGACCCCGACGGAAACGAGCTGGGCGGAACCGACAGCGGCAAGTGGAAGAACGACGTCGCCATACACGAACCGTCGGAGACTGTGGTCTATCTGGGCTACCGAAACGCAACAGACGGTGGATCGGGCTTGCCCGTGCAGATTTCCTATTACCGGGGGATGGAGTACGACGGCAATATCAAATACACCGGCTACGACTGGTCGGGGGACCCGGAATCGGACCGCTATCTGAACTCCCCCACCAACAACATGGCCGACACACGGGGATACCGTTGCTCCATCGGCGACGACGGTTACCTATACCTGGCGTTCGAGTCGGCCGGTGGGAATAACATCTTCCGTTACGACCCCTTTGATATAGACCAGAGCATGAACCTCTCCGGCGCCGACCAGTGGCACAGCCCCTACAACATCAGCGACCAACATATCGCATACTTCGGCAGGTACCATCCGGATACCGGAGAGCTGGTGGTTGACCAGGACACCGGTAAGGCCGCCGGCACCCACTTCCTCACCCGTCTCAGCGACGGCTCGGCCAATACGGCCCGGGTGAAATTGGGCGACATTCAGGCCGATGCGTCGGGACGAGTGTATCTGACCGGCAACAGCGCGTGGGGCCTGCCGCTATCCACGCATCCGGAGGATCCCGACGGAACGAGCTTCAACCCCGGGGTCAACGGCAACTATCTGGGGGGTGGGTATCTTCTGGTTATGGGCTCGACCTTCTCCAGCAGGATATATTCCACGCGCCTCACAGGCGGATGGGCGCACGCCGTGGCGGCGGCAGAGCTGCCCGACGGGCAGGTGCACGTCGCGTTCGGGGGCTCTACCGACAACGAGCTGTACGTTGTGGACGGCGACCAGATGGCATCCGGCGGGGGAACCGACGGCTGGTATGGGATAGTACCCGATGCCGGCGGCGACAATGCCAACAATCCGCCAACGGCCGATTTCACCAGGGCTAGCGCCGGGTCGAGCGACGGCTCGACCACTATTGAGTTCGACGCGGGCGCCTCCAGCGACCCCGACGGCGACCCGCTGAGTTATATCTGGCACTTCGGAGACGGAACGCGGGCAACCGGACAGGTCGTGCAGCACACATTCGACGTCGGCGGCAGCAAGACGGTCACGCTTATCGTCCGCGACGACGCCACCGGCTGGTCTACCCTCTCCAGTACCGTCGGAGCGCCGAATGCGGCTATGTCCATTACGCCTCGCACGGGAACAGCACCGGTCGAGATGACCTTCGACGCAAGTGGAACTACAGACCCCGACGACGATCTCGCCGACCTGACCTTCGAGTGGGATTTCGGCGACGGAAACACCGCCACCGGGCAGATCGTCACGCACACGTTCGAGCGTGGCGGGGTCTTCAACGTCCGCCTGACCGCGACCGACCCATACGGCGGAGCCGGTGTAACGGAGGAGTATGTCGGGGTCGCCACGCCCGGCGGAATAAGCGTGCGACTGGACTTTCAAAGCTCCGAAAGCAACCCCGCGCCTGGATACATCGGCGTTCCGCTGGTGGAATACGACACTCAGAGGGGGTACGGCTGGAAGGAAATCACAGGCGATTTCGGGACCAGTAGCTACACCGGCGACGCCCTTTACAGTGATTATCACCACTTCAGCAAATATCCGTCCAACCCCATGGACGGCACGTTCCTGCTGGACATACCCGACGGAACGTACACCGTCCTGGCAAGGTTCAGCCACAAGGACTCGCACTCCTTCCCCGGCGTAACGGCAGAGGGCATGCGCGAGACCGGTTCCATATACGGCGCCGAGAACCTGAATGTCACAAAGACCTTTGACGTGACCGTCGAGGACGGCCGGCTCGAGTTCGATTTCATCCGGCCGTACTGGTTTGTCTCCGGACTGGAGATCTTCGATACAGGACCGTCCAACCAGCCGAATCCCTCCAACAGCTTCGTCATAGACCCGAACTTCGGCGAAAGTCCGCTGGAGGTCGGTTTCAGGGCGCTGGGCGAGGAAGACGGGTCACTTACCTACGAATGGGACTTCGGCGACGGCGCCTTCGGTGCCGGCAGGGAGGTTTCCCACACATACTCCGACGCCGGCGATTACAACGTCACACTGACGGTCTCCGGGGCAGGTACGTCCGGGACCATAGTCAACTTTGGCGGGGATTACGTTGCCTCCGGCGTCGGCATCAACGAACGAAGGATCCTTAACATCGATGCCGACGGTGACGGCGAGGCCGACGACAGCGTAACGACGACCGATTTCGGAATCGAACCCGGCGCGCCGTTCATCGACGTCGGCAATGGCACGCCTGGCGGCAGAATCTACGGCGGCATCGCCGGTATCCGTATAGGCGACCCAACCGGCGGCGGATTCTCAGACGCCGAAATCTCCAACGATGGAGCAAACGACTATCTGAATGTTCGAGACCAGAAGTCCCCGGAAGTACTGGAACACCGGGGCGTGCTGATGTGGGCCAAGGAGGACTTCCTCAACGGGGCAAGTTCGCAGAACGTCTATTTCGACGCCGACAGCGGGATGTCTATCTCGATTATCCGCTGGGAGTGGCTTAACGCCGGCCGATGGGTGGTTTCCGAGGGCGGCCAGCTTTACGTATCCGCCGCGACCTTCTCCGGAACCGGCGACCACAGCGTGGACCCCAACGCCACGCAGTGGGCGCCTTATGACCCGTCCGGACCTTACCAGTGGGACTTCGACCAGAACGCCGCTACTTTCACTACGCAGACCTTCACGGACATCCGAGCGGTCGGCGTGCTGCTGGAGCAGGACGGCGTAGCAGGCGGCGCCAGGGTGTGGCACCAGATAGATGGCTTCAGCGCCGACGCCGCCTGGGCGGCGGCGGAGGGGGATGTCAACGTCGTGGAGGACAGGCCGGTCAGCTCCATCGACGCCACCGACCCCGACACCACGGGGACGCCCGGAGAGTTCGTCATCAGCCGGACAGGCGACACCAGTGAGGACATGACCGTCAACTACACGGTCAACTACCTGGAAACCAACCCCGCCAGCCCCTACGACTACCAGGCCGAGCCCTCCCTGGACGGGACCATAACCATACCCGTCGGCAGCGAGTCCGCCGTCATCACCATCACCCCTTACGAGGACGCCACCAGCACCGGCGACGACGTTGTACGACTGGACATCAGGCCCGGCGAGGGATACACGGTTTCCTCGAAAAGTTCGGCCACTATGGTTATCCCGGACTTCAGCGGACCGTTCGTTGATTTCGGCGCGGACTACCTCTCCAGCAGCAAGACGCTCCGGCCCGGCGAGAACGGCGGAGCGGGCACGCACACGGTGGACGACTTCAACGACGACGGCGTCACCGACGCCATGCGGAGCTACGAGTTCAGCACTACCACCCCGCTTTCTCCGCCGGTCTCCGACTCCTACGATGGACCCAGCGCAAGGTTTTACGGCGGTGTGGTGGGTATCGGCTACGGCGTGACTTCAGAAAACTTCGATAACCACGACCTCGCCAACTCCGACCCCTACGACTACGCCAATATTCGTTTCCAGACCAGCGCGGCCAGTTCGGAGTTTCACACGGCCTTCGTCTGGGCCGAGGATGATTTCCTCGTGGGCGATTCGCCGAAGACCCTTGGCGACAACACCACGGTGCAGGTGAACTTCAAGCGATACGAGAGCTTGGGGTCGGCCCGCTGGCTGCTCGGCGACGGCGAGCAGTTCTACGTATCACAGCAGACCTTCAGCGGCAGCACTACTTGGCAAGGCCAGGCCGTCGGAGATTCCATGTGGGCTGTCTATTCGCCCAGCGGAACGGACATTGCCTTCGACGCCGACTCGGCCGTCTTCGATGTGGCCATCGCCGACATAGAGGTCCGCGAGGTCGGGTTCGTCACGACCGGCTACGGCAGCTCGTCGACTCGCCATTGGATCCAGTTCGACCAATTCTCCGTCCGCGCCGGGGACAATGTGTCGCCGAGCGTCGAGCAGCTCGAGCGTGTCGAGCCGGAAGATCAACGACCCGATATCCTCGAAAAGGTGTCCGTGGTGTTCAGCGAGAACGTCGCACCGTCCATAGAGGCGGACGACCTGATGCTCTATGACCTCGACGCCGGTGAGTACCTGGATGTCTCCGGCGCAATCTTCAGCTACGACCGTGCGAGCACGACCGCTACGTGGGACGTATCGGCCTTGGTCATCGCGCCGGGTAACTACGAGGCGCAGCTCGACACCGAGGCAATCCACGACAGGGCCGGCAACCTGCTGAACGACGGCGAGGACTTTACCTGGAAAGTTTCCGTCGCCCACACCGCCGATGCAACACTTGACGGATGGGTGGACGACGCGGACTTACAGAGAGTCTCCGACAACTGGGATCCTACCGGTAGCGGCAATCTCTGGGCGAACGGCGACGTGGACGGCGACGGAGCGGTCGGCAACACTGACTTCGCCGCCATCCTGGCCAACTGGAACCCGCTTGTCGGCGACGTCAACTCCGACGGGTACGTCGA
>JBKHJB010000007.1:0-32093 GCA_046538345.1 Phycisphaerae bacterium
CGTGGCATTGGCGGTATGTTTCACCGCTGGATACTGCCATGCCCCTGCGACCGACACAACGCGAGCGTGAGAACCTGTGGAAGCTGCTGGAGATGGCCCGTAGCGAGGACCTCGGTTCCGGTGACGTCACCAGCGCGATTCTGCCCCGTGACGTCCAGGCGCGCGGGCACTTCCGTGCCCGCCAGCCGATGGTCTTTTGCGGCGGTGAACTACTGGAGACCATAGCGGTCTGCTACGACGGTTCGTTGCGGACCAAGACGCCGCTCGACGAAGGCGCCCGGGTCGAACCCGGCGCCGTACTGGCCGAATGGCACGGGCCTGCCCGGGCTATGATGTCGGCCGAGCGGGTAGCGCTGAACTTCCTCCAGCGACTCAGCGGAGTCGCCACTACCACCGCCGAGTACGTCGATGCCGTAAAAGGCACCGATGCGGAAATATACGATACGCGCAAGACCACGCCCGGCTGGCGCGACCTGGAAAAATACGCCGTCCGCGCCGGCGGTGGACAGAACCACCGCAAGGGACTGTGGGACGCCGTACTTATAAAGGACAACCATCTCGCCGTGCTGGCCCGCGCCGAAGGGCTGGATCCTATCGAATCGGCCGCACGCGAGCTGGAAAGGGTCCGTCCCTACCTTGGCGAGCGGTCGTTCATGGAGTTGGAAGTGGACTCCATGGAGCAGTTCGATGTCGCCCTGACACTCCCGGTGGATATCATCCTGCTGGACAACATGTCGAGCGATGAGCTTGCCGAAGCGGTCGAGCGGCGCAGACGGGCGGGTCTCGCCGAGCATATCGAGCTGGAGGCATCGGGCGGAATCACGTTGCAGAACGTCCGCGAAGTTGCCGAAAGGGGTGTGGACCGGATCGCCATCGGCGCGTTGACGCACTCCGCCGGCGCGGTGGACATCGCACTGGACATCGAGATCGAATGACCCACCGGCGAGCCACAAGGCGACGTCCCGATATCCGCGATCCGCTCGCCGATGTCCTGGCCGTTTTGTATGACCGTGGAGAGGCCTACGTCGCGCCGGATGAGCTGGCGGCGGCGACCGGTCTGTCCGGCTTGGAGCTTTCCGACGCGCTGGAGAAGCTCCGCCGCCGGGGCTGTGGCATCGAACAAAGCCCGGCGGAGGGTCTCCGGCTGCTTCGTCCGACCGTGCTGCACCCGGTTCTGATAGAGCCCCGTCTCGAGACGCGTCGCGTGGGGCGCAGCGTAATCTGCTTCGACGAGGTGGATTCCACCAACGATGTCGCCTTCGACAGCGCATGCCGCGACGACAGCGACGGACTCGCCGTATTCGCCGAAGCTCAGCGCTCCGGGCGCGGGCGCCTCGGACGCGGTTGGGTGAGTCAGCCCGGCCGGAACGTCCTGATGAGCGTGCTTTTGTCCGCCGGCTCGGCTGCGAAATCGCACGAAGCGCTGACCGTGGCGGCGGGTCTGGCGGTCGCCGAGGCGCTCGACGCCTTCGGTGTGGACTGTTTGCTGAAATGGCCCAACGACGTGCTCCTGGACACGGTCAAGGTTGCGGGCGTGATGGTGGAGCTTCGCGACGGCTGCGCTGTCATCGGCTGCGGGGTCAACGTCAATGCCGCACCGCCGGCAGGCGAGGTGGATTTCCCCGCGACGTGCCTCGCCGAGACGGTCGGACATCCGCTGGAACGAGCAGAGGTCGCCCGCGAGATGCTGCGCCGGCTTGACGAGTGGGTCGAGCATGTCGAGACGGGGCGATTCGGACCCCTCCACGACGCCTTCACGAGCCGCTGCGCGACCATCAACCGGAGGGTGGAGGTCCGTTGCGGCCGGCGGAAATACGCCGGAAGGGCGCTGGACGTTAGCCCGCTGGAGGGACTGGTGCTGCTCAGCGACGAAGGGCGGCGGCTTCACGTACCCGCCGCGGGTTCAACAATCCTATCCTGGAAGTGACGCCCCAACGCCGGGCGTCGGTGTGGTTTTCTGGTCCTATGAGTCCGGCACGGATCGACAGGGCGTTCGTGTTCTGGATCGCCGCGACGCTGACGGTCCAGGTCGTCTCGGCGGTGTTGCTGTGCAGCCGTGCTTTCGACCCCTCGCCGACGACCACCTTACTGGCCGGTGCGTCCGTACTGCTCGCCGTCGCAGTGGCGGTGGGTGTGCCGGGTCGGGTTGTCCGCCTGACGCAACGGCTGGCGAGATGTATGGGGTTTACCCGCCCGAGGGTTCCGGGGCTGACCGAGGCGACCAGCACCCGCGTCGGAGGCACCGAAGCGCGGGCCATGTCTCAACTGGCGGCGGTGCTGGCGTTCGTGGCGGCGGGGTGTGGATTGCTGAGCATACTCGCGATGCGGCTGGCATCGGGGGGACTTCGGCTGATTGAACGGGGCTTTCTGTTTCCGGCACCGACGTGGCACCTGTTGACCTTCGGGTTGATGTTCGCGGCCATGCTGCCTCTGGGTCTGGGCGTAAGCGTGGCGCTGCTCAGTCACACGGTGCTGCGGCGCGGCTCGGGACGCGATACTTACGCCGGCGTCTTCCGCGGGTGGTTGTGGGCGGCGGCGGTCGGGTCGGGGGTGACGGCTGTGCTGTGGTGGGCCGGCGCGAATCTGCTCTACGTGCAATTTGCGGCCGTGGCGTCGCTGGCTCTGGCGGCGACGGCGATCACCCAGCGCAAGAAGACTACCGTTCGTCTCAGGCGGCCGCTTCAGCCGTTGGCCGCACCGTCCCGGCGCCGTCGCTTGGCGCTGGCGGGCTTCTGGGCGGCGCTGACGACGGCGATGATGGTCCAGCTTCGGTTCATCGAGGCGGTCGGCGACGCCTGCGCCGGCGGTAAGTCGGCGTTTGTGGCGTTTTCGTTGTGCCTGCTGGCGTTCGCCGTCGGCAGGACCGACGCCCGCTCCAACACGCCGTCCACGCGCCAGTTACTGGCAGTGTGCCTACTGTTGCCGGCGGGCCTGCTCGTACAGGCGGCGCTGGCGCTGACTGCGGTAGCCGCACGCGCCGAGGGTCGAGCCGCCCTGACGATATCGGCCGGCGTGCTGGCGGTGGCGTGTCAATTGCCACTGGCAGCCGGCGCGGGCATGGTGGTTTCCGCGCAACGGCGGCGGTTCGCCTCGGCCGGGCGGCGGGGCAGGCAATACATCTCCACGGTTTCCGGAGGCGCGGGATTCGGCGTGTTGGTCTATCTGCTGCTCGCGCCGCCCATGCCGGGCGGTGTGTCCGCGGCGACCGGCGCACTGGTGCTCTGCGCCGCGGCGATCGTGGCGTTCATAGGATTGTCCACCCGCGGCGGCGACCAACTCCGCTGGGCGTGCTGCGGAGGCGCGCTGCTGCTGGCGCTTACCGTGCTGGTGACCACCTCGGCCAAGCATGTCCGCTCGACGCTGGGTCCCGATGCGATCGGTTTGTGGCTGACGAGGACGTCCGCCGGACCTGGAGGTATTGTGGATGTCACCCGTAGCGACCATCTTCACGAAGAAATCCGGAGGATACTCTCCGAGCACCGCGGGCGATGGTGGGTGGTGGCGCCGGCCGTTGCCGACGTGCCCGCCAAGCCGTGGGGCGTGAGCTTGGCAGTTTCTTCGCCGGACGTTTCCACGGCGGATGCGGAACTGCGTAAGCTCCTTGCGCCGGGGTCGCGGGCCGACTGGTTCGAGGCGATGCGCCGGGACCGCCCGTACTATGACGGTTTGTTGTTCTCTCCGTTGCCCGCGGACCACGGCGGCGCATGGCGCTGCTATAACGTCGAGTCGCTCGTCCGAACGGCGTCGCTGGTGCACCCCGGCGGTGTGGTGGCTATCCGCGTGCGGTCTTCCGACGCCGAGCGGTTGCTTCAAGTCGTCCGCGGCTTCGCCGAGGTGGTCGGTGACGGGTGGGTCGCCGTGTCCGAAAGCGAGCGGGGACTGGACGCGCTGATAGCGGGTCCGGCGGGCGTTGTGGACGCACCGACAGCCGACGGATTGTCGGTTGCTTCGGTCCGGGAGATCCTCAGTCGCCGTCCGGACGTCCAACCGATGCGGCTGGTAGCGATGGGCGGAGTTCGCATACCCGGCAGGGGGCGCAAAGCACTGCTGAAACTGCTTTCGGAGCTGAGCGCGGCTCAGCGATGAGCGGCGATTTGGCGGAACAGCCCGGCCAGTTTGTCCGCGAGTGGTTCACGGGCGTGATTTCGCTCCACATAGGCCCGACCGGCAGCGCCCATCCGACGGCGCAGCTCGGCGTCGTCCAGCAATTTCGACAGTGCCGATACCCACTGCTTGTCGTCGGCGGCGACCATTCCGCGGGCGTCGTCGCCCTCACCGGCGTAGGTGATGTTCTCCCCGACGGCCGAGCCGACCCAGGGCAAACCGGCGCCCATGTATTCGAGCACCTTGAACGGGCACTTGCCCCGCGTCCAGGGAGTGTCGGGCATGGGGCACAGACCGATGTGGCATTGACTCAGCGCCGCCCGCTGTTGCTCGGGCGACCATTGGCGGAAGTCAACGTTCACAGCCGTCGTGCTCAACTGCTCATGCCCGACCACTCGCAGGCGCCAGTCGCCGCGGATGGCTGCGAGCTGTTCCAGCGCGGGTAGTAGCTCCCGGAAGAACTTTGTGGTTGCCCTCGACCCCATCCACAGCAGCTCCGTGGTCTCGCAGACCGGTCGCTCACCCGGCGACGGGCCAAGGTCGATGGCCATCGGCACGACATGAACCTGCCGGCAGTGTTTGCGCGCGCGTTGGGCGAGGTACTCGTTGGCCGGCAGGGCTGCGTCGCAGCGGCGCAGCCAGACTGCGAACTTCAACCGTCGGCTGATTCGTCCGCGGATGCGCCCGGGGTGTGTGGAGAAGAAGACCGGGTCGTCGAAGTCATAGACCAGCCGCCGCGCGGCGCGGCGCCATCCGCCTGTGCGTGTTGGGGGCGTCAGGTGCCGGTGCCACCACAGAAGGTCGAAGTCACCGGCGAACTTCTGCAGCGCCCGCAGGTCGCGTCCGCTTTTGGGCAGTTCCCTCCACCGCACATCGATGCCACGAGCGCCCAGCGGCTCGACGAACCGCAGCACGCGCTGCTCGAAGCTGGGCGAGTCCGGCTTGCGCGTGATCGCAAGCACGCGAAGGACGCCGGTTTGTTTTGTGTCTTGGCGGCGCATGGCTAACCTGGCCGCGGGCGACGGCGGTGTGGAGGCGGTTGCTTCACAGTGTCGCGAACCGTGCCGCGGACGGTCTCGAAGGCGTCTCCGGCGAGTCTGCGCAGCCCCGCGGGTATCTCCTCCAGCTCGGCGGAGATTTCCTCCGCGCTGTAGCCCATCTGCATCAGGGCTTCCGGGCCTATCCGGCAGAGGTACTTCCTCGCCCAGCTTTTGCGCAGCGGGTTGCAGAAGGTCCGCTTCCACTTCGCCAGCGGTTCGGTGCTTAGCTGTTTGTAACGTACGGCCCCTGTCGGGTCGCCCAGCCGACCGTTGAAATCGACCTTCGCGAAGCGGTCGATCATCGCCGGCTGGAAGTCCAGCTCAAGGTACTCGCATATGCGCTTCAATTCGGATTCGCCGTCGCTGAGCAGGTCCTCGAAGCGGACGTCGATTGCCCGCCGGCCCGCTGAGCGGCGCGCCTGCAGGAGGTTCTCCAGCGACTCCATCAGGTCCAGCCGTCGCGAACGAAGCCGCCACTTGCCGTCGTACCAGGTTTCCACCATGGAAGCGGCCGCCGCCAGCGGATTGCGCCACAGGAATATGAATTTGCCTTGTGGGAAAACGTCCAACACGTCTTGGGCTATCAGTGCGTAGCGGGGGGTCTTGTCGAGAAAATAGCTCGCCTCCGGTCCGGCGGCTGCGGAATACAGCGACAGGACGAACCGCCGCAGCTCACGGATGTACGTCTCCTTGCCCTCGGGCAATTCGCCGCAGAAGTCTTCCATCGCCTTGACCAGCGAGCGGTGGCGATACTCGGCCGCTATGCCGGTCTCGCGAAAGGCGTATAGCTGAGGTATCAGCAGCCATGGCTCGGCGGTGCTGGCGATTCGTCCGTGCAACGATAGCATGCGCTGCAGGAGCGTCGAACCACTTCGCGGCAGCGAGAACAGTATCAGCGGGCTTACGGTCGTTGTCATCTGTCCGGTCGGTCAAGACGGTGAGTCGGGAAATCGAGCGGACATGATACAGTGCAGCCGACCTTTGAAACAGTCTCCGATGAGCTTTACTCCACGGAGCGGAGCAGGTTGATGGTCTTGTCCAGACCGGCTGCCGCACGCCGATACAGGTCGGCTCGCTCGTCTTCGACGGCTCCGCTTTCGGCAAGCTCGCGCATCCTGGCTTGAACACGTATCAGGCGCCGGGCCAGGTTGGATTTTTCCTTTTGCCCCAGAGACTGGATCTGTTCTTCGGTCACGTTGGACAGGACTTTCCGCAGACGGTCCAGCTCCTTCTTTACCGCCGCGACCTGACGCTTGAGAACGGCGTGTTTCAACTCCGGCGGTATCAGATCCCGGTCCACCCAGCCGGTTCCCTCGCAAAACTCGCACGGCGTGAAACCAAGCCCGTCGCAGGTGGCGCAGAGTTCTCCGTCTTCGTCCTTGCCGGTGCCGTCGCACAACTCGCATTGGACAGCACCGTCTTCGCACATGAAACAGTGCCAGTGGGCGAAGGCGGATATCACCAACGGGCGGGTGGGTTCGCCGATGGCCTCGTCGGCCTTGGCGAATACGTCGTCGAGCTTCATGCCGCGGGCGGCCTTTCGGAGTTTCCGGTAGGCGGGACAGATGGACTCCGCCCGCCGGGTCCCCGCGGCCTGGCGAAGCTCATGCAAGGCTTCTGACAGACCGTTGGCTCCGCTGATGTGCCGGCCATCGCGGTGGACCTGCCGCGGCTGAGTATTGCCGGCCTTGGTGTTTTCAGCTTCGCCGACCATAGGGTCTCTCACAGTCGCTTCGACTTACGCCCGATCGTTTCCGCGCCTATGAGAATGAGGTATGGATGAATCACAGCAACAAACCCGATCGGGCCTCGCAACAACAGCCTCAAGCTTACCGCGCGGCGGGCAAAACCTACAAGCCCGATTCGCCGCGCCTCACGCCCTCCTGGGAGGCCTCTCCACGTCTGTTTTACGACGCTGCGGACGGGGCTGTTCGTTCGAAAGCCGCCGCCGGCGGAAGCGCCAACCAAAATGGTTGCCTGATGACTGTGTTTGGTGTACATAGTGTTTGTTGCGGGTAGCGGGATGCCCGCTGGAGACGATCCGTTCCGGGAGGTGCGGTTCTTGCGAACTCCGGGGGCGCAGAGACCAACTCGAGGGAAAAAAGGTGCTGATGTGGAGAACACACGCCCTTTGAACAGAGGGGAGCGATGCGTCTCGCCCCGATCCCGAGGTCGAGGTCCGGCGGCGCGGTTGCTTCTAGGACTAGCGCTGGTTGCGGCTCTATTGGCGTCGGTGGGTGGCGGGCAGGATGTCAGCGTGGAGCATCCCACGCCGAACGCCGACTCGGCGGGAAATTCCGAACTTCCGCGCCTGGTGAACGTCGATGACGAACTGGTTTCGTACCTGGACCGGGCCGAGCGCTTCATCCAAGAGCAGCGCTATAGCCAGGCCGCACGTGCCCTTCAGGCGCTGGTGGAACGCAGCGACGCCGGTTTCACTCCCGCGGAGAGACCGGGCCGCTACGTATCGCTCCAGAGTAAGGCCCAGGACATCATCGCCCGAATGCCTTCCGAGGCGATGGAGGTCTATCGCCGGTTGTATGAGCCACAGGCGCGTCGGCTGTTCGAGCAGGGCCTCGAGGAGGACGACCAGGACGCCCTCCGTCGCGTGACCGAATACTATCCCCACACTTCCTACGGGCCGATGGCTTTGGATCGGCTGGCGCGAATCCGCTTCGACCATGGCGAGTTCGGCGCATCAGCGGTTCTGTGGCGCCGGGCCCTGGAATCGCCGGCGGCTGAGGCGAACCGCCCGATGCTGCTGGCGAAACTGGCGGTGACCCACCACCTGGCGGGTGAGCCAAGCGACAGCGAAGAATCCGCCGAGCGACTGCGCCGCGACTACCCCGATGCCAAGGCCGATATCGCCGGAGAGCAACGGAAGCTGGTGGACTTCGTTGACGAAATTCGCGCTCGGAGTTCACCGACCGCTCTGGCTGACAGGTCGGTCTCACAAGCCGACGCCGCGCATTGCCAGGTGGAGTTCCGCTGGCGCGAGCCGTCGGCGGACAGCAAACAGCAGCAGATGCCGCGATTGATTGCGTCCGACCTTTATGTGCGCCCCGACGAGCCGGCTCCGCGCCTTCACGCCCGGGGACGGGCGACATTCGGCAAGGATTCCGGCCCGGTCTTCCGGTTCGACAGAGGACACGTCGTATTGTCCCGTCCGCTCGTTTCCGGTCTGGCAGACGACCCCATGCCGCCGCTGGTCAGTCCGGTAATAGCCGGCAAACGAGTAATCTATCGCACGGACAGTGCCGTAGAGGCCCGGGATACGCTCACCGGGGCTTTGTTGTGGCGAAACGACGAGTTGCCCATCGTCCGCGAGCCGCGAGGTCCCCTTTACTATGGCGGGTCAAATTCGCGATTGTCTTATACCCCGGCCGAGAGGGGTCGCTACGAGCTTAGCGTGCATGACCATCGGGTTTTCACCCTGGCGGGCTTCGCAGCAAGAAACGAGGCCTACAGACGCGGCGGATGGGGAGTTTCCCGCGACGGTGAGGAGATTCCCAGCGGTTCCTGGTTGGTGGCTTTGTCGGCAGTTGACGGTAGCGAGCTTTGGCGCGTGGGGCACACGGACGATAAGGACGATTCTCTTCGCGGATACACCTTCATCTCCGCGCCGCGGATTTCCAAGGGGCGGTTATACGTGGTGGGCGTCGCGCACGACCGTTACTACCTCGTATGCCTCGACGCTGAGGACGGTTCGCTTCTGTGGTCTTCCGCCGTCTCGCAACGTCCAGTGGTTGCCCTGGAAGGCAGTAGCGGGGAACTGAATCAATACCTGCTGGAGACGGGCAGTCCGCCGGCCGTATCCGACGGACGGGTGTACGTCTGCACCAACGCCGGCGTGATAGCGGCGTTGGACGCGGTAACAGGACGGGGGCTTTGGGCGCGCCGGTACATCAGCCGATTCGATTCCATGGCCTACAGTCTGGGGTTCAATCGGGGTCGCAACGCCACCTTCCCCGCAGCCAACCCGGTTGTTGTCAGCGGCGGGCGGATAATCATATGTCTCCCGGCCGACGGACGCGATGTGCTGGCTTTCTCGGCTGAAGGCGAGCATCTCTGGCAACGCAACCGGGAACAACTGGCGTACCTGTCGGAGATTGACGAGTCGCGCGTGCTGCTCAGCGGTCCGGGTTTGCTGGTCCTCTCGACCGTCGATGGCCGGTCCCTGCCGGACGAAGCAGCGAGGTACAGTACGGCGATATCTGACGTTCGAGGTCGGCCGGCGGTTGCGGGAGGAGTCGTCTATGCCTCCGGGCCGGGACGTGTGTATCGACTCAGCTTGTCGGACTATTCGATAGACCCTGTCGCAGTGGGATCGGAACGTTGCCTCTTGGGCAACCTTGTATTTTCCGAGGGGCAGCTTATCGCCGCCAACAGCGGCGGTCTGGCGGCGTATTTTTCCTACGAGTTGGCTCGTGACCGGCTGACGCGGCGTCTGGGGCAGGCGGCGTCCGTGAATCGTCCCCAGTTGCTGCTCCACCGCGCCCGCTTCGCGCTGGAAGCGGGTCGTGCCGAAGACGCCCTCGACGACCTGCTGGCGTGTCGCAAGGAGCTTGCTCCCGAAGACAAACAGACCCGTGAGCAGGCCCGCGTGCTGACGCGGCGGACGTACATAGCACTGGGGAATCGCGCCGGCGACGATCGCGAAACCACGCGTCGTTTTGAGCAGGCGCTGGAGTTGAGCGAACGCGACAGGGAAATAGCCGAGGTGCTCCTGCGGCTGGCCAAGGCGCGGCGGCGAGCGGGCGAGCTTTACGCGGCTGTCGATATCGCCCAGCAGATCAGCGATACCTACGGTGATGTTCTAATCTCCGACGTCTCTATAGGTCCAAAGGCCGCCGATTCTCCACCGACCGCGGAGGCCGGGGCAAATCTCCGAGCCGGGGTGGTAGCGCAGGACTTTATACGCCGGCTCATAGAGTCGCACGGACGTGAGGTTTACGCGGAGCACGACGCCGCGGCCGAGGCGGCTCTGGCCGAGGCACGCGATGTGGGTGATGTTGAAGCGATGCTGGAGGTCCGCCGTAGCAGGCCCCACAGCCGCTGCGCGGACGAGGCGCTTCTTGCCGCTGCCGAAGTGCTCTACACCCGCGCCCGGGCCGGGGGCGAAGGGGCCGGCGAAATGCTTGGCCGGGCCGCCGGGTATCTGGCCGAGCTTACGGGTTCGTCCGGGGGTCGGCTGAAGGCGTCGGCCGCCGTGGCGCTGGCGGCTATACGCCTTCGCGCCGGCATGGAGATCCCGGCGCGCCTGACACTGGACGCCGTAAGGGGTATGCCGAGCGATACGCAGGTGCGGTTCGCTGACATTCGCGGAACGCTGGGCGAGCTTATCGCCCGTATAGACTCCGGCGACTCACCGGCGGTTTCGGGAGAGCTTCAGGAACAGCGCCGTATTGAGCCGCCTCTGCGGCACGTCTTTACCGTTGAAGGTCGCGACGTCCATATCCTGAGGGACGATCGCTACAGACCTTTGCGGTTCGGACAGTCACTGATGCTCGTCAAGGGCAACAGGGTGTTGATGCTCGACACCACCGCCGCCGACGCGTCATCGGCCCGGCGATGGACGGGACTGACCCTGTTGGACCGCGATGACCTGCGGAAGAATTCCTACGACCTGCCGGCCTTCCGCCTGCTGGGCGTCAAGAGCGCCGACGAGCAGGTGGTCGCCGTCGCCGACCGGCGGAGCGTCACAGGCATTGACGTCCGCTCGGGGAAGGTAATGTGGGGCAAAACCGCCCGCGACCTGGGTCTGGACTCGCTGTTCTGCATGGCCGGAGGCGACGGGGTGTTCGTGGCTGTGGACGCGGCCGGGCGTTTTGTGATTGTCGATGTCGCCGACGGGCAGGTCCACGGACGCGGACGGGTGGAATCGGCCGACCCCCTGCCGGCAGCGCCTCCGCGGGTGGTCGGCGGAAGGATGTTGCTGATTTACGAAGATTCCTGCGAGGCGGCCGTCTATGAGACCAATACGGGCGAGAGGATCGCCGCCTGGGATACCGGTCCGGAGCAAGTCTTCAGAGTCGTCAGAGACGGTGAAGTGGTACACCAGAACCGGCACCGGCGCAAGCTCCGCGCCTGGCTGCTCGACAACGGGCACGTGGTGATCGTTCGCAGCGAGATAGAGGTTTTCGACCCGGCGAATTCCGAGGAATCGGTCTGGGGCTGGCACAATGGCGCCGGGAGGGAATTGCATCTACTGACCGCCACGGCCGAGCATATGGTCGCAGGCGACCATCACAGCTCGCCTCGTCCCTGCCTGCTCGACCCTCGCACCGGACGGCGTATAGTCAATTACTGCTACGATATAACAGCCGGCGTCACTCGCTTCACCTACGCCAAGAGCGCCCGGATTGCCGACGGTAAGGTGTACATTACCCACTCTCTCGAGTCCACCTCCTCGAAGTGGGAGGATAAGCTCTTCGGGCAGTTAGGCGTCAGCCGGGGCCTGGCCGTGTGTGGCTACGATCTGGAAGGTCCCCGGGAAGGAAAAGTCGCCAAGCCCAACTGGAAAACGGTGATAGACGACGACACAGACGCCTATTACACGGTCCTGCCGATGGAGGTCGGTCGCAAGCACCTTGTCGTAACGGCCAGGGAAAACGCTGCCGGCGGGAACCTGAAGGTCTATGTGCTGTCTAAGGAAACCGGTGAGGTAGTTGACAGCGCGGAACTGATGCCACCGGCTGCCGTGCGAGACGGTTCCGAGAGCGACTTTTACGCCCCGGTCCGGGAGCAGCGCAGGCGCGTTATAGGACCGGCGGTAATGACGGCGGGAAGGTTGGTGGTGGAGTCGGCGGAGGGAGTGAGGGTCTATGCGGGTCAGTAAACGCGCACATATGATTCGCCCGCTGGCTGTGCTCTGTGCTGCCGTGGTCGGCTCGACAGGCCCGCCGGCGGCCGCGGACGAGTTGCCGGAAATGATGGATCGCCAGACCGTGCAGGCGGTCGAGAAGGGGCTGGCATATCTCGCCCGCACACAGCGGCCTGACGGAAGCTGGCTGTCCGGCGGGTCCAGGGGCACCTATCCCGGCGCGATGACGGCTTTGGGCGGACTGGCGATGCTCGCGGGCGGCTCGACTCCCGAGAGCGGACCATATGCCCGTCATGTCACGCGAGCGATGAACTACACACTTCGGCTGTCGGAGTCGCGCGACGACGGACTTATCACCGGCGCGCGCGAAGGTCGGCCGATGTATTCGCACGGCTTTTCCATGCTGTTTCTGGCGCAGTGTTACGGAAATGAAATCAGCAAGGAATACGAAGAGCGGATTCGAGTGGCGCTGGACAAGGCGGTGCAACTGACGGCGCGCTCACAGTCGGATCTGGGAGCGGCCCGCAACCACGCCGGCGGATGGATGTACCAGCCGCACAGTAACTACGATGAGGGATCGGTTACCGTCACTCAGCTCCAGGCGCTCCGCGCATGCCGGAACGCCGGAATCAAAGTGCCCGCCAGTACCATTGACCGGGCCGTCGCCTACCTCAAGTTCTGCCAGAACTCCGACGGCGGCATCGCCTACTCCGCCAGTTCTCCCGGGTACAGCAGACCGGCGATATCCGCTGCCGCCATTGCGTGTTTCTACGCGGCCGGGGTGTACGACCGCACCACCGGGGGCGAGGGCACCGAAGCCGAGATGGTCGAAAAACTTGTCGAATATGTCAAAGACAAGGCGTTCGAACATTCGGGGTGGTTCTACTACACCCATCTGTACATGGCTCAGGGCATGTACCAACGTGGCGGCGAAGAGTGGGAGGAGTATTTCCCGGAGATTCGTAAACAACTCCTGGAAAACCAGGCCCCCGACGGAAGCTGGCACGGAGATGGAATCGGAACGACGTACGGCACGGCTTTGTCGTGCATGATATTGCAGTTGCCTTACGGCTACCTGCCCGTGGTGCAGAGATAGCAGCCGTAAGCCCGCACGGTCCGCGAGACGAACGAACAAACAGTCAACCATACAGGGCGGCAAGCGAGAGGAGCCGGAATTGAGCGAATCGCAAGACGACGTACAGGCGGCGAAACGTCTGACGGAGGCATACGGCAAAATCCGCGAGGAAATGTCGCGAGCCATCGTCGGTCAGGGCGATGTTCTCGAAGAGCTGCTGATATGTATCTTCGCCCGCGGCCACGCCATACTCGAAGGTGTGCCGGGACTCGCCAAGACCATGATGGTCCACTCGCTGGCTCAGTGCCTGGACCTGGAGTTCGCGCGGATACAGTTCACGCCGGATTTGATGCCGTCGGACATCACCGGCACGGAAGTCATCCAGGAGGACCGCGCCACGGGCAGGCGCGAGCTGCGGTTCCTGCAGGGACCCATCTTCAACAACATCATCCTCGCCGACGAGATAAACCGCACTCCGCCCAAGACCCAGGCCGCCCTGCTGGAGGCGATGCAGGAGAGGCAGGTCTCCGTCGGCGGCAACCGTATGCCGCTGCCGGACCCGTTCTTCGTGCTGGCGACGCAGAACCCCATCGAGCAGGAGGGAACTTACCCGTTGCCCGAGGCCCAGCAGGACAGGTTCATGTTCAAGATATTCGTGGACTACCCCCGCTGGGAGGAAGAGCAGGACGTCATCCGCCTGACGACCGCGGAGAACGACGTCCGGCTCTCGCCGGTTCTCAGCGGCGAGGAAGTGCTCCAGCTCCAGCATACCATCCGCCGTGTGCCCGTCGCCGACCACGTAGTGCAGTACGCGATGCGACTGGTACGGGCGACGCGGGTCCACACCGGTGAAGTCCCGGACGTCGTGCGGGAGTACGTCTCCTGGGGCGCGGGCCCGAGGGCGTGCCAGTTTCTCATACTCGCCGGAAAGGTGCGAGCGGTGCTGCACGGGCGCGTGCACGTGGCGACCGAGGATATTCGCGCACTTGCGGGTCCGGTGCTGCGACACCGCGTGGTGACCAACTTCAACGCCGACGCCGAGGGTCTGACCAGCGACGATGTAATCGACCGTCTGCTTGCGGAGATACCGGCACACGAAAGCGCCATCGAAGCGAACCCCCGCTCCGCCGGCGCCGTCGAGGGCAGCGAGTAGTTTGAACACAGAGCCACAGGGAACACCGAGACAGGCGCAAGACAAACAGCCGTAGGTCGCTCGCCGGCCTGCCGCCTGTCCTGCGGAACCACTGATGTCCGAGGATATGAGACAATATCTCGACCCGAAGGTGCTTGACCGCGTCAAGCGTCTGGACCTGCTTGCGCGGCTTGTGGTGGAGGGCTTCATAAGCGGCTTGCACCGCAGCCCGTTCCACGGCTTCTCCGTGGAGTTCGCCTCGTACCGACAGTACGTCCCCGGCGACGACATCAAGCATATCGACTGGAAGGTCCACGCCCGCACCGACCGCTACTACATCAAGCAATACGAGGAGGAAACCAACCTCCGGGCGACCTTCCTGGTCGATTCCAGCGAGTCGATGCGCTATCCCACAGACGGCCGCAACGGACCTGCCAAGTACCGCTACGCCTGCGCGGTGGTGGCGTCGCTGGCGTTTCTGCTTCAGCGTCAGCAGGACGCGGCCGCCCTGGCTGTGTTCGACGACGCGCTGCGGACGTACCTGCCGGCATCGGGCAGCAGAAGTGGGCTGAACGCGTTCGTCCATAACCTCGCCACGGCCGAGCAGAGGCGAAAGACGTCGCTGGAGCCGATCTGTCACTCACTGGCCGAGAAGCTCCCCCGCCGTGGTCTGGTGTGCCTGGTAAGCGACCTCCTGGTGGACGACCTGCCCCGCGCGATACGGGGACTGGAGCACTTCCGACATCACGGCCACGAGGTCGTCGTGCTGCACATACTGCACGGCGACGAGCTGAATTTACCGTTCGACGGCAACACTCAGTTCATCGGGCTGGAGGAGGCGGGGCGACTGACGTGTCGGCCCAGGGCGCTGCGGGAGGGGTATCTGCGCGCGGTGAAGCGCTTCTGCCGCGAGGCCGAGCGCCGTTGCGCCGCCGCCAAGATCGACTACAAACTCATCAGCACGGACGAACATCTGGACGCGGCACTGCTGGGGTTCCTATCGTCCCGCGCGGCGGCCGTCCGCAAGGCGGGTGCGAGAAGGTGAGGTATCGGCCGCAGAGACGCGGAGGCGCTGAGAAAAAGACAGAAACAACACCGGAAAAGCGGACAGAGAAAGAGAAGTTCAACAGCAACAGTAAAAGCGACCGCGGAAGAGCCCAAATAGCGTCAGAAAATACAACAGCAACGGGAGCACTAATGTTCCGGGTTGAATACCGACGGTTGCAACGAAGTGGTCGAACGTTGGAGTTCGCCGGTAGGCAAGCTGCTAAGGTCATAGTCGGGGTATGACGTATCTGCCGCACAGGCATAAAGAAGGCGGAGAGATTCAGAGTTGGCGGATCAAACAAACAGAAAACTGATTGGTTGAGTTCAGATGCCGGTGCTTATGCGGACTACCCTCATCGCGAGTTGACGGAAAAGGTTATCGGTTGTGCAATCCACGTTCATCGCGAGCTTGGACCGGGTTATCTGGAAAGCATCTATGAAAACGCCCTCGCACACGAGCTGCGAAAAAGGGGCTTGAGTGTGGATACCCAATACGAGGTTCCCGTGGTCTATGACAACGTAAAGGTCGGTCTGCACCGGGCCGACATCCTGGTGGACGGAGCCGTCGTCGTTGAACTGAAGTCGGTCGAGGCGCTGGTGCCAAAGCATAAGGCACAACTTATCAGCACTCTCAAGGCCGTCGGTGCAAGTGTCGGGTTGCTGATGAACTTCAACGAAGCGCGCCTCGCACAGGGTCTGAAGCGCGTGGTCCTGACAGGAAAGAAATAGCTCCGCGTTCTCGGCGTCTCTGCGGCCGATTGGTGCGGTGCTGTTGACAGGCGAATGCCGTTTATACATCCGGGCATTTTCTGGACCGGTCTGGCGGCGGTGGCGGCGCCGGTGGTCATACACCTGCTCAGCCGTCGGCGGTTTCGCGTGCGCTACTGGGCGGCCATGCGGTTCCTGCTGGAGTCACTGCGCGAAAACCGCCGGCGCCTGCGCATTGAGGAGCTTATTCTGCTTCTGTTGCGATGCCTGATTGTCCTGGTCCTGGCGCTTGGACTGGCGCGGTTCACCGGCTGCGTATCGACCGGGGTCCTCGGCGACGACGCCACCAAGACCGTCGTCTATGTGCTCGATGACAGTCCGAGCATGACCCAGACCGCGGGCGATACCTCCGCCTTCGCCTCGGCGAAGGAAGACCTCTCGGCCGCCTTGTCGAAGCTCGGCCGGCAGGACCGCATCGCGGTGATAACCACCAGCTCGGCCTCCGGCGACGAGCCGGTCTTGCCGCTGAGCTTCGTCGGCGAGCTGGACCTGGAGTCTCTGTCGGCCCGTCTGGAAACGCTGCCTGCTTCGGACGTATCGGGTCGAACCAGGACGGCTCTGGAGCGGGCCGATGAGATTCTCCGCGACGTGGACGCCCCCGGCTGGCTGGTTCTGATGAGCGACTTCCGCGCGGGCGATTACTCGGCCGGCGGATCGCACCAGCGACTGCGGGAGCGGTTCGGGAGTATTCGTCAGGCCGGTGCGAAAATCGTGGCGATGGACTACGCCCGTCCGCCCCGGGACAACCTCACAGTACGCGATGTGGAATTGCTGGAGAACTTCGCCGTCGCCGACACACCGGCCCATGTGCGGGTTACCGTACAGAACAACTCCCCCGCCTCGGTTACCGGTGTGGAGGTAGGCGTGGACGTGGTCACGCTGTCGGAGGCGGGCGATTTCGTGGAGGCGTCGCTGCCTGTTTCAAGCATCGACTCGATCGAGCCAGGCGGCAGGGGGCACTGCGAGCTTGCCGTAACGTTTCCGCAACCCGGACCGGCCGTTCTGCGGGCCGAGATTGCCGCCGACGAACTCGACGCCGACAATGTTGCCCACCTGGCCGTGGATGTGCGCGAGGCGGTCCGCGTACTCGTAGTGGACGGCAACTACCGCGCGTCCGGCTCCGCCGGCGCCGCGACGTTTCTCACCCGAGCGCTGGACCCCAACGGCGACGGCGGCTACGGCTACCGCCTGGACATAATCGCACCTGAACGCCTCGCCGACACTGACCTGGCCGATTACCACATGCTGGCGCTTTTGAATGTGCCGAGATTCTCTCCCGAAGCGTCCCAGCCGGTGGGAACGGGAGACTCCGTCGAGAATGCGACCGAGCTTCACTATCCGAAGATAGCCGCCATCGAAAGCTTCGCTCGCCAGGGTGGGGGAGTGTTGATTTTTACAGGCCCTCGCGTGAACACACGATTCTACAACCGTCGGTTTTATCGCGGCGGCGAAGGGATTCTACCTGTTCCCCTTGGCGCCGCCCTCGGCGAGAGCGATATGCCCGGCGGGTTCGTGCGGCTGGATTCCGACAGTATCCGACGCCAAAGTCCATTGCGGGTCTTTGCGGGCGAGGGGGCGGGGCTGCTTCAGTTGATCAGATTTTACGGATTCACGCGGACCGCGCCGTCGGACGAGCTTGCGGATGCGGCGAATGTGAACGTGCTCGCCCGTTATACCGACCGCGACCGCTCGCCCGCTGTGGTGTCGCGACAATTCGGTCGGGGGCGGGTAATGCTGTTTACCACGACGGCCGACAGACGCTGGACGGACTGGCCCGTCGAGCCGCTGGGCAGCTACGTGGCGGTGATGGTCGAGACCGTCAATGTCCTTGCCCGCCCGCAGACCGAGAGCATCAACGGTACCGTAGGCCGTCCTATTGTGACGGATATCACCGAGCGCATGCGCGACGCGAAAGTGTCGCTGAAGACCCCGCGCTATCCGGAAGTTGAGAAGCTCACGCTCATGCCGCGGACAGACGAGCGGAACCGCCGCCGCGTGCGGTACGACCGCGCCGAGTACGCGGGTGTTTACACGCTGGAGCTGACCCCGCCGGTGGGCGAGCCACTGCGCGTGCTGCCGGTGCGGAACATCAACCCGGACGAAGGCGATTTGGCGCCCGCGGGCGAGTCCGGTCTTTCGGCGGCCATCGGCGACGAGCAATTCGATTACGTCCAACGCGTCGGTGCGCGACGCACAGACACCGCCGGCATGGACGACCATCGCGATTACTGGAGGTGGGCTGTAGCGGCCGTTCTGGTGATGCTGGCGACCGAAACATTGCTGGCAAGGAGATTCGGACATTACAGCAACGGTTGATCAGTGGCGACCGCTTGCGGCGGCCGCGAGACGACAATGAGTAAACTCTGGCAATGGCTTCTGGGCAGCAGGCACACCGTCGCCGGCGGCGAGGGCGAGTGGCGGTTCGGCTTCGTCGCCGGGTATGACGGCGCGGTTGTCCTTGCGCTTTTGTGTGTGGCTGCCGTGATGGTGTATCTGACCATCCGAAGCTACCGGCGCGAAGGCGATGCTCCGCGGCGCGCCAAGGCAATCCTGGCGGCGATGCGTGTCGTGACGGTGCTGCTGGTCCTGTCCATACTGCTTCGTCCGGCATTGGTGCTGCGGACCACGCGCACGCTTCACAGCGCGGTCGTCGTGCTCTTGGACGACAGCTTGTCAATGTCGCTCAGCGACACTTATGCCGACGACGCCAACGCCGGGCGAGACGAGAAGCTCGCAGACGCCGTCGGCGTGGACGTCGATGAGTTGGGTAACCTCTCCCGCGCCGAGCTTGTGCGGCAGGTGTTTACGCGGCCGGGCGGACCGCTCGAACAGCTCCGCGAGGACCACCCCCTTGTGTTGATGCTATACTCAACCGACCGTCCCGGGCGCGAGGCATATACCCGCACGCTGGGGGAAATGCCGGTCGGTTCAGCAGCGTCCCAGGAGGACGCTTCGGGCGTAGCGGCCCTGCTCGCTCCGCTCAGCGGCGCCGGTTTCGAGACCGACGTCGCAACGGCCCTGCGTGACGCCGTCGAGCACGTTCGGGGGCGACGGGTGGCGGCGCTGGTCCATGTCGGCGATGGGCAGATTACTACCGACTCCGGCCGCGACCGCCTCACAGGTGCGGTTGCTTACGCCGAACAGGCGGGCATGCAGGTCGTCTCCGTCGCGGTCGGCGACCCCACCGAGCCGAAAAACGTAGCGGTATCATCTCTGCGAAGCCCCGAGGAAGTCCGCCAGGGATCAACCATCGAGTTCGAGGCCGATGTCAGTCACCGCAACCTCACCGGCGCGGAGGTTGTCTGTCGGCTCCTTCGCCGCGAGCCAGAGGGCGGAGATTTCGTCGATACCGGCGAATCCGTCGCCTTCACGCTCGCCGAGCCGGACGGCGAAGCCGAGACACGGCGCGGAACGCAAACGGTAAAGATACGCACAGAGGCCGACGAACTGGGCGAGTTCGAATACCGCGCCGTTGTCGATCCCCTGCCCTCCGAGCGCAACACCGACGACAACTCCGCCGACGCCACGGTCACCGTCTCCGAGAAGCGCATACACGTACTGCTGGTCAGCGGCGACGCCGGGTGGGACTTTCAGTATCTCCGCAACTTCCTGCTCCGCCAGCCGGAGCTTTACAAGATAAGTGTCTGGCAGCAGAACGCGGACACGGAGGTCAACCAGGCGGCTTCGACGGGTATGAAACTTTCGCACCTGCCGCGCACGCTCGCGGAGCTTATCGGCGTGCCCGGAGACGACGAAAAGCCCGGCTACGACGTGGTAATCCTGCACGATCCGCGACCCACCGAGGGCGGCTTCGACGCGGATTTCGCCGAAATGCTCAAGACCTTCGTGGTCGAGCATGGCGGCGGCGTGTGCTACGTCGCGGGCAACAAACACACCGACTCAACCCTTTGCGGACGGACCGATTTCAAACCGCTGGCCGATTTGCTTCCGGTGATACTGACGCCCAACACGCTCGACATTTCCGAGCGTATCAGCGGCCGCGCGTCGCAGGCGTGGCCGGTTGAGCCGACCGACTACGGACTGGACCACCCGATCATGCGCCTCGGCGACTCATCGCGACATATCGCCGAGGTGTGGGAATCTCTGCCGGCTCTGTACTGGACACATCAGGTGCTGGACGTCAAACCGATGGCGCGCGTTCTGGCGGTGAACTCGGACTCCATGCGTCGGACGCGCCGGCGGGACCGCGAGCCGGTGGTCGCGGCTATGCCGGTAGGCAGCGGAAAGGCGCTGTACGTGGGCTTCAGCGAGTCGTGGCGATGGCGTTCGCCGAGAGACGGCCTGTATCACCGCCGCTTCTGGTCCAACGTCGTGCGCTACCTCGCGACGTTGCGGGCCCGTCAGGTCGTCATCTCAACCGGGGCGGACCGCTTCGACGCCGGCAGCGACATAACCATTCGCGCGGAGGCGTACGACGAGAGCTTCCAGCCGTTGGGAGACGAAACCTTCGACGTGGAACTTATCGACCTGGACTCCGGAGAATCGCGCACCGTCACGCTGGAGAAAACCGACCAGCCCGGGCGCTACCGCGGAACCATAAAAGCGGAACGGACCGGCGAGTTTGAGCTGACCGCCCTTCGCGATGACCCCCACGCCGAGCAGAAAGTGGCGTCCCGCAGGTTCGTAGTTGAGCTTCCCCGCGCGGAGACCCGCAAACCCGAGGCCGACGCTGAGACCTCCCGGGCATTGGCGTCCAGGCCCGAGGGTGCGATTGGCCTCTGCGAAGCCGGAAAGCTGCCCTCGCTTATACCGGCGGAGCGCATGACGGCCGTTCGAGAACACCCCCGGGAGCTGTGGGATACCCGACTGATGCTGCTGCTGATCGTCGCGCTGCTGTCGGCGGAATGGGCGCTGCGGAAGAAGCACAATATGGCTTGACTCCTGGAAACGAATTGACCGAACAGAATACAACGCTGATTGGCGACGCGGTTCTCCGCAAGCTTCACCGCCTGCGGCTGGCGCTGCGCTTCCGCCTGCTGGCTGAGGGGCTGGCCTGGGTGGTGCTGGCGGCGTTCGCGGGCGTGTTGGTTACGCTGGCGCTTGACTATACGCTTCGCCTCGAGCGCGGCGTTCGCGCGGTGGTTGTGGTAGCGGCCGGGGTAGCTCTGGCGGTGGTGCTGGTGCGGCGACTGCTGCTGCCGCTGACTGCACGGATGGATATACCCGCTTTAGCTCTGCTAGTGGAGCGCAGAAACCCGTCTATCGGGGACCGACTGATAAGCACCATCCAGCTTTCCGCCACTGCGACCGGCATGAGCGGGCAGATGGTCCGTCGCCTCGCACGCGAGACGGAGGAGCTGACCTCGGGGCTGGATTTCAGCGGCATTATCGAACGGCGAAGATTGTTCCAGCTTGTCTCGGCGGCGTGTTGCTCGGCGGCGTTGTTGGCAGGTCTGGGCATCTGGCAGAGCGACCTGATGACCCGCTACCTGCGACGGAACCTGCTGCTGGAGGACATAAACTGGCCGCAGAATACTTATCTGAGCGTCCGCGGGGACGACTTTGCCGTGTTGCGCGGCGACGACCTGGAGGTCGTCGTCGAGCTGGAGCGGCGAAGCCGCGAAGCGCCGCCTTACGTAACGGTTCATGCGACGTATCCCTCACTCGGTCGCACCGAGCAGCGTCTGGACCGCGAAGCTCCGGACGCCCGGCGATACGTGATGAAATTCTCCCGCGTCAGCGAGCCGTTCGAGTTCTACGTTACCGGCGGCGACGACAGCCGTGACCGCCGGAATCCCCATCGTGTCAGGGTCGTGCCGCCGGCGAACCTTGAGGATCTGACGATGGTCGTGAGCTATCCCGGCTACACCGCACGCGGTTCCAAGCGTTACACCGGCGGGCAGGGGATGATAGCCGCACCCGCCGGCGGTTCCGTGCGCTTCGGCGGTGTTGCGAGCAAGGACCTTCAATCGGCGGAGTTGAGGGTCGAAGGCGACCGTCCGCGCAGGATCGACCTTTCGGTGCGGCGGGGCGACGGTGAAAGCGTGCCGTCGGGTCCGCGTGTGGTCGCAGGCGAACTGGACATCCCCCCGAGCGCCGGCGCCCGAACGCTTACGCTTAGCTTTGAACTTACCGATACGGAAGGTTTCGTCAGCCGGCGGAGTCAACAGGTCCTCTGCCGCGTCGAGCCGGATACCGCTCCGAGTGTTTCTCTGACCTGTCCGCCACTTGGTCGGAACATCGCGCCTCAAGCCGTGCTGCCGCTGTCGGCGGAAATGGAGGACGATTACGGATTGACCGCCGCCCGGGCGGCGGCGCGCATGACGGGAGCGGCCGAGCCGTTCGTCGTCGAGACCGTCGAACTGACCGACCGGGCGAACAGCCGATTAACCACGGGACATGAATTGGACCTCCAGCCGCACGATCTGGAGCCGGGAAAAACGATTCGCGTAACCGTCGAGGCATCCGACACGCTCCCCGAACAGCAGGGCTACGACGGACCGAACGTCGGCGTCAGTCCGTCGCTGGAGTTTACCGTTGTCTCGCCGGAAGATTTGCTGGGCGAGCTTGTCCGTCGGCAGAAGGAGTTGCGGCTGGAGTTTGTCCAGGCGATAGCCGCACAGACATCGGCCATTTCCAACTCATCGGCCGCCGCCGAGTTGGCGGCCGGCGGAGAGGTCACGCCGCGGGTTAGCCGTAGGTTGGAGGCGTCGGCGCACCTCCAGCAGAATGTCTCGACCGAGTGCGCCAAAGCCGCCGAGACACTCGCCGGACTGCTGGAGCAGATGCGGTGGAATCGAATCGGATCGCCGTCGGACCTGTCCCAGCTGCGGGGCGACGTGGTCGAGCCGCTGGAATCGCTCGCCGGCCCGATCGAGGACATACTGGCCAAGCTATCCGCCGGCGCAAAGCTTGCCGATTCCGACGCGGCTGGCGAGATCGCCCGGGAAACAGCCGCCGACCAGCGCGAAGTGCTGGGGCGTATGGAACGGATTGCCGAGCACATGCAGAAGCTTCAGACCCGGCAGGACCTTGCCAGACAGCTACGTATGATCATCAAGATGTCCGAGGATATCAGCGAGCGAATCCGAAGTCGCCAGGAACGGGATATTATTGATATATTTGAAGACGACGAAGGCGAAAGCGACCAATGATAAGAGGTGGAACATGCGACGGTCATGGCGGTTCGGCGCGGTAGCGGCGATGCTGCTGGCATCGGTGGTGGCGGTTCCGGCCGGGCGGGCACAGAGTGACGCCGAGGACCGCGAGGAACTGGTCGCGCTGCAGGAACTGACGAAGAAGGAATTCACCGAGCTGACCGACAAGATGGTCGAAGTCGCCGACCTGCTCGCCGACAGCGATCCGGCCTCGGCGCGGGCAATACGACAGGCGGTCTCGCAGGCACAGGCGGCTTTCCTCGCCGAGCGCATGGACGAAGTGGCCGAGCATCTCTCCAGTGGCATGGACACCGCCGCCGCGCGCGGAGGCGAGGAGATCGTCGCTGATTTGCGTCGGCTTCTGGAGACGCTGCTTTATGGCGATACGGATGTCGGCAAGCGCGGCGAGCGCATCCGTAAATGGCGGGAAATGCTCGACCGCATCGACCGGATGCGCGAAGAGCAGCGGAAACTTGAACGCATATCCAACACCGCCGAGCATGCCGAGCAGCTCGATGAGCGTATGGCCACGCTCTCGGAGGAGCTTTCGGACATCGTTTCAGACCAGCAGGAACTACTGGATGAGACCACGCAGTTGGGCGAACCGGACGCGGCTGTGAGCCGGCTGGTCGAACTTCGCATGCGTTTGCGCCGGCTCATTGTCCGACAGCGAAATCTGCATGAGGAATGCCGAACCGCCGACGTGAGCCGCCTGCCGCTTGCCGCGGGTCTGCAGAAAGAGCTTTCCGACTCGGCCGATTCGCTGGCGGAGGACCTGAGGCAAGCCCGCGAGGACAAAGCGCTCTCGGACGACCTGGAATCCGCCGGTGTCGAGCCGGACGTACTGGTGGAGGCATCGGATCTGGTCGCATCGGCCAGCGGAGAGATGTCGATCGCGGGCGAATCGCTGGCCCGCAGCGACGGTGACGAGGCCGACACCGCCCAGCGGCAGGCGGTGGCGGAGCTGGAAGCCGCCGACGAGAAGTTGTCCGCGGCGATAGAAGCCCGAAGCGGCGGAACGCCCGCGGGCAAGCTGGCCGAAAAGCAGACCGCACTCGGCGAGAGGACCGACGCGTTGAAGCAGGAGGTGAAGTCGGTCGCTTCCGAGGCGGGGATGGGGGCCGATACGGGCAACCTCTCCGAGGCCGTCGAGCAGATGACCAAAGCATCCGGGGAGCTTACGGACAATGACGGCGACAAGGCCGCCGACCATCAACGCCGCGCTCTGGAAGAGCTTCGCGACGAGGGTTACGAACTGTCGCAGCTTCGACGACGGATCAAAGACAAGGCCGAAACGCCCCACGACCACCAGTCGGACGAGCAATCCGACCTTGCCGACCAGACCAGGGATACCGGCAAACAGATGTCCGACGCGCAGGACCGCTCGGCGCCGGGCCGAAGCGACGTGGACTCCGCCGCCGGCGCGATGGACGACGCCGCCGACAAGCTTTCCGGAGGCGACTGCGGCGGCGCCAATACAGACCAGAACGAAGCCATCGACCGGCTCGACCGCGCCCGTGACGAACTTTCCGAAGCCATTGCCCGCGAGCAGGAGATGCTTCAGGCCGAGCAGCTCGCCAGCATAGAGCAGATGCTCCGGCAGATTCTCGCTGCGCAGGAAGAAGTATCGGCTTCCACCAGGGAGGCCGACGCCGCTATTGGTGAAAACGAGTTGACCCGAGGTGACAAGCTGCGATTGACGGAGCTGTCCGATACCGAGGGTGCGCTGGCGGACGATGTGGACGAAGTGCGGGGCATGTTGTCCCAGGAGGGCAGTACCGTGGTATTCCCCGGCGTTTTGGAGGGGGCCCGCGGGGAACTTGGCCGGGTGCAGTCGCTACTGGCCGACTATGACTCCGGCAGCGAAACACAGCGCCGCCAGGCGAATATAGAGGCCGACCTCAGAGCGATGCTCTCGGCTGTCCGGGACGAGCTTTCCCGCAGGCGCAGACAGGGTGGCGGCGGCGGACAATGCCCCGGAGGCGGTGAAGGCCCGCTGATTCCACCGCTGGCGGAACTGCGAATGCTTCGGCTGCTCCAGCTTCGCATAGGTGCGCGGACGGATGCCCTCGCCGAGGCCGCCGAGGCCGGCGAAATGTCCCCCGACGCCGTTGCGGAGGAGCACGCTGAACTGGCAGAGCGGCAGCGCCGTGTGCGCGAGATGGCGCGGCAGGTGGCCGAGACAATGGAGCCCGGCGGATCGTCCGGTGTTGCCCAGCCGATCGGAGGTGAACAATGAGGAGTGTGGTCGTCATCATTGCGGCCGTCGCCGTCTTTGCCGGCGCATCGCCGGCGCAGTTGGACGACGGCGAGGCGGGGTTCGGCGACGAGCCGATTGCTCCGGGCGACACGGCGGGGGAAATCGATCATCAGGCGCTCCAGGCGTACCTTGCCTCGCTGAGCGAGGAGGAGATGGAGCGGTTAATCGCCAATGCCGCGGCCGCGCGTCTTGAGGCCGAGCGACGCGAAGCCGCCTCGGAAATGAACCGTGGTCTGCTGTACGACCCGGACGAGGTGGAGGCCGCCGTTGAGCGGCTGCGTCGAGAGCCGGAGAATACCCGCAGCGACAATATCGCGAGGATATGTCGGGCGTTCGCCGCCGTGGACTTTCGTCTCTCCGAGCCGTACGAGCATTTCCGCGAGGACCGCTACGACCAGGCCGCTGAGGCGATGCGAAAGCTTATCAACCCCAACGACGCCTCGTGTCTCAGCGCCGTGGAGCACTACCTGCTGGCACGGTCGCTGGAGGCAAGCGGCGAACAGTGGGACGCTCTGGAGACCTACGCGCAACTGCTTGAGCGGATGCCGGAGAGATACAGCTTTGCCGCGGACGCCGCCGAGCGAACGGCAGAGCTTTACGAACAGATGGGCCGGCGACTCTACGCGTTGGAGGCCTACCGCGTTTGTCTGAGCCGCTACGGTCTGATGCTTTCCAAAGAGCGGTTCGATGAAATCAACCAGCGGATCCTGGAGCTGGATCGTCTGTACCGCGAGCCGCTTTCGACGGTCGAGCAAATGATGGGCGACGTAGCCGAGCGGTTGTCCGCCGCCGATAGTGGTGAGCAGACCCGGCGGAAGCAGCGGGAGATTGTCATGCTGCTGGAGGATCTTATCAAGACGGCCGAGGAAAGCTCCTCCGGTAGCTCGGATTCGCAAGGGCAGCGCCAAAGGCAGCAGAGGCAGAGCGCATCGAGGCAAGACAGATCCTCGCAGGGCCGCCGCGGGGGACGACCAGACTCGCCGCTGGATAGCGGCGCGCTCCCCGAAGGCGAGCCGGGCAGAACGGACGAGTTGAGCGGTGTGTATGAGGGCGGCGAAAGCGGCGACTGGGCCTCTCTTCCGCCCCGGCAGCGAGAGAAACTCCAGGAAACCGCCGAGCAGGCGATGCCGGAGCGGTACCGTGACATGATCCGGGACTATCGCACCAGACTTGCGGAGCAGGAACCCGAATGAAAGCGAAACCACTTATCCTGGTCGTGGTGCTCATGGTCGCGGCCGAGCACTCCCTGACGGCGCCACCCGGCGAATTGCCTGTGAGCGTGCGGACTGTGGATCTTCAGCGGCTGGGGTGCCACAGCGTCACCATCGATGCCGACGGCGTGCGGCTGAAGACAGGTGACTCCGAGCGGGAGGTCCCGCGCAAGGAGCTTGCGGAAGTGGTTTTCGCCACACCACGCGAGTGCGACGAACGTCCGGGTGTGGGACTCATCGAGACGGTCTGGGGCGACCGTCTGCCGGCTGAGCAACTGTCGGTCTCCGAAGGTAAGCTGCGTTTTCGCGGCCCGTTGACGGGGGAAGCCCAAATCGATCTCGGCCGCGTGACAGCGTTGTATCTGCCTGACGAGCCACTGACGGCTGCACAGGTCCGCCGACGCGCCAAGCCGATAGTCCCGGAGGACGCTCACAGCGACTTGCTGGTCGTTGTCCGCGGGCAGGACGACTGGAGTGTCATCGACGGCGTACTTCAGGGGATAGACGATGAGGAACTGACTTTCCGCTTCCGCGACGCCGACAGGCGCGTGAAACGTCGCAACGTTGCAGCCGTTCTGCTTTCGGCAACCGAACGGTCCGGTCGGCCTGCCGGTCGGCTCGTCGCGCGCGACGGCTCGGTATTGGCTTTCCGTGAGATTTCGCTCGACGGCGAACGGGCTGAGCTGGATACCTTCGGTCTCGGACCGCTGGAGATTTCGCAGAAGGACATAGCTGTTGTGCGATTCGAGTCTGAAGACGTCGTGCCGCTTTCCGGCCTGGAGCCGGAGGAAGTCGTCCGACATGGTCTTTTCGGCGATGGGTTCGAGCCGCGGCTGGACGTCTCGGCCGGCGGTACGCCGCTTCGGCTGGACGGGCGGCAGTATGACAGCGGGCTGGGGCTGCACAGTTTCTGCGAAGTTACCTACGACCTCGGCGGTGAGTATCGGCTGCTGGCGGCGGTCGTGGGTATAGACGATGCGGTCCGCCCGCTGGGCGACGCGACGCTGACGATCCTCGCCGACGGAGAAGCTCTCGTGGACGAGATGCGTATCGCAGGCACCGACGATTCCGAGACGTTGCGGCTGGACGTCTCCGGCGCGAAAAAGCTGACCATCCGTGTGGAGTTCGGCGACGACTCGCTCGATGTCTCCGACCACGTTAACCTCGCGGCGGCACGGCTTATCCGATAGAGCACGCGGCGGATGTGTTTTTCCGCCGGCGGTGGTTTACACTGGTTGTATGGACCCCGGCTGCGAACTTGCCCGTACTGTCAAACGGCTCGCACTTGAGTCGGGATTCGTGCGCGCCGGTATCGCATCGGCCGGTGCTGTTACAGGTGCCCAGATGTTCACCGACTGGCTCTCGGCCGGGCGGCACGGGGCCATGGACTACCTGGCGCGGAATATCGACAAGCGTTTCGACCCACGGCTGCTCGTCGAGGGCGCCCGCAGCGTAATCTGCGTTGCTCTGTCGTACGCTCCGCCCCCTGATGCGCCCGAGCGGGCGGTGGCGCGATTCGCCCGCGGACGCGACTATCACCGCGTGGCCAAACAGCGGCTGCACCGGCTGATGGACCGTCTGCGTGAGATCGAGCCGGGCTTCTCGGGACGGGCGTTCGTGGACTCGGCCCCGCTTGCGGAGCGTTCGCTGGCGGTCTCGGCCGGTCTGGGCTGGATCGGCCGCAATGGATGCCTCATCGTCCCGGAGTTGGGCAGCTATGTGGTCCTTGGCGAGATTGTGTGCAACCTCCCCCTGGAGGCGGACGAGCCGCTCGGCGGCGGCTGCGGCGACTGCGGGCGATGCGTGGAGGCGTGCCCCACCGGCGCCCTTCGCGGCGATGGGACCATGGACGCACGGATGTGCGTTAGCTACCTGACGACCGAGCACCACGGCGAGATCGACCAGCGCCTGCAAGCGAAGATGGGCGTCCGCCTGTTCGGCTGTGACGCATGTCAGCGGGTTTGCCCCCATAGCGCCGATGTCCCAGCCGGCGACGGTGAACTCACCGAAGAGCGACCGATCGCGAAGGTCACGCCCGCCGACGTGCTGCGCTGGACCGAAGCCGACTGGGACGCCATGACGCGCGGCTCCACCACGCGCCGGGCGGACTTTCGGATGTGGCTGCGGAATGCCGCCATCGCCGCCGCAAACGCTGCCGGACGGTAGATTCACGGTCGGCAGCGCCCGTACCGAACTTGTTGGGCGTTTGACCGCGGGGATGCGGGGCAATACGATGCGGCGTCTTCGGAGACACCCCAATGGCCCGCGACGAGAACAAAAACGACGTTTCCCCGGCCGACTGGATGGACCTGCCCGCTATCGAGAAGGCGGTGCGTGAGATACTCGCGGCCGTCGGCGAGGACCCGGACCGCGAGGGGCTGCTCGACACGCCCGCCCGCGTCGCCCGGATGTATGCGGAGCTGTTCGCCGGTCTGCATGAGCAGCCCGAGGAGCACGTGCGGGTGGGCTTCACGCAGCCCTACGACGAGATGGTCGTCCTGCGGGACATCTCGTTTTACTCGATGTGCGAGCACCATCTGCTGCCGTTCATGGGCAAAGCGCACGTGGCGTATCTTCCGCGGGGCAAGGTTGTGGGGCTGAGCAAGCTGGCGCGTGTGGTGGAGAGTTTCGCCAGACGGCCTCAGTTGCAGGAGCGGCTGACATGCCAGGTGGCCGATTTGCTGATGAGCTCGCTGGACGCCAAGGGCGCGGCGTGTGTCATCGAGGCGACCCACACGTGCATGACCATACGCGGGGTGAAGAAGCCCGGGGCCGTGATGGTGACCTCCGCTATGCGGGGGACCTTCCGCAGCAACCTCGCCACGCGGACAGAGGCGATAAACCTGCTGCTGCGAAACACCGGCGGTAGCTCGCACATTTGACGGCCTGGAAGGGGTGAGCATACCAGACAACGATTCGTTTGCGCCTGCGCCGGCGGGCGAGCCGCCTATCGACGCGGGGGGCATCGGCGGATGCGGCCGCATCGCCGCTTGTGGATTTGCGGTTTTTTGATTTCGCGCTTCCCCCCCAAGTGGCGGTTTGGCGCCCATTCCGGACGCTTGGGAGCTTATTTGTCGTAAGCATATTCATTGAATATGCTTGAACACTTTCCGGTTCCGGTTTATGATGATTTCGCTAAGGGCCTGGGATCGTCGTCGGGCACTTTGTGCACTTCCAGAGAGTTGTTTCGAGCGGAAGAGTTTTGCGGATGTTGTGAGGCCGCCGCGGGCCGTGCAGTACGCGGCAAGTCCACGCCTCTTTGTTTTGGATTTGCCAGGCAGCGGGAGGCACGTCGAATGGCCAAAGGCACAGTGAAGTGGTTCAATAATGCCAAGGGCTACGATTTTATCCAGGTTCCACACGACGAAAGGGACATTTTCGTCCACCACACTTCGATAGCCGAAGGCGGCTATCGTACGTTGAATCGGGGCGAAGAGGTCGAGTTCGAGTTGATTGACGGACCCAAAGGGCTAAAGGCCGAGAAGGTCATGCGCGCGCAGTCCTGACCGGAGAGTAATTTTGCCGGGTCCAGCCCTCCGGACCGTTGACGCATCGAATCGACGTCAGAATGTCACCATCGCCGGGCGTACCTGCCCGGGCGCTCGGGGTGTATCCGCTTACGGCTGGGCGTGTTTTTCGCGCCCGCCGTTATTGCGCGTGACTGCCCTGTTGATCGCCGAGAGGAACGCTCTGGCGGACGCCTCTACTATATCGGTGCTGACGCCGCGCGTGCGGAAGCGCCTGCCGTCGTGTTCGACCTCGATGGTGACCTCGCCCTGAGCGTCTTTGCCGGAAGTAATCGCCCGCAGCGAGTAATCCACCAACTCCAGCGATACGCCGGTGATGCGCTGTATGGCTTCATACACGGCGTCCACAGGCCCGTCTCCGGTCGCGGCGTCGGTCACTCGCTCGCCCTCGAACATCACTGAGACCGTCGCCGTCGGCACGGTGTTCGAGCCGGCCGTCGTCTGCACCGACTCCAGCGTCCACAGATCAGTGGTCTGCTCAATCTGCTCGTCGATGAGCGCCTCAATGTCGGCGTCGAAGACGTGCTTTTTCTTGTCGGCAAGCGCCTTGAATTTCTCGAACGCGCTGTCGATCTGCTCCCCGGCGAGCGTATAGCCCAACGCCTCGATGCGTTGCTTGAAGGCGTGCCTTCCGGAGTGCTTGCCGAGCACGAGCCGGCTGGGCGGAACGCCTATATCCTCAGGCCGCATTATCTCGTACGTCTCGCGATGCGCGAGCACGCCGTGCTGATGGATGCCCGCTTCGTGAGCGAAGGCGTTTTCGCCGATGATCGCCTTGTTGCGCTGCACGTGCATGCCGGTTATCGAGGACACCAGACGGCTGGTCGGGTAGATGCGTCGGGTGTCCACGCGGCAGTCCGCGTCGAAGAAGTCCCCGCGGGTCTTCAACGCCATTACCATCTCTTCCATGGCCGCGTTGCCCGCGCGCTCGCCGATGCCGTTGACGGTGCACTCCACCTGTCCGGCGCCGGCGTGGACCGCGGCGAGGGAGTTGGCGACGGCCAGTCCCAGGTCGTCGTGGCAGTGCACGGAGATGACCGCGTCGTCGATATTCGATACATTCTCGCGCAGGTGGCGGATAAGCGAGGCGAACTGCTCCGGCATGGCGTATCCGACTGTGTCGGGGATGTTCACCGTACTCGCGCCGGCGTCGATGACCGCTTCGGTAATCTCGGTCAGAAAGTCCCACTCCGTTCGCGAGGCGTCCTCCGGGGAGAACTCCACATCGTCGGTGAAATTGCGGGCCTGGCGGACCGCCTCCACGCTCATCCGCACGATTTCTTCCTTGGCGCGTTTGAGCTTGTGGCGACGGTGTATCTCGCTGGTGGCGCAGAACACGTGTATCCGGGGCCTCTGTGCCTCACGCAGGGCTTCGCCCGCAGCCGTTACGTCCGCCTCCTTGGAGCGGGCGAGTCCGCATATGGTTGAGTCCTTGATATTCCGGGCTACCGTCTGGACGGCCTCGAAGTCGCCCTTGCTCGCCGCCGGGAAGCCCGCCTCAATAACGTCCACTCGGAGCTGCTCCAACGCCCGGGCCAGCTCTACCTTCTCGGCGAGGTTCATGCTGCAGCCCGGCGATTGCTCGCCGTCGCGCAACGTGGTGTCGAAGATGACGATATTCCGCTGATCGCTCATATCCTGCTCCTTTGCCGGCGGGCAACTTTAATCTGGTCGTCACTTACGCCGGTCCGTATCGAGACAAAAAAAGCTCCGCAACCCTGGAAGGATCGCGGAGCCGATAGTCTTCTCCGGACAGGGCGGTCCGCGATCCGTCAGCGCAGCAGGAGCCCGGCTAGTAGCAACAGGCCCAAGCTGTTGGTCTGACGAATCATGCGTCGCCCTCTATAACAACTATATCGTCCATCAGCGCCGGCTACAACAAAGAAATCCTCTCGGGCAGGATTTGCACGGGTTGCGCTTCGCCCCAACGGGACGTCCTTTGGGACGCTTCACCCATAGCTACTTTCAGACGCCCCCGGACGGGGGCT
>JBKHJB010000008.1:0-32034 GCA_046538345.1 Phycisphaerae bacterium
ACATCCATATTTCAAGCGTTTCGACGGGTGTAGGCCGACGGGTTTATGCAGGTGGCTTCGGTGAAATTGCCTTGCAGAAGCTCCGAGAGCCGGTATCATAGCCCGATTCATAGCGGACCGATGGTCCGTCGGCTAGAGGTATAGTGTCAAAGCAGGCGAAAGGATACGAAGAACCCGCATGATAAAGGTAAAGGCAAGAAGCAACGAGTCTGTCCAGCAGATGCTCAAGCGCTTCAAGAAGATGTGCGAGAAGGAAGGGCTTACAAAAGACATCAAACGCAACAGCTACTACGAGAAGCCCTCCGAGCGTCGCAGGCGCCGTCTGCGGAAGACCATGAAGCGCGTCGCCTCGCAGTAGTACGGACGTCGCAAGGCGAGCCCGTCAGTTGTGCGGCACGCACCGCTCGCGGCGGCGTTCGCACTCTCAAAACCGGCGGGGCACACAGGATCGCAAGGTTCCGCGACCGGGCTGACGGCGTAGCCCGGCGGGAATGGGTAATCACGAATCGCGGCGTGTTGTCAGCATCTTGGATATCACGACAGCAAGGGAACCGGACGACACGAGGAGTTTATAAGTGAACGGACTGCTTGGAACGCTGCAGCGGAAACGCGGACTTATCCTGTCGATCGTTCTGACGGCTGCTCTGGGTATGGCAATAAGCGTCGCCGTCGCCCAGGATTCGCCCGTCGAAGCCCAGGCGGAGGAAGAAGCCGTCTCCAGGGCGCCCATCCCGGCAATATGGGTCGTCGCCCCCATCGGTGCGGTGCTCGCGCTGATTTTCGCCTTAGTCTTCTACCGGCAGGTCAAAAGCGCCGGCGAAGGCGACGAGAAGATGCGAGAAATCGCCGGCTACGTCCGCGAGGGGGCGTACGCTTACCTGCGCCGCCAGTACAAGGTCGTTGCGCTGTTCTTCGTGATAGTCTCGTTCATCCTGTTCGTGATGGGCTGGTGGCTGCAGGTCCAGAACAAGGTCGTATTCGTCGCGTTCCTGACGGCCGGCTTTTTCTCGGGTTTCTGCGGCTGGCTGGGTATGCGCACCGCCACGATGGCCTCGAGCCGGGCAACCCAGGCAGCCAAGGAAAGTCTCGACAGGGCGCTGAAGGTCTCCTTCCGGGCCGGCGCCGTGATGGGGCTGATCGTCGTGGGCTTTGCCCTGCTGGACGTGAGCTTGTGGTTCCTGATCCTCTACGAGGTCGCGCCGCGCCTGGGCATCGAAATGACGCTGCGTGAGATCTCCGTGGTGATGCTGACGTTCGCCATGGGTGCAAGCTTCCAGGCGCTGTTCGCCCGTGTCGGCGGCGGTATCTACACCAAGGCCGCCGATGTCGGAGCCGACCTGGTCGGCAAGGTCGAGGCGGGCATCCCCGAGGACGACCCCCGCAACCCCGCCACCATCGCCGACAACGTCGGCGACAATGTCGGCGATGTAGCCGGCATGGGCGCCGACCTCTACGAAAGCTACTACGGCTCGATACTCGCGACCAGCGCACTTGGCGTGGCGGCTGCGGGTTCCGTCGCCGCCGGTAACGACGCGATCCGCTTCCTCGCGGTCCCGATGGTCCTGGCGGGACTGGGTATCATCCTGAGCATTCTCGGCGTCTTCGCCGTCCGCACCAAGGAAGGCGCCACGATGAAGCAGCTTATGGGCTCGCTGCATCGCGGCGTCAACGGCGCGACCGTCCTGGTGGCGCTGCTGGCGGGTCTGGTGTGCTACGCCCTGTTGGGCGAGGTCGCCGATGTCAACTGGTGGGGTATCTGGCTGGCGATAGTCGCCGGCTTGCTCGCGGGCGTAGTCATCGGGAAAAGCACCGAATACTATACCAGCTACGACTTCAAGCCCACCCGTGGTATCGCCGAGCAGGGCGAGACCGGACCGGGCACGGTTATCATCGCCGGTATCGCCGAAGGGCTTAAGAGCACCTGGGGCGCACTGTTGACGGTGATGATCGCCATCCTGCTGGCGTACGGCTTCGCCGGCGGCTTCGAGCACGCTCCGCTGGGTCTCTATGGCGCCGGCATCGCCGCGGTGGGCATGCTCTCGACGTTGGGTATAACCTTGGCGTGCGATGCTTACGGACCCATCGCCGACAACGCGGGCGGAAATGCCGAAATGACCGGCCAGCCGTCCGAGGTCCGCGACCGCACCGACGCGCTGGATTCGCTCGGCAACACCACCGCCGCCATGGGTAAGGGCTTCGCCATCGGTTCGGCCGCCTTGACCACGCTGGCGCTTCTCGCGGCATATGTCGAAGAAGTGCGAAACTCGCTTGTCCGCGAGGCGTCCACGGTGGTCGTCCAGCACGTCGAGGAGGCGGATGCCGACAGTCAGGCGGGTATGTATCGGCTGTTCTATTCCGGCCACGGAAAGTTCGCCATGAAGACCGGTGAGGGCTCCGGCGAGGACGCGTTTGATGCGTATATCTCCGTCGGTAAGCTCCCGGAGGAAATTCCCGCGGAGGTTCCTGTGCCCGTCGCCGAGGCCGAGACCACAGCCGCCGAGGACGTTCTCGGCGAGGCGGACGAGGACTTCGTACATACCTTCCGCATTGCCGGCGTCCAGGACCGTCTGCGCATCGTTCCGGCGCGGCGGGCGTCGCTGGCGCAGTTCATGGAGCATTACGGCGTTACGCTGATGAACCCGAAGGTTCTGTGCGGACTGTTCGCCGGCGTGCTGCTTGTGTTCGTATTCAGCGCGATGACGATGAAGGCCGTCGGCCGCGCCGCCAGCCGGATGGTCATGGAGGTTCGTCGGCAGTTCAAGGAGATGCCCGGTATCATGGACGGCACGACCAAGCCGGACTACGCCCGCTGCGTAGCCATCTCCACCCGCGGCGCTCAAAAGGAGATGGTGATCCCGGCGCTTCTGGCGATCGTCGTGCCGGTGGTGGTCGGGCTGCTGCTGAATGTTCCCGGCGTGATGGGCCTGCTCGCCGGCGGGCTTGCCTGCGGATTCGCGATGGCGGTGTTCATGGCCAACGCCGGCGGCGCCTGGGACAACGCCAAGAAGTGGGTCGAAACCGGCGAGCTGGGCGGAAAAGGCGGCGACACCCACAAGGCGACCGTGGTCGGCGATACCGTCGGCGACCCGTTCAAGGACACCTCCGGTCCGAGCTTGAACATCCTCATCAAGCTGATGAGCGTTGTTTCGGTGGTATTCGCCGGTATGGTGGTCCGGTTCGCCCCGCAGATCGGCGCGATGTTGGGCATCGACTAAGCGGAGGCGGATTTGGCCGGCACAGGCCGTAAAAATGACGATTCGGCACTGAAACTGGCCGTCGAGGCCGCTCGCACCGCCGAGGAATACAATGCCACCGACGTGCTGGTGCTGGACCTGCGGGACACCAGCCCGGTGACCGACTATTTCGTAATCTGCACGGGTACGTCGGGCCGGCAGATGCGCACCCTGACCAGCGAGCTGGCCAGGCGTATGAAAGCCCGGGGCGAGCGGGCGTGGCGGCGAGCGGGGGAGGAGTCGGCCCAGTGGATCGTGGTGGACTTCGTGGACGTCATCGTTCACATCTTCGACGAGTACCATCGCCGTTTCTACGACCTGGAGCTTATCTGGGGCGAGGCGCCTCGCGTGGACTGGTCCCGGCAGAGATCGCCCGAGACGGGCGAATCCGACAGTTAGCCAGTGGGTGACAAGGTGGAAGAAAAGCTACGCGAGCTGTTTGCCAACGCCGTTGAGAACACCGTCAAGCCCACGCCGCTTATGAGTCCGCGCTGGGTCAAGAGCTATCCCAATGGCAGCCCCGCGGATTTCCGCTTCATAGGCGCTCCCCGCGTAGCCAAAGCCGCCGGCCGAGGCGTCGAAGGCGTCGCCAGGGAGCTGCTGAGCCATATCGACCTTGACGAGCTGGGGCTGAATGCGCGGATTCGCTCCAACGGCTGGATTGATTTGAACTTCCGAGACAAGACGGGAAGCGGCAAGGCATGAATGTACTAGCGGAGCTTTCACGGCGGATCGCACGGGCCTTGGCGGACGCCGGCGCTCCGAGCGACTCGCCGGCGCTTGTAGCGCGGGCAACCCGTCCGGAGTTCGGCGACTATCAGGCCAATGGCGTGATGGCCGCCGCTAAGCGCATGAAAACCAACCCCCGCGAGCTTGCGGAGAAGGTCATTGATGTCGCCAAGCTCGACGACATCGCCGAGAAAGTCGAGCCCGCCGGCCCGGGTTTCATCAACATCACTCTCCGCAACGACTGGCTGGCTTCCCGACTGACCGCGACGCTCGGTGATGAACAGCTCGGCGTAGAGACGCCGACGTCGCAGACCGTGGTGGTGGACTATTCCTCGCCAAATCTCGCCAAAGAGATGCACGTCGGGCACCTCCGCAGCACGATTATCGGCGACGCCCTGGCGAGGACGCTGGAGTTCTGCGGACATAACGTCATCCGGCAGAACCATGTCGGCGACTGGGGCACGCAGTTCGGAATGCTCATAGCAATGATGGCAGAGACCGGCGCCGACGCCGCCGACCTGGGCGACCTGGAGCAGTTCTACCAGGCCGCCAAGAGGCGTTTCGATACCGACGAGGATTTCGCCGCACGCGCCCGCGCCGCGGTGGTCCGCATGCAACAGGGCGATGAGGGTATCCTGCCATACTGGCGGCGCTTTACGAGCGAGTCCCTGAAGCACTGCGAGCAGGTTTACCGGCGTCTGGGAGTCTCGCTGATGCGGGAGCACGTCCGCGGCGAAAGCTCCTACAGGGACGAGTTGCCGCAAGTCGTCACCGACCTGGAATCGGCCGGTCTGCTTACCGAGTCCGAAGGCGCGAAGTGCGTCTTCATCGAGGGCTTCACCAACGCCGACGACGAGCCGCTGCCGGTCATCGTGCAGAAGTCCGACGGGGCGTATCTGTATGCTTCGACGGACCTGGCCGCCATCCGATACCGCACGCGCGAGCTGAAGGCCGACCGCATCCTCTACGTCACCGACTCGCGCCAGTCGCTGCACTTCCGCCAGATATTCGCCGTCGCCCGCCGGGCGGGCTTCGCCGGAGACGACGTCTCTCTGGAGCACGTCGGCTTCGGAATGATGCTGGGTTCGGACCATCGGCCGTTCCGTACACGTGACGGCGGCACGGTCCGCCTCAACGACCTGCTCGACAAGGCCGAGCAACTCGCCGCCGAGCTTGTCAGGCAGCGCAACCCCGAGCTTGCCGGCGACGAAGAGGCACTGCGCGAGGTCTCCCGGGCGGTCGGCGTGGGCGCGGTGAAATACGCGGACCTTTCCCAGAACCGCACCAGCGATTACGTGTTCTCCTGGGACAAGATGCTCGCCCTGGACGGCAACACCGCTCCGTACATGCAGTACGCCCACGCGCGGATAAGCAGCATTTTCCGGCGGGGGCGCGACGAGGGGGTGCCTGCGAGCGGCGATATTCGCCTCGAACACCCGGCCGAGCGCGCGCTGGCTGTGGCGCTGGCTCGATTTCCCGAGACGATTCGCGCCGTTGTGGACGACTGCCTGCCCAGCGTGCTGTGTTCGTACCTTTACGAGCTGGCCGGTGCCTTTATGGGATTCTACGAAAACTGCCCGGTGCTAAGCTCCCCCGAGCCGCTGCGGACCAGCCGGCTGATGCTCTGCCGGCTTACCCGACGGACGGTGCGGACGGGTCTGGAGCTGCTGGGCATCGCCGCGCCGGAGCAGATGTAACAGTTCAACCGCGGCCTGGGCTACTCACCACTGTCCACTAAGGGCGGCCGGTCGGTGCCCGTTCGAAACGAGAAGACAGAAATGAAAGCTTCCAGAAGGTTTGCCGGCTATGTGCTGGTGTTGTCCGTGGTGCTTGTGGCGTCGCCGCTCGGTTGCAGCAAAAAGGCCGACCAGTCCACGCCCGAGGCGGCTGTGCAGTCGTTCTTTGAGGCGATAATGGACGGCGACGGCGACCGTGCGGCGTCCTGCGTCCACGGCAGCGACGAAGCCAAGGACTTTGTCCGCGGCATGGCGAATGTTACCGGCGCGATGAAAGACTTCGAAGAAGCCGTCAAGGCCGAATGGGGCGACGAGGGCTGGGCGTACTTTTCCGATGGTGGCGGCGGCATGACCATGGATACTGACCTTGAGAAGCTCGAAGAAACCAAGGCCCGCATCGAAGGCGACAAGGCATACGTCACTGTGCCCGGCGATGACAACGAGACGGTCCTCGTCCGCAAGGACGGCAAGTGGTACATAGACACCAACAACAAAGCTGATTTTCCCTCCGGCAAGGAAGCGAAGCAGGGCACGAAGATGATGAATCAAATGGCCGAGATGGTCCGCGAAAAGCAGGACCGCATCGGTGCCGAAGGCGTCACCGCCGAGTCGCTCAGCCAGGAATTCGGCATGGGCATGATGGCTATCATGACGGGCGCTATGGGTGATTAGCGCTTCGCGGCTCAGTGCTCGGGTATTGACGCGGGAGGTATTCGTATGTCGCACGATATCGGAACGCTTGGTTTTATCGGACTCGGCGCGATGGGCAGCCGGATGGCGCGTAACCTGCTGAACGCGGGCTACGAGCTGGTGGGTTTCGACATCGACACCGAGCGGCTAACCGAGTGTGAACAGGCCGGCGCCAAGGGCGCCTCGTCCGCCTCGGAGGTCGTCGAACGCGCGGATGTGGTGCTCACGTCGCTGACGACCTCGGACGTATTCCAGCGGGTGGCGGAGTCGGAGCTTATACCTAACGCCCGCGAAGGGCAGGTCTTTATCGAGCACGGCACGACCCGTCCGCCGATGACCAGGCGGCTGTCGGCGGATTTTGCCGAGCGCGGCGGGATCATGCTGGATGCGCCGGTCAGCGGAGGTGCCGACGGCGCTAAGAACGGGACATTGAGGATGTGGGTCGGCGGCGACGAGCCGACCGCTCGACGATGCTGGGAGCTGTTCGAGATAATCGCCGACCCGCGGTACCTCATCTACGCGGGCCCCAGCGGCTGCGGGCAGATAATGAAGTGCATCCAGCAGCTATCCGGCGGGCTTGCCGAGGCCGTCCAGCTCGAGCTGGTGGCGTTCGGCCGTCTCGCGGGCTTGCCGATGGAGACTCTGGCAGCCGGCATGAAGGACAAGGAAAGCTTCCTCGCCGCCCTCAACTGTGTCCGTGCCGGTAAGACCGGCGAAATGGACATGAAGTATGGCGAATGGGGATACGCCCTTTCAGAAGCCGGTGAAAAGGGCTTCCGCATGCCGGTGCTGGAGGCGCTGAGCGAGTTCCTCAAAGACGCCCCCCACGAGCACACCGACGGACAGGGCAGGGCGTATCCGTCGCTGTGGGATGCGCTTCTCCGGGCAGCCCGCCCGGGAAAACTAGAACACGAATGACACTAATGAACACGAATGTCCCAAATGAACAGCCATGCAAAATGTAACCGACCGCGTTCTTGCCGCCGGGCAGGAAGTCTGTAGGTACGTGTCTTCTTACGTGTCGTTATTCGCGTGATTCGTGGTGATTCGTCCCGGCGCGCCGGGATTCGTGCTCTAGCCAGCGCGGCGGCGGTTTAACGGCATCTGGAAAACCGCCGCCGTCTCCCTATAATCGCCCCTCGACGTTTGTATCGCGATAATCTCATCATACCCCCAACCGGAGAGACACAGATGGACTACGCGAAGATCGACCGCGACGTGCTGTTCCGCTACGAAGGCAACCCCGTGCTCAGTCCGGAGGACTTCCCGTGCAAGATGCGGGCCGTCTATAACAGCTCCGCCATCAAGACCCCCGAAGGCCGATACGTCATGCTCTGTCGGGTCAACCAGCTCAACCACATGACGCTGCTGTGGGGCGCCGACAGCGACGACGGACTGAACTGGAAGGTCCGGCCCGAACCGTTCGAGATGCCAGACACGCCGGAATGGAAAAAAGCCGCCGCCAGCGTCTATTACGACCCGCGGATTACCTACATAGACGGCGAGTACAAGGTCCTGTTGGCGACGCAAAGCCCGCACGAGTGCCGCGTGGCGATGTTCCGTTCGGACGATCTGAACGAGCTGGAGTTCGTCAACTTCATCAACGCCCCGGACAACCGGAACATGGTCATCTTTCCGGAGAAATCGCCCGACGGGCGGTACATGCGGCTGGAGAGGCCTAACCTGGCGTCCGCCGGCGGCAAGGGCGACATCTGGCTGAGCTACTCGCCTGACCTCATCCACTGGGGCGACTCGCACCGCGTGTTGAGTACTTCCCAGCAGTGGAACTTCGGCATCGGCGGGCTTGGTCCGTCCACCGTGCCGTTCAAAACCGACCAGGGCTGGCTGATTATCTACCACGCCGTCATGCAGAACTGCACCACGCGGGAATATTCCGTCGGGGCGGCACTGCTGGACCTCGATGAGCCGTACAAGCCGCTGCACTATACGAAGCACCCCATACTCTACCCCGATGCCGACTACGAGATGACCGGTCTGGTCGAGCACGTCTGCTTCCCGTGCTCGCTGATCGTCGAGCCGGACGATACGCTGAAGCTCTACTACGGCGGGGCCGACACCGTCCAGTGCGTCGCCACCGGCAAGCTCGCGGAAGTAATCCACGCCTGCAAGAACTGGTAACGCCATAGGTGCTAACTGAGCGTGTCCAATAACTCGTGGCAAGCGTGTTGATGACCTACGACAGAGCTGCAAAAGGTGCTTTGGGCCTTGACTGGCTGCGGATGGTAGTCGGACCTTGGCCGGCTGCGGATGGGAGTCGGACCGGATGAGTTGCGAGGTTCTGGTTGGAGCGTTTTGAATAATCTTCAAGAGCGATTGGACACTATCACATGACAGATCAGTTGATAACCGACTACGGCGCCGTATGCGACGGCGAGACGCTGGACACCGAGGCGATACATAAGGCGATAGACGCCTGCCACGCAGCCGGCGGCGGGCGAGTGGTCGTGCCCGCGGGCAGAAAGTGTCTGACCGGCACAATTGAGCTGAAAACCGGCGTTGATTTGCACGTCGAGCGCGGCGCGACGCTGCTGGCCAGCGACAACATCGACCACTACACGGCCGCGGCTTTCCCCGGCTCGGACAAGCCCGGCTGGGCGCTGATAGTCGCCCACGACGCCGAGGACGTGGCGATTACCGGCGACGGCGTAATCGACGGACAGGGCAGGGCGTTCATGGAGTCGCTCGACCGCTACCACTACAACGCCCGGCGCGATCGCCCGCAGCTTATCGGCTTTTTCAACTGCCGGCGCGTGACGATGCGCGACGTCACCATCCGCGACAGCGCCAACTGGGCCGTCCACCCGGCCGGCTGCGAGGACGTGCTGATTACCGGCATCCGCATACTCAACGACCTCCGCCTGCCGAACTGCGACGGTATCGACCCCGACCACTGCCGGCGCGTACGCATCAGCGACTGCCATATCGACGCCGGCGACGACTGCATCGTCATCAAGAACCGTCAGGAATTCCCCGACGCCGGTCCCAGCGAAGACATCGTCGTCACCAACTGCGTGATGTGCAGCACCTCCACTGCCGTCAAAATCGGCACCGAGAGCATGGACGATTTCCGGCGGATTACGTTCAGCAACTGCATCATCCGCTCCAGTAACCGCGGGCTGAGCATCCAGCTCCGCGATGCCGGAAACGTCGAGGACATACTGTTTTCCGATTGCATCATCGAGACGCGGTACTTCTATCCGTCCTGGTGGGGTCGGAGCGAACCGATTTACGTCACAGCGGTCCACCGCGCGCCGGGCACCAAGCTCGGCCGCGTCAGGAACGTCCGCTTCAGGAACATCCTCTGCCGCAGCGAGAACGGCGTTTTCCTGGTCGGCTCGGAGGACAGCCCGCTTCAGGACGTGGAGCTTTCCGACGTGCGCGTGGAGATAGACAAGTGGAGCAAGTGGCCCGGCGGACAGCAGGACCGCCGTCCGTGCATGAGCCCCAACACGGACTTCGGGATCGAGCCGGAGAAGGACGCGGGACTTACCGAGCATCCGACTTCCGGCGTCTATGCCGAAAACGCGACTGGCCTGCGCCTGCGGGGCGTGCGGGTCGTCTGGGGCGCCAACAAGCAGGACTACTGGGCGCACGGAATCGAGGCCCACAACGTTGAGGGTCTGGACCTGGAGGGCTTCGAAGCCCCGGCCGGAAAAGACGACCTGCCCGACCGTAAGATTGAGTAGGAAACCACCCCGCGGAATCTGGTATACCAGTAGATCCCGGCTGAGAACGTGGCGGAGAAAGCGAATATGGCTGAACAGAAACAATGCAAGCTCGCACTGGCGGACGGGACTGTCTTTGAGGGCCGCTGCTTCGGCGCCGAGGGTACTTCCGGCGGCGAGGTTGTGTTCAACACGGCCATGACCGGCTACCAGGAGGTCCTTACCGACCCGTCCTACTGCGGGCAGATCGTTACGATGACCTACCCGCTGATGGGCAACTACGGTGTCAATGATGAGGACGTGGAAAGCCATAACCGGCGGGTGCAGGTGGCGGGCTTTGCGGTAAAGGAACTTTCCCCCGTCGCGAGCAACCCGCGGTCGCGGGAGAAGCTCGACGAGTATCTGCGCGCGTGCGGCGTTATGGGTATCGAGGGCATAGACACCCGCGGACTTACGCGGCATATCCGCCTGGCCGGGGCTATGAACGGCGTCTTGAGCACCGAGACGGACGACGTCGCAAAGCTTGTCGCCCGCGCGAAGGAGCTGCCGTCGATGGCCGGTCAGGACCTCGTTCGGTGTGTCACTCCTGAAAACGGCTACGATTGGTCCGATGGATACCTGGGCGATTTCGCCCAGAAGCCACGCGGTCACGGCGAGAAGATATTCGACGTAGTCGCCGTCGACTGCGGCGCGAAGATGAACATCTTCCGCAATCTCGTGGAGGCGGGCTGCCGGGTGCACGTGCTGCCGGCCACTGCCGGCGCCGAAGAGATACTCGAGCGCAAGCCCGACGGCGTGTTCGTCTCCAACGGCCCGGGCGATCCCGCCGCCGTCAGCTACACCATCGAGACGCTGCGGGGGCTTATCGGCAAGGTTCCGGTATTCGGCATCTGCCTGGGACATCAGTTGCTTGCCCTGGCGCTGGGCGGGCGGACCTACAAGCTGAAGTTCGGCCACCACGGCGCGAACCACCCGGTCCGCAACGAGGCGACAGGCAAGGTGGAGATTACCAGCCAGAACCACGGCTTCGCCGCAGAGCCCGAGTCACTGGAAAAGTCCGGCGCCTCGGTTACGCACATCAATCTGAACGACCAGACGGTCGAGGGCTTCACGCTGACCGACAAGGCGGTTTTCAGCGTGCAGTATCACCCCGAAGCCGCGCCGGGTCCGCACGACGCGACCTATCTGTTCGACTGCTTCCGTGACATGATGGAAACGGGCAAAGCGCCGACCGCCGAGCACATGCACGCCGCACAAGCCCGTCTGGCGAAGGTGGGGCACAAGGCGTAGTAGCTTCGGTCCTGGCCCAACACCGCAGCCGTACCCCCGCATTTACCTTTTGATGCTTACCTTCCAGAGCATAAGAGATCGGTCGTCCAGGCCGGCCGAGGCGAAAGTTTCCCCGTCGGGACTGAACGCGACGGCCGACGGTCCGCCCTCGTGATCCGCGGACGTTTGCAGAAGTCGCCCTTGTGGCAGCTCCCAGAAGCTCAGCTCGTTTTCAGCCACCGCCAGTATCCGGCGGTCCGGGGAAAGCGCAACGGCCCGGATGGTCGGCGGTGGCTCGAGAGTGCTCATCGGCTCGCCGTCGGCGGTGTTCCAGGTCCGTCCCATCGCCGCGGCGGTGAAAATGTAGTCCGCATCAGGACCGAATTTAACGTCCATCACGGGTATCGGCGGACCGGCGCGGAGCACCGGCGGTGTGGGCAAACGCCGCGGCTGCCAGGTTTCGGTATCGAAAAGGTGCAGTTGCCGGCTCCCAGCGGCTGCCAGCATCGCACTGTCCGGCCCGAACGCAACGGCCGAGAAGTCCCCGGTAAGCTGTCTTACGCGACGACCGTCGGAGAAGGCGAAAACGTGGACGTTGGAGTCCTCCCACGCGACGGCCGCCAGAAATCGCCCGTCGGGCGAGAGGTCCATGTCGGCCCATCTCCGCTGGGGATGGTCGATACCGCGAGCTTTTTCCAGCGAGCTTACCCGCAGCACGTCGATGGACCCGCGCGACATGGCTACGAGTTCATCGCTTTGTGGCGTAAACGCCAGGTGCGTGTACACACCCGGTGTCTCCCTTCGCATGAGCCGACGCCGCGCCTGGACGTCCCAGAGTGACAATGCGCCCCGCAGACCGCCCTCGAGCGACTCTGTCACAGCAAGCAGTCGGCCGCCGGTGGAGAACGCCAGCGCACGGACTTCACCTTCGGTTGTGCTCAGCACCGCGTGGCGGCTGAGCCGCATGGATACCGGTCCGTAGTCGCGGGGCGCGTCCGCGGGTGCGGCGAATGGTGATTGGCCCGGCTCGCAACCGGCGAGAAGAACGGCGGCCAGGAGTATGGCTCGTCGCATGATAGTGTCCCTTCTTTGTGAAATGCGGTTTCAGGACCGACCGAGAGTATCCGGCGCACGCCCGCGACGGTCAAGGGCACATAAATCAGCGACCGTCACCTATTTCTTACCGCTCCATTACTGTCGCGGCTAGCCGCGAGCGGCAGCAAGCGGAAATGGACCTGGAGAAATCGGCGACTGTCCCCAATTTAAGGTTGCTGCCAGGCGGGCGGGTTCTTGAGCTTGTAGAGCATCTCGCCGGCCTTTGGGACGTATAGCAGCCCTTCATCCTCACGGTCCTGCCAGTCGGTCGGGTCGATGCTCGCCGGGTCGCGGTAGCCGAGATTAATCTTCCGGCAGGTCTCCTCGGATATGCCGCTTGCGAGCGTGACGTTTATCCGTGGCTTTTCCACGCCGTTCTCACAGGTCCCGATCCCACGAACGTGCGTTGAGTGCGCCAGGACGCCCCATGGATAGTCTTTGAACTCATCCCACTGTGCGAGAAAGTAGTCCCGCGTGTGATAGCCGATCCGCTCGATAATCCGCCCGTGTGTTTCGGATATCTGCGTCAGGTGCGGCGCGTAGATAATCAGCTCGCCGCCGTCGGCGACAACCGGCTCGAGCTTGTACATGCATTTGGCGGCCACCCACAGCTCGTCGTACATCTTCGGCGCGCAGCTCAGCACCGAATTGTAAGGACGGTCCTTGTAGATGATGTGCAGCTTGTCGGACAGGTCCGCCGCCGCCGACCAGGCGTCCCGCACGGAGCCGAAGAACAGTCCGGAAAGGTCCTCGCCGCTGACGACCATGCACAGGGCGCGGGTTTCGCGGTCGATCATCGCGGCTGCGGCTTCCAGCGTGCGGCGCACGGGGGTGTGCTTGTTGCCGATAATCCGGGGGTTGGTGATAAGTGCGCCGAGCCAGTGGAAGAAGTTCAGCAGCTCCGGCCCGCAGATGCCGGGGAAGAAGTACTTGCTACCGCCGGAAAAGCCCACCACCTCGTGTGGGAACACAGGACCGCAGACCAGCAGCACGTCATAGTCCAGCACACGCCGGTTTATGGTCACGTCTATGTCGTGGGCGAACTCGGCCAGCTCGTCGCCGGCGATTTCGGTTATCTGCCCCGCGGTGAGGGTGCCGATGGTGGTCAGCTCATCGGCCGCGTCCCAGCGGTGGTTGAAAACCTGCGAGTCGCCGAGGACTTCCGACCTTTTGCCCGGCTCTATGCCCAGCAACTCGTCGATGCGCTGCTCGCTGAGCGGCGGGTGCGTGCCCAGCGCGACGAGGAAGTCCAGCTTCTTCGCCCTGGCTCCGACATGCGTCCGCAGCAGGCGTGCGATCTGCGGCAGAGGACAAGTCCTTGTATGGTCGGGGATAATCGCCAGCACACGCTTACCTTCGCACGCGAGCTGCCCGGCCGCCTGCGACACGACCCGCTCGACTCGATCAGCCGGGAGGGGGCCCTCGACGTTCTGTTCTGCGATAATGCTCATCCTGTGCTCCGGTGAGGTAAATGGTTTCTCAAGCTCCCCAATCAGTATAGGTTGCGTTGGGATGTAAGTTCCAGGGTCCGGTTGGCCGATTCATAGTTTCAGCGGCGCTTTGTGCGGACGCCGCGCGAGGATAGAATAGCGCCTCAACGGAAGGGAGTCTGTGAACGCATGATAGTAGTGCACGTAACGCACGAGGCCGTGGAGAAAATCGGAGGCATCGGAGCCGTCATCGGTGGGCTTACCACGGCCGAGGCGTACAAGGAGAAGGCCTCGCGGACGATTTTGCTCGGTCCGCTTCTTCAGACCGACCGCCCGGTTAACCGCCGTCTGGGCGAAGGCGGGCAGGTCCTCTACAGCTCGATGGATTCGATCACTCCGCCCGAGTGGCGGCAGAAGTTCCGCCCCATCGAATCGACCTACGACGTGGGTATCATCTACGGCCGGCGGCCGGTGGACTGTAACTGGTCCGACGAGGTCCAGGATGTGGAGGTCCTGCTGGTGGATGTATTCCACGCCAACAAGGACCGGCTGAACCTCTTCAAGGCCGAGCTGTATAAGAAATTCGCCGTTCCCTCGGACCGTTTCGAGAGCGCCTGGGAGTTTGAGCAGTATGTCCGGCTTGCCGAGCCGGGCTTCGAGGCGATCAAGGCGCTGGACGCCAACAACGGCCACGAACAGATGCTGTTGCTGGCGCACGAATACATGGGGATGCCCACTGCCCTCAAGGCCGTGCTGGACGGCTCACCCAACACCCGTACGGTCTTCTACGCGCACGAGGTGGCGTCGGTCCGACCAATCGTGGAAAGGCACCCCGGGCACGACACGATGTTTTACAACGTGCTGCGCCACTGTTCGGCCGATGGAAAGGCGCTGGAGCAGATATTTCCCGCTGTGTTGAGCAACTACAAGCATCCGCTGGTAAAGGCGGGGCGGTACTGCGACCACGTCTTCGCTGTGGGGGATTACATAGAGCAGGAGCTGCGCTTCCTCGACCCGCACTATCGACGGTTGGACATCGACCTTGTCTATAACGGAATTCCGGACATTGTCCTGCCTATCGAGGAGAAGCACGCCAGTCGCGACCTGATGGCGCGCTACGCGGAAAACCTCTTCCAGCGGCGGCCCGATTGGACGTTCACACACGTAGCCCGACCGGTGCTCAGCAAGGGACTGTGGCGCGACCTGGGTGTTATGGACCGCATGGAGCCGCTGCTGGCGGCCCGTGGCGAGACGGCCGTCTATTTCATGCTCGGGACGCTTGCCGGACAGCGCCGTGGAAAGGATATTCGCCACATGGAGCGGATGTACGGCTGGCCGGTGAACCACGAGCACGGATACCCGGATCTCTGCGGCGGCGAAGAGTCGCTGGGGGACATGGTGGAGGCGTTCAATCGCGGGCATGAGCACGTCAAGGCCGTCTTCGTGAACCAGTGGGACTGGAAGCGTGAGGTCTGCGGCGTCCGCATGCCCGAGGAGATGGACTTCGGCGACCTGCGGCGTGGCTCGGACGTTGAGTTCGGCCTGAGCGTTTATGAGCCATTCGGCATAGCTCAGCTCGAACCGTTGTGCTTCGGCGCGATGTGCGTCGCCTCGAACGTCTGCGGGTGCACGGGCTTTGCCCGGCGAGCGGGGCAGGGCGAAAGTATCGACGAGAACGTCATCGAGGGCGACTTCCTTGGGGTCTCGGCGTCCATGACCGTCGATAAGCTACTGAAGCTTACCGTCGAGCAGCGCAATCGAGTGGAGCAGGCGGAGTACGACCGGCTCGCAAAGCTCATCGTCGAGAAATTGCCGCGCGACGAGGCCACACTCTCTCGCCGGGTAGAGAACGGCTATCGCCTCGCACGCCGAATGAGCTGGCAGCGGGTGGTGGAGGAATACTTCCTGCCGAGCTTGGACCGCGTGGCCGCCGAGACGGACTGAGGCGAGTGTTTTTTCGATTGCCGATTCTCGATCTGCGACTGGCGGGTCGGTGTCGCCCGTGGACGGGCTTTTTCATCGTTGAAATGACGGGTGGCTTCTCTTAGTTTCTGTGCCGCTGAGAGTTCTACCCGGAGGTCGTCATGCGACTTTCACCCGCTGCTGAGTTGGCTGTCAGAGGTGTTATCTACCTGGCCGAGAAATACGGTCAGGGGCCTATCCGTATTGCGGATATCTGTCGCGAGCGATCCCTGCGCAAGGAGTATCTCAGCAAGATATTCGGCTCGCTGGCACGGGCCGACTTGATTACTCCCGTGCGCGGAAAAGGGGGCGGATACATGCTCGCCCGCCCGCCGTCGCAGATAACCGTGCTGGAGGTCATCGAGGCCGTCGAAGGACCCATCGTGCTGAACTACTGCCAGCACGAGCCGCCTCAATGCGAAAACGAGAAATGCCGCCTCCGTCCCATGTGGTCCGAGATTCAGGACTTCGTGCGCGGCAAGCTCAACTCCATGACGTTGGCCGACTGCGCCTGCGTGAACGAATAATTCCGCCGACATCTGAAACCGGCTTCCGCAATCAGGCGCGTCAGGCGTTGATGCTGTCGCCGGGTCTGAGGACATGCACCTCGCACGGGGCGGATTCGGCGAACTGCTCCAAAGCGGATTCATCGCCCACGATGTCTCCCCAGTGGTAGCCGACCGCCGCCTCACAGCCGATTTTTCGGCATGCTTCGGCCGCCTCTCTCGCCGACAGCGTGTAGGTCCCGCCGATGGGCAGCAGCGCCACATCCACGTCCGTCAGGTCGCTCATTTCCGGGATCAGATCGGTGTCCCCGGCATAGTAGATGCGTTTGCCTTCCACGGTGAATACCGCTCCGCACCAGTTATTGCCACGGGGGTGATAGCTCTTTGAGACGTTATAGGCCGCCACCGTCTCGACCTGTATGTCCTTGATATAGATGTTCTCGCCCGGCGTGACGCCGCGAGCGTCGTGGAGTTTCTCCAGCGAAGACTCGGGCGCGATGATGGTGGTCTCGTCGCGGGCGACCTTGCCGATATCCGCCGGCGAGCAATGGTCGAAGTGGTCGTGTGATACGAACACCAGATCCGCGTCGTGCGGCTCGTCGGGCAGCTTCCAGGGGTCTATGTACAGCACGTCGTCCTCGGTGGCGATGCGGAAGCTGGCGTGATTTATCCATTTAATCTCAACGGACATCGACTGCTCCTTTCATCCGGGCGTGACCGCAACCTTCCATAGAACACTATCCACCGGTAGGCGTGTGTGCAAGTTTGGCACCGGCTGATGGCGGGTGGGTTTGAATTTGCGACATTCGCGCTCCTATACAGGAAGGGGGCAACGGAGGTGCAGGCAGGTGCTGACACTGAACAAGAAGACCGGTTACGGACTGATCGCCCTGACCCACCTGGCCCGGCTGGACAACGGCGACGTTGCCAGTGCCAGAGAAATAGCCGCACAATCCGGCGCGCCGGCGGCGCTGCTGAGCAACGCTCTGAAAGACCTTGCCGCGGAAGGGCTTGTGGCATCGATCCGCGGCGCGCGCGGGGGCTACCGCCTGTGCGCACCGCCGGAGGAAATAGATTTTGAGCGCATTATCGTTGCTCTGGAAGGTCCCGTGCGACTGGCCGAGTGCGGCGACGCCGCCGACGATCCGCCCGCGGACAGACGATGTCCGGTGCCATGGCCGTGCCCGATTACCAAGCCCCTGCAAGATGTTCAGGGGCACTTGCGCAGATTTCTCAGAGGGGTGACGCTTGCGGATATGGTGGCTTCGTCCGAAGATACCGGCAGGTGACGTAAATTGACTGTTTCGGACGACGCAATCTACGTGGACTACAACTCCACCACGCCCGTTGACCCGCGTGTGGCCGAGGCGATGCGCCCTTATTTCACCGAGGTGTTCGGGAATGCCGCCGCCGGGGTGCACGAGTTCGGCCGCCGGGCCGCAGCCGGCGTGGGGAAAGCTCGCGAGCAGACCGCGGGACTTCTGAACGCATCGGTCGAGGAACTGGTGTTCACCTCCGGCGCAACCGAGAGCTGCAACCTGGCAATCAAAGGAGTCGCCGAGGCGTATCGTCAAAAGGGCAATCATATCGTCACCTCGGCCGCCGAGCACAAGGCCGTGCTTGACGTCTGCGGTTGGCTGGAAACGCAGGGCATGGAAGTTACCTACCTTCAGCCGGATTCGACCGGACGCGTAGCAGCCGAACAGGTGGCCGAAGTGCTTTCCGACCACACCGTGCTCGTTACCGTCATGCTCGCGAATAACGAGGTCGGCACGCTGAACCCGCTGGGCGAGATCGCCCGCGTCTGCAAGGAGCGTCGGGTTCTGCTGCATACAGACGCTACACAGGCCGTCGGTAAGATCCCCGTTGTCGTCCGTGACCTGGACGTGGACCTGCTGAGCTTGTCGGCGCATAAGTTCTACGGCCCCAAGGGTATCGGGGCGCTGTACGTCCGCCGCAGACGACCGAGGGTTCGCCCGGCGCCGCAGATGCACGGCGGCGGGCACGAAGGGGGACTTCGCAGCGGCACTGTCAACGTGCCCGGCGCGGTGGGCATGGGCGAAGCCGCCGATATCTGCCGCCGGGAGATGGCCGAGGAGTCGCAACGCATAACCGAGCTGCGCGACCGACTCGCCGAGGGGTTGACCAGGGGGCTGGAGGACGTGACGCGCAACGGACACCCCGCGGAATGCCTGCCGAACACGGTGAACCTGTCGCTGGCGCACGTGGAAGGCCAGGCCGTCATAATGCGTATGGACGGCGTGGCCGCCTCGACCGGCTCGGCGTGCACCAGCGAATCGCAGGAGCCAAGCCATGTCCTGCGGGCGATGGGCGTCTCGGCGGACCATGCCCACGGCTCGGTTCGCTTCAGCTTAGGCCGATGGACCACCCCCGAGCAGGTGGACGAGGTCATTGAGCGCTGCGTGAAAGCGGTTACCGAGCTGCGGAAGCTCAGCGTGATCAAGCCGCTTCGCTCAGGAAAAAAGTGAACCCGTCTCGGCGGGGGGGACGTAGCCGGAGTTCACGAAAAACTTCACCGCCTCTTCGGTGGAGTGGAAGACCTTCGTGGCGGTCTCGGTTACGAACGGCGAAGGCGCCGCCTTGGGACGCCAGATTACGAACACGTCGCGGGTCGCTTCGTGGGCGTGCTGAAGCTCCCGCTCTACGCCGCTTGAGATAGCCGGGCGACCGTCGCTCATCGCCGGTATCAGCGAGACAATCATGTCCGACTGGTCTATGAGCTTGAAATCGCGGGCGTAAATCTGCCCGTCGATGTCCGGGATAATCTCCAGCAGTTGCGAGGTATCAAGCTGGACCTTTTCACCGGGTGGTCCTGTCTCTATGGTCCGCTTGCCGGTCTCGGCCGCCTCGACGGCGAGCTTGGGCAGGTGCGATTCCTCCACGTCGGCGGGGTCGAAGCACGTGAAGTGCCGCTTCATCTCCCGGCGGAATCGCTCTATCTCGCCCAGTGCGTCGCTGTCGTCGGCGACGTGGGTCATGGGGAAGCTCAGGTATGCCTTGCGTATATTGGGATGGAACATCAGCCGCACCAGTGTCTGGGCGGTTCCCGATTCCAGCGCATCGCCCCCGCGGGCGCAGACGTAAAAACACCCGTGCCCGCGGACAATCTGGCTGAGAAGCTCTGTGGCGAGTATCTCCTCCTCGCGCCAGACCATCAGGTCCTTGAGCGTGTGGTCGGTGTGCCCGTCGCGGGTGAGGCGATTGTGGACCCTGTCCACGTTGTCCACCAGCACGACGTAGAGGTCGGCGTCAAGCGCCTGCATCTGGTCGTGGTCGAAGGCGTGGAACAATCCGTGCCGCCAGCGGAAGGTGGCGTGGGTGTTGACAATGACGTTGGGTCTCTCGCGGCAGGTCGCCAGGATGTCCTTGAAAACGCTACGTCGCAGCCCGTGGAGGCGTCCCAGCGGCAAATCGAGTATCTTGCCCCGCGCCACGTCCGGGGCTTCGGCGTACATCATCTCGCCGACGTTGCACAGGGCTACGTCGGTTCCCTCGGCCGCTGCCAGGCGCACCACGGCCTCGAGAAACTCACGCTTATCCAGTCCGACTTGTCCGGTCACAACCACTCGCATAGTCGCGAGGTTAGTCGCCGGAGGGGTGTAAATCAATCGCGCCCGCTGGACGGATAGTCCTTTCGTTCGTACGCTACAGAGTGATGAACCCAGGGCAGTTCAATCCGAACCGTCAGGCAGAGCCGGCGGAAGATACCGACGAACAGCTCCTCGACGACCTGGCCGACGGGCACGTGGGCGAACTTGCGCGCCGCCGGCCTTGTCAGGACACGCCGATGCAGCCGGAAACGCCTGCCGAAGGCGAGCAGCAGACGGCTGAGCCCTCCGAGGGTCCATACGAGTCACCGGACGAGCCGCACGCGCGGGCACCCGGCAGCTCTGTGGGGAAAGTCGCGGAAGGAAGCCCGCCCGACGATGGGCAGCAGTCCGAAGACCGCGGCGGCGAGGAGGACGGGGCGGTGGACGAGCTGCTCTCGGCGGTGGAGCGCATAACGGGCAGGCAGCCGGCCCGGCCGCGGCGTAAAGACCCGCTGCTTGGTTCGGTCCGGTCGCGGCCGCGTCTGCGGTTGCGGCTTTCAGCGAAGGCCCGCGCCGTGCTGGCGCAATCCGCCGCACTGGCCGCGGGGACCGCGGGGACCGCTCTGCTGGCGTGGCTGATGTTCGGTTAGAGTTGCGCCTCCCGGCTGTGGCTACTCGGTCGATGAGGTCTCCGGAAGCTCGCCGAGACGGTGTCGGAGCTGCTCTATCTCCTTGCGGAGTTGCTCGTTCTCGGCCTGCAGACGGTCCCGCTCCCTGGGCGCCGGCGACAGCGCCTCGACGTGTCGCTCCAGCATCTTCTTGTCGAACTGAAGGTCGTTGACCAGTTCCGTCAGTCGCTCGTTGCGGAGCTGCAGCTCGTCGATTCTCTCGGCCTGTATGGTGTTGCGGTGCTCCAATTCGCGGATTTGCGCCTGGAGGTCCTCCAGCCGGTCCTCGAGCACTGCTATCTGGCGTTCGGAGTCTTGATGTGCCACCGGCTCGGGTGGCTCACAACCCGCCGGCAGCACCGCCAGCGCGATCAACGCCAGGTACATCCCCTGTTTGCCCGTTGTCATTGGTTGTCCGCCGGTATCACGTTGGCTTGTTAAACCGCTAAGCAGTTGGCAGTATGTGTTCAGCGTTTACCATTTCACCGGAAGTCCGGGTTGCGCGTTCGCTACGCTGTTTATTGCATGCTACCCGTCATCCGTGTCGTCGGCTGTGGGTGTCTCTGCCTGCAGCGCCCGGCGGATTACGCTTTCTAGATTCTCTCTGGCGCTGTCGGAGACTACTTTCCCGTCCTTGCCCACGACCCAGACGCTGGGAATCGCCTCCACGCCGTATCTGTCGGCCGTTTCGTGTCCCGGGTAGGTCTGGATCCAGTTAAGCTCCCGCTCGCGAACCATCTGATCAAGCGGCTCGCGGTCGCGGTCGAGACTGACGCCGACGAACTCCACGCCGCGGTCGTTATACTTGGCATAAAGCTCCTTCATCTTCGGCAAGCTCGACACGCAAGGCCCGCACCAGGTCGCCCAGAAGTCCACCACCACGACTTTGCCCGTCAGGTCATCCGGCAGGGTCAGCTTCTCGCCGTTTAGGCGGGTAAGCTCCGCGGTGAAAGGCCGTCCGACGTCGGGATGTCGCCCGGCCATCCGCAGCACCTGTCGCGCCTCGGGGTCGTCGGCGTGTGCTTCCAGACTATCCAGCAGATCGTCCCGCAGCTTGGCGCTCTGTGCCTGGTTGGCAAGCACGGCGCCGCGGACAACCGCCGCGACCTTTGCGTCGGTGTCGGCGTATTTGTCCACGAAAGCCCTGATTTCCGCGGCGGGGTCTTCGGGGCGGTTGTCCTCGGACGCCAGGTCCTGGCGCAGAATGTGAAATTCGGCGTGCGCTTTTGCTCCGTCCGGGGCATTGGAGTCAACTATCCGGTTGGCGATGCCCCGGGCTTGGTCGGCGGCGTCGGCCTCGTCCAGCATAGCCAGCAGCACCGCCGACTGGAGCATCAGTCCGCGCACCTCGTGAAGGTTTTCGGCCTCTTCGTATTCGCGCTCTGTTTCCTCTCCGCGCTGGATGAGCTGTCGCGATCGGTCCTTCATCAGCTCGACCATCTGCGAGCGACTCATCTGTTGGTCCGGGGGCTCGAGCAGCTTTTCCAGAGAGGCGATTGTGGATTCGGGAACGGCTTTGACGTCCGGCTCGTCATCGGCGTGCTGGGCGACGGCGGGGGCGACCAGCAGCAGGAAAGTTACGGTCGCCGTGAGTATGCATCGGAAGGTCATCGCAAGCCCTTTCGGTCAATTTCTCGTGGTTTCGCAGCGGGATACACTCAGACCATTCTAGCGGTCCGGACCGCGCGGTCAAAGTCCCATCCACGCCGGCGCCCCCGGGGCCTTCAGAAGATCTGGTTCCGTCGCGGCGATACCGACGCCGACACTGTGTGGCTTTGTCCGTCCACGTTCAGTTGTAGCTTTATGGTCACGGTCTTGACGCAAGAGGTCCCCTCGGAGTCCACGCCCATCTGGTGGTCCAGCTCGAAGGACGTAATCGACACGCCCTCGGAGCCGCCCAGCAGAACGTGTTCGCTTTGGGTTCCGTCCGTGGTCTGCCTGTAGTAAAGCGTGCCTTCGGAGAGTTCGTACTGGATCTGGTCCGGCCAGTCGCCGCCGGTCGGCGGCAGGATAGTCACGGAGGTCGAGTCGGTGTTCAGGGCCTCCGCGTTGCGGATTTCACGGGTCATCCGTCCCAGCGCCGAGCGCGCCGCCTGCGTGACGGCCGCTATTTTGTCGTTTTCCCGGTAGCTGTTGAACGATGCCTGCAGGGCCGCTCCCACCGACAGCAGCAGCAACGCCACCAGCGCGATGGCCAGCAGCAACTCCACCAGGGAGAACGCGCTTGCTGTTCTGCGTGGTTGCATAATTCACGCTCCCGCCCGTCGCGTTCGCGACGGACTTCAGCCGACTGTCGCCCGCTACCGGGTCACCAGCCAGCCGGTGGTAAGGACGTCTTTATCGTGGTGCCTTATGGTCACCTCCACGCGGGCGATGTCGGTTGGGCCGCTGTCGGACTCGGTTGTCAGGTCTTCGGGTTCGTGGTAGCTGACGCTGACGACCTGGCTCCAGCCGATCATGTCGGTCAGCTCCTGTCCCATGCTGTTTCTGGGCGTGTCGTAGGTTACGCCGTCCATACTCTCGAGGTCGTCGTATGGCATCGAGAGCGTCCATTCGCGGACGGCCTGGGAGAGGAACACCGCCTGGCTGAGGTCCTGGCCGGCGCTGTTGGTGCGCGTGCCCGCCGCCAGGGCCGTCAGCAGCGCGACGATGGCTACGCCTATCATCGCTGTGGCGATCGCCACCTCGATGAGCGTAAAGCCGCCGCGACGCGGTTGTGTCCGGACGTATTCTGTTGTCATGTCATCACCTCCACCTGAGCGTCTACTCCGAGACCAGCGAGGACATCTTGAAGATGGGCAGGATGATGCTCATCGCTATGAAGCCCACCAGCACGCCCATCAGAATGATCATCAGCGGCTCGATCATGGAGGTGACGGCCTTTATGGTGTCCCGCAGCTCGCGGGCGTAGAACTCGGCTACGTCGCGGAGCACATCGCCCAGGTTACCGGACTCCTCACCGGCGGAGATCATCTGCACGACGTTCTTTGGCAGCAGCGTCTGGTTGGACAGGGGGGTTACTATCTTGTCGCCCTCGGTGACGGCCTTGTGCACCCGCTGCCACATGTTGCGGTACAGTGTGTTGCCGGAGACGTCGGCGGTTATCGAAAGCGTCTCGGGCATGGGCACGCCGGCGTTGACCAGCTCACCCATGGTCTGCAAGCTACGGTTGATATAAAGCGCGCGGAACATCCTGCCCAACAGGGGTATGCGCAGCTTAAGCACGTCCCAGTAATACCCGCCGGTCTTGGTGCGGACGGCGAAACGCAGTCCCACCGCCAACGCCACGGTGCCGGCCAGGAGCATGTACCAGTTGGCGCGCATGAATTCGCTGAGCGAGACCAGCATGAGTGTGGGCTTGGGCAGCAGGTCCTCCTTGCCCGCAAACAGTGCCGTGAACCGCGGCAGCACCCACGTCAGCAGGAAGATGGTCGTCGAGAGCGCCATGAATGCGATGATGGCGGGGTAAACCATGGCGCCGCGGACCATGCTTCGTGTCTCGACCTGCTGGGCGATGTACTCCGATATGCGCTCCAGCATATGCCCGAAGTTACCGCTCAGCTCCGACGCGCGGACCATGTTCACATACAGCGGGCTGAAGACCTTCGGGTGTTTCGCCAAAGCTTCGGAGAAGGGCTGGCCGGATTCCACGTCGGCCTTTATCTGCTCGATTATGCGACGGAACTTCGGCTTTTCCACCTGCTGGGCGATGCCGTCGATGGCGTTGCGGATATTGATGCCGGCCTTGATCATCACGGCGAGCTGGTTGGTGAAGTTCAGCACGTCCTTCAAGCTGGGACCGGCCTCGATGCTGACGCTGCGCATCTTGTCCAGCAGGTTCAGCGCCTGAGAACCGCCGGCACGCGAGACGTCCAGCAGGTATCCCCCGCGGGCGCGGAGAACGCTGGTGGCCTCGTTGAGCGAGCCGGCCTCTATGATTCCGCTGTCCACCGTGCCTTCCGGTCTGCGGATTTCGTATCTGTAGCTCGCCATAATTCACACTCCGACGGTTGCCGACGCGTCTCTATGCACAGATTGCCTTACTCAATGCTTCGGGGCGGTTCGCCTCCGCCAGCGCCTGCTCACGGGTAATCTGTCCGTTGAGGTAGAGCGCCTTTATCGAGTCGTCCAGCGTGCACATGCCCGCGGAGCGACTGGTGGAGATAATGTTCGGTATCTCGTGTATGCGGTTCTCGCGGATGCAGTTCTGAATGGCCGGCGTGCAGATCATGACCTCACACGCCGGGACCATGCCCGGTGTGTCGTTGCGCTTGAACAGCGCCTGGCTGAGCACGGCCTGGAGCGTGTTGGAAAGCATCGCGCGAATCTGGTTCTGCTGGTCGCCGGGATAGATGTCGATGATTCGCTCGATGGTCTGCGCGGCGCTCTGGGTGTGCAGCGTGCTGAGCACCAGGTGGCCGGTCTCGGCGGCGGTTATGGCGGCCGATGTGGTCTCCAGGTCGCGCATTTCGCCGACCAGGATGATGTCCGGGTCCTGCCGCAGTGCGTGTCGCAGTCCGCTGGCGAAGGTCGGTACGTCTATACCCAGCTCACGCTGCTCGATGAGGCACTGGTTGTGCGTCAGCGTGTACTCGATGGGGTCCTCCAGCGTGATGACGTGGTAGGGGTAGCGCTGGTTTATCTGGTTGATGATGGACGCCAGCGTGGTGCTCTTGCCCGAACCGGTCTGCCCGGTGACCAGGATAAGTCCGCGCGGCATCTCGGCAAATGTTTCCACCACGGGCGGAAGGCCCAGCGAGGATATTTCCGGTACGCCGTTTGGTATCGCTCTGAAGGATATGGCGATGGCCTCTCGTTGGTAGTGGGCATTGACGCGGAACCGGCCCCGCTCGGGCACGTGTGTTGAGAAGTCCAGGTCGCGCTTCTCCAGCAGCGTCTCGAAACGCCTCTCCCCGACCATTTCCTTAACGTACTGCTCGGTCTGCTGCGGAGTCACGGCCGGGGCATCCTCAATCTGCTCCAGGACGGTATGGATGCGGTATAGCGGTTTCGAGCCGGGCACGAGGTGCATATCGCTCGCTCCGCGGTCCAGCGCCTCGGCCAGCAGTGTTTTCAGCTCGCTCACGGTGATTCTCCTATGTCTCGGTTACTCGCATGACTTCCTCAGCCGTGGTCAGACCCGCCTCGATTTTTCGAAGCCCGTCGTCCCGCAGGCCTATCATCCCGTGCTCGCGGGCGAAGCGACGCAGTTCGCCGAGTGCGGGGTTTGCGGTGATGATGTCTCTCATCTCATCGTCTATAAGCAGCAGCTCGTAGATACCGACCCGTCCCTTGAAGCCGGTCTGGCGGCACTTATCGCAGCCGGTGCCGTAGTAAAGCTCCTCCGACGACGCGCCGTACTTATCGAGATATGCGGCGACGGATTCTTTGACTTCCGTAACGCGGGTCTTGCAGTTCTGGCAAATGCGTCTGACCAGTCGCTGCGCCAGCACGGCGTTGACCGACGCGCTGATGAGGTAGGGCTCGATGCCGATATTTATCAGTCGGGTGATGCTCGACGGCGCGTCGTTGGTGTGAAGCGTCGATAGCACCAGGTGCCCTGTCAGCGACGCCTGTATGGCGATTCGGGCGGTCTGCTCGTCGCGAATCTCGCCGACCATGACAACGTCGGGGTCCTGTCGCAGCAGACTCCGAAGCGCCGCGGCGAACGACATGCCGATGCTTTCGTGGACGTGGACCTGGTTTATGGAGGCAAGCTCGTATTCCACCGGGTCTTCGACGGTGGAGATGTTCAGATGGTCGCTGTCCATTACCTGAAGCGCCGAATAGAGCGTGGTGCTTTTGCCGCTTCCGGTCGGACCGGTGACCAGCACGATGCCGTGCGGCTGGAGGATGGCTTTGCGGAAGTTCTCCAGGTGGTCCGTCCCCATCCCGAGGTTCTCCAGCCCGACCAGAATGGAGCGGTCATCGAGTATTCGGATGACGCACTTTTCGCCGTGGACAACCGGCAGAGTGCTGAGGCGCAGGTCAACGGTTCGTCCGTGCACGGTAGCGCGTATTCTGCCGTCCTGCGGGAGTCGGCGCTCGGCGATGTCGAGATTGGCCATAATCTTCAACCGCGATATAATCGCGGCGTGCATCTTCAGCGGGGGCGCATTCTGCTCGAACAGCACACCGTCGATTCGCAGCCGCACGCGCAGACGCTTTTCTGTCGGCTCGATATGGATATCGCTGGCGTCTTCCTTCACCGCCGAGGCGATGAGGTAATTCACATAACGGATTACCGGACTTTCGCCGGCGATTTTCTCGAGGTCGGTTACGTCCTCCTCCTCGTCGTCCACGACCTCGACGTCGTCCTCGTTGATGTCCTGGATAATCTCCTCGACCTTCTGGCTCGGCGAGGAGGCGGTCTCCTCCATGACCTTCAGGATGTCCGCCGGCGGTATGACCACCAGTTGGACCTTGCTGCGGAGGCGGCGCTTTATGTCGTCTATGAGAAAGATGTCCGCCGGGTCCGTGATGCCGACGACGAAACCCTCGTCGGTCTGGCGGATAGGCACGACGTGCTTTTCCTTGATGTAGTCCGTCGGCAGCAATCCCGCGACGTCGTCGTCCACCTCGTCGGGGTTGATTCTCGCGAACGGAAGATTGAAATACTCCGCGACCGCCTTCAGCGAGGTCAGCTCGTCGATGACGCCGGACTGCACCAGCAGCTCCAGGATGCTGAACTGCGGGCAATCCTGCTGCTGCTTGACGGCGTGCTCGACGTGCTCATCCGTTATCTTGCCGCTGTCCAGCAGTATTCGCTCCGGACCGCGCGGCAGACCGCCGGAGTCAGTGGGTTTCCACAGATCATCGAATCCGACGGGATCACCGCCGGCGCCCTGTGAAGGCGCGCCGCCGGAGACATCGTTCTGTCCGTCCGGGTACGGCAAGTTAAGAAACCCTCCTGCGGCTCCTGCGACTGTGCATTTACTGCGGCATTTGCAGCACGTAGCTGCGATCGTTCCAGGTCAGAATCACGCTTCGACGACGTATTTCGCTGACCGTCCAGCCCTCGATGGTTTCGCCCTCGCTGACCAGCGTGTCGGAGATAAGTGCCCGAGAGTCGCTCTGTCCGGACAGCACCGACTGGAGTCTCAGGGACTTGACGCGGCTGAGCGCCTCTCTCTGGGCCGACGACCCGCCGGAACTCTCGCCACCGTCGGACTCGCTGTAGCTCTGCGGGTCTTCGCCGAGTCCGGCGTGCTCCGTGGTGAAGACGTTCCGCGAAAGATTCCCGGCCGGTATCTGTCTGCGTTTGGTGTTGGTATAGAAGCTTTGGACGACGGTTTTGGCATCCCGGTCGTCGGTTTCGACTCTATCGAGCCGGTCCAGTGCGCTTTCCACTCGAAGCTCGTTCTGTTGCTCGTCGGCCGACGCCTCGCGCGGACCGGCACGCATGCCCAGCATGTACACCACGGCGATGCCCATGACGAACACCGCCGGAACCACCAGATTGCCGTGGTCGTGCAGCAGCTTTCCCGCTGCGACGGCTAGGGACCCGCCGGCGCCGGTTGCGGGTTTTTCTTGGCTGTTTTGTTTCATCTTGCGCCTCCAGCGCTTGCAACGGCGTCGTCGCTGTGCTCGAAGAAAATCGACATCACGAACTCCGCCTGGACATGCCCCTGCGGCGCGTCCTTTGGTGTCCGGACCGTCATCTTCAAAATGCGCATGATTCGCGGTTGGTTCTCCAGCTCCAGCAGGAACGAGTAAAGCCCTTTGAAGTCGCCTTCCAGCTTCATCTGGATGGGCTGTTCGCCGTGTGGTCCGTTGTCCTCGGTCAGACTGGTTTGCTTATTTCGGGCTATGGTACGAATGCTCTTGGTGCTCAGGTCGTTCTGTTCCGCCAGGCGCCATAGCTCCTGGAGTACCTTGTCGATCTCCTTCTCACTGGGCAGCTTGGAGCGGAAGAAGCCCACGGCCTCGTCCAACGAGGAGATCTCCTCTCGAAGGTCGCCGATGGTCCCGGTCGCCCGGTTGAGTTGCCGGAGCTTCTCCTGCTTGGCTTCGATCTGGCGCTTCAGTTCCGATTCGTAGGCATTGTGTGGCCGATATATGAACCACCACGTCCCCAGCGGGACGGCCATCAGCAGCGCCAGCAGCAGGATCTCTCGTTTGCCGAACCTCATGGTCATGACCTCCCCGCTTCGGGGGCATCCGCGTCGGATGCGGCGCTTCGCTCGGCCTGAATCGCTTCGATCGCGTCCGAGCCGGGCTTCAGAGCGATGTTCACACGGAAGCCGCGCATCGGAATATCGTCCTCAACGAGGCGCTCTTCGCTGTAGACCAGGTCCGCCGAAGAGACCAGCGGATTGGACGCCATGCTGGCAATGAACCTCGCCACGTCCACGTCTGTTCCCGCAAGCCCGGTTATCTCTATGTTCACGCGGGTGATTACCTCGCCGGCAAACCTTTGTGAGGAGACCTTTTGGAACTTGGAGTTCTTCTTGCCGGCGCCCTGTGGCGGCGCGGACGTTTGTTCGACCTTATCCACTGTCAAGTGGAAGCTGGTAAGGCGCGCGTCCGGCGGCATGGCCTCGGTTACCGCCGCTAACAGGTAGCTGCGGGGGACTTTCTCCATCAGCGAGGCGGTTTGTTCGGCCTTTCGCAGCATGTTCTTTTTTTCCATTTCGAGCTGCTCAAGCTGCCCTATCAGCCGGGCTGCTTCCACATAAGACTGATCTACGCGCTCGGCAACGCTGACGGTGTGGCGCCAGCTTCGCTCCGAGAGAATGGTCGCGCTTATGACGCCCAGCATCACAACGCCGAACAGCACCAACAGCAGCACGTCCGCCCGACGCTGCTGTCGGCGTTTGAGATAATCCCGAGGCAGCAGGTTTATGGTGCTCATCACGACCTCCTCACGCCGCCTCGGCGGCGCCGAAGCTCAGACCCACCGCGACTGTCCAGTCCGGCTGGGGTTGTTGTTGACTCAGTGCGGCGTCGGCGGCCGGCGAACGCTCTATCCGCAGCAGCGGGTCACCTATCTGTGCCGGAAGGTTCAGACGCTTCGCCAGTGCCTGGCACATCGCCTTGTCGTAGGCCTGTCCGCCTACGAATATCGCACGCTCGACGCTCTGGTTACGGAATACCGACTCGTAATAACGAAGGCACTGCGTAAGCTCATCGGCGATGCTCTGAAGCGGTTCCCTCATGTACTCGTGGAGATCCTGGGGACTCGCACCTTCGGGCTGTTCGCCGAGTCGCAGTTGCCCGGCCTGCTCAACGGAGACGCCCATCTTCTCGGCGATGGCCTGGTCCAACTGCTCTCCGCCCATCGCCAGGTTGCGCGCGAACGTCAGACGCGAGCCCTTGGAGAGCACCACCTGCGTGCTGGTGGCGCCGGCATCCACGAACAGCACCGTCCGTCCCGCGTCCTCGTCCCGCCGGAACAAACGGGCGAAGCATTCGACGGTGGCACAGCAGGCGACGTTCACACCGACAACGTCCAGGCGGGCGTGCCGGGCCATGTCCAGATACGCATCAAGAGTTTCCCGCGGCGTGGCGACCGCGATGACTTCCTGTTTCTTCTCTTCGTCGCCCACCACCTCTCCGGCGACTACGTAGCGGACCTCGGCGGTGTCCAGCGCGAACGGAACCTTGCCCTCCAGCTCCTGTTTCACCGCGTCTTCGGTCTCCTCCGGCGAGACCTTCGCAATGCGCACGTGCTGGACGCAGACGGCCTCGGCGGGGAGGGACATCACGCACTGCTGACCGTGGAAATCGCCGCTCTTGAGCATCTCGCGAACGGTCTTGCTGAAGAAGCCGAGACGGTCTTTCTGGTTGGAGCGGATCTCCGGCGGCACGGCGGCGCTGCGTGCCGCGAGAAGCACCACCCGCTGCTCGGAGAACAACTCCAGTTGCGCCATGCGGACCGTACCCGTGCCCAGGTCCAATCCGATGGGCAGGGCTTTTTGTTTGGCGGCTCGTACCATGACAATCACCGTTGTGCGGCAGGTCGGTCTGTAACGTCGGCGCGGGCGCCGCAGGCCCGTGTTTCCGTTTGACACCGCGACCGCGAACCTCTCGGGGACACAGCGCACAGCCCCATACACCCCCCGGACTGCCGTGTCCTGGTCCTCGACCTGATGGCAATACTGTCCAACTGGAAACCTACGTTTCGATTATCAGCCGGGCAAAACCTCCGGATGGTCATCTCGGCCTTCTTGCGGTGGTGTTATCGGTCCATGCGGGGGACACGTTGAGTAACCGCATCGGCGGAAAGGGTGGAAAATCCGTTAAACTTCGTTCAGAAAGTCGGCCAGGATGGTGTCTGCCACGAAGTACGCCCCAACTGACAGCATCAGCCGTTCCGGACGAACGATCAGATATCCGTCGTGAGAGTAACGCACGACGGTTCGGGGAAAGCCCTCGACGGGGTCCAGACCGTATCGTGACGCAAACTCATTTCTGTCAACGCCTTCTGACATGCGCAGGCCGAGCATCAGAGCTTCGCCGGCCCGGGCGCGGCCCTGCAATCTCTCGGTCGACGCCGGCGGGTCCTGCCCCGACAGCAGCGAGCGTGCGTATGCTTCGACATCCGGGGCGTTGGTGCCGCGTACAGAGTCGATATAGCCGGCCGCCGCGGGGCCAATGCCTGCATAAGGTTGGTTATTCCAATATGTTAAGTTGTGGACGCACCGTCGGCCTTCGCGGGCGAAGTTCGAAAGCTCATATTGAGTCAGTCCGGCGTGTTCCGCCGCTATGCGGCCGGCTTCGTAGAGACGGCGCTGGAGGGAATCTTCCAGTTCGGCGACTCGTCCGGTTTGCAGATCCGCCTCGAGCGGCGTTCCCGCGGCGAAACTCAGCGCGTAGCAGCTCAAATGCTGCGGATTCAGCTCCAGCGCCCGGCGGAGGGTCTGCGACCAGCTCGACGGCGTCTGGGAGGGTATTGCGTAGATGAGGTCGAGATTGATGTTCTCGATGCCCGCGCGGCGAAGCTTCCCGCAAGCCCGGCCAATGTCGTCTGGCCTGTGAATCCTGCCCAACAGGCGCAGCTCGCGGGTGTTGAACGACTGCGCCCCCAAGCTGACGCGGTTGACACCCGCCTCCGACAGCAGGCGGGCGAGTCCGTCGGAGACGGTTGTCGGGTTCGCTTCTATGGTGAATTCGGTGCGGTCGTCCACGAAATCGCCCGGCAACTCCAACAGGCGTTGCAGCAGTTCGCCGGCAAGGGCAGTGGGCGTTCCGCCACCGACGTAAACGCTGCGCAGCGGGCAGGCGAGTCTGTCGCGCCGCCGGGCGAACTCCTCGCTCGCGGCGTCGACGAAGGTTCTGCAGGTTGCCTCGTCGGCGGGCAGGGAGTAGAAGTCGCAGTAGCGACACTTGCGCACGCAGAATGGCACGTGGATATACAGCGCGGCCGCCGTGGCGGGGCGGCTTTGATTTTCCTTGCAGGGCGGGTCGCACATTTTACAATGCTATTATAAAGCGTTTCCGGCCCGGTCGCGCCGGTAAGGCGCTGTTCATTCAGCCA
>JBKHJB010000109.1:0-7595 GCA_046538345.1 Phycisphaerae bacterium
ACCGGTCAACCGATCAACTGCTCAACCGTCGCGGCCATCTGTTCGGGATAGACCAGGAAACCGGCGTGTTTGATTCCGCCGGCGGGGTCGTATGACAGATCGTTTCCGTCCAGGTCGGTCACCTTACAGCCGGCCGCTCTCGCGACGGCGGCGCCGGCGGCAGTGTCCCACAGGCAGGTCGGACCGAAGCGGGGGTAAATGTCGGCGCTTCCGTCGGCGACGGCGCACATTTTCAGCGAGCTGCCGTGCGGAATGCGATCGGTTATCCCGAGCGAATCCAGGAATTCGCGCGTCTTGTCGTCCAGGTGGCTCCGGCTGACCACGGCTCGGACGGGCCTGTCGGCGTCGGAGGCGGAGATCGCCTCGCTGTCGCCGTCGCCGGTCGCCTTCCACGCGCCAAGCCCGCGGATGCCGGTGTACATCACCTCGGCCGCCGGTATGTACACCACGCCCATCAGTGGGTCGCCGCCTCGGACCAGCGCTATGTTCACCGTGTACTCCGGTATGCCCGCGACGAACTCCTTGGTCCCGTCCAGCGGGTCCACCAGCCAGAACACCTCCGGGCGCTCGGCGGCGGCGGCTTCCGGGTCCGACTCCTCCGAGACTATCGGCAGCCGCGGCTCGATGGCTTCCAAACCCTGCTGCATCGCACGGTTTGAGGCCAGGTCCGCTTCGGTAACGGGCGAACCGTCGTCCTTATCGCGGGTCTTCATCCGCTCGGAGGTTATCTCCAGTATCGCGGCGCCGGCGGCCCGCGCCACCTCGGCCGCCTGGTTCATCAGGGATTTCAGTTGTTCGTTGTCCACGTTCGACTCCACAAGGTTGTCTGCGGGCCTGCCTGCCCTACGGGCTGAACATGCCACACAGAGCCACAGAGTTTCTCAGAGATGTCATTTTCTTAAATCTCTGTTTCTCTGCATCTCTGTGTCGAAAATATTCTGGAATCCCGGCGGGCACAGCCCGCCCTGCTACTGAACATGCGAGACAGAGATTCAGAGATGTTTTCCTCTATTCTCTGTGCCCGCTGTGTCTCTGTGGTTACGTTCGCGTTCTATCGCTGTCCAGGCCGATGTAGCCCTCGCGCTCGAGGTGCAGGATAATCTCCTGGACGCACTCTTCGGGCTGGGCGTCGGAGGTATCTATACGCAGGTCTGCGTCCTCGGGCACCTCGTAAGGGTCGGATACGCCGGTGAACTCCTTGATGATCCCCGCGCGGGCCTTGGCGTAGAGACCCTTGCGGTCGCGTTGCTCGCAGACCTCCACCGGCGTCGATACGTGCACGAGAATATACCCGCCGACCGACCCGATAAGCTCGCGGTTCTCCTTGCGGATGCTGTCATACGGCGCGATGGGCGCGCAGATGGCGATGCCGCCGTTCTTGGTAATCTCAGAGGCCACGAACCCGATGCGACGGATGTTCAAATCGCGGTGCTCGCGGGAGAAGCCCAGCTCCGAGGAAAGATTCTTGCGGACAAGGTCGCCGTCAAGCAGCGTTACGGGTCGGCCGCCCATCTCCAGCAGCTTCACCCGCAGGACGTTGGCCAGCGTGGACTTTCCGCAACTGGGCAGTCCGGTGAAGAACACGGTGAACCCCTGCCTGCTCCGCGGCGGGTAGGTGCGGCGAAGCTCAGTGACGACATCGGGGAAGCTGAACCACTCGGGGATCTCCCTGCCCGTCGCCAGCCGTTCGCGAAGCTCCGTTCCGGAGAGCATCTTCGGCTCGACGCCCTCGGGCACCTCGTCGATGGGCACGTACTGGTCCTGCTCGGCGAGGTACACCATCAGCTTGAACGGGACCATCTCGATGCCCAGCTCGTCCTGGTGCTTCTGGAGAAGCTCCTGGGCGTCGTAAGGACCGTAAAACTCGTTACCGTCGGAGTCCTTGCCCGGACCGGCGTGGTCGCGGCCGACGATGAAGTGCGTGCACCCATAGTTCTTGCGGATAATCGCGTGCCAGACCGCCTCTCGCGGTCCGCCCATCCGCATCGCCAGCGGAAGCAAGCTCAGCATTGCGGTGTTCCGCGGATAGTATTTCATCACGTGCTGGTAGCAGCGTACGCGGGTGTAGTGGTCCACGTCACCGGGCTTGGTCATTCCGACAACGGGGTGGATGAGCAAGCTGGCTTCTCTTTCCTTGGCCGCTCGGAAGGTCAGCTCCTGGTGGGCGCGGTGCATGGGATTGCGCGTCTGGAAGGCGACCACCTTCCGCCAGCCCATCGAAGCGAACTGCTCCCGCAGACGCGCCGGCGTGCAACGAAGCTCCACGAAGTCGTAGTGGCGCGGCGCCTCCAGCGCCTCTACCGTTCCGCCGACGTACCACCCGTTGGTGTTGTTCATCAGGTACGCCACGCCCGGATGCTCGCCGTGATTGGAGCCGAAGACCTGCTTTGCCTCATCCTCGCGGTCGGGCTGCCAGACGTCCTCTACATCCAGCACGGCCAGCATGACGCCTTCGAAGTCACGCAGTGCGAGCTTGTCGCCCGCGTTGAGGGACTTGGCAACCTCTTCACCGACGTCCAGCACGATAGGCATCGGCCAGAGCGTTCCGTCCGCCAGACGCATGTCCTTGCAGACGCCTTCGTAGTCGGGCTTGTTCATGAATCCACGCAACGGCGAGAAGCCGCCGTGGATAAGCAGCTCCAGGTCGCACAACTGCCTTGGCGTCAGGTCCCAGGAGGGGAAGTCACGTGATTGTTCCTTGAGTTCCTTAGCCCGCTCGGGCGTTGCCAGCAGATCCACCAGTTGCCCGCCGTGTGGTTCGATGAGATGACCGCTCATGCCGCTGCTTCCTTTCTGTGTCGGCTCAATTGCCTCGCTTGTGAATGGATACCCCCGCAGCCGCGGGGGATGTGATAGCTGTCTCTACGCAGCGAACCCGCCGGGAGTTCCCGCGTTTGTAGCGTTTCGTCGCACACGACCCTAAAGCCGCGAAACACCGGCGGGGAGTTGACACCGCCGAGCCATCGAAGCTCAAAATTGCGAGTTTTGTATTTTCTTACGGGGGTTCGAAATCGTCAACCGCACAAATCCCGGCGAAATCAGCCGTAGAACTCGCATATGCTTTCGGCGACGTATTCGGCCTGCTCGTCGGTCAGTTCCGGGTGGACCGGCAGGGAGATGACCTCGGCGGCGGCCTGCTCGGCCGCGGGGAAGTCGCCGGGAGAGTAGCCCAGCGACGCGAAGCACTCCTGCTGGTGCAGGCACAGGGGGTAATAGACGCCGGCGGCGACGCCCTTCTGCGAGAGGTGTTGCCGCAGTTCGTCACGCTGCCGCGCGCGGAGCGTGTATTGGTGATAGATGTGCGTATTGCCCTCGGCGACGGCCGGTGTGACGACCTGTTCGCAGTCGGCGAGCAGCTCGTCGTAGCGGGCGGCGTTCGCCTGCCGGGCCGCGGTCCAGTCGTCCAGACGGCGCAGCTTCACCGACAGAACGGCCGCCTGTACGCTGTCCATGCGGAAGTTGCCCCCGACTCGCGGATGGAAGTACGCCTCGCCCTGCCCGTGGTTGCGAACGCTCTCCAGAACGCCGGCCAGCGATTCGTCCTGCGTGGTTATCATCCCCGCATCGCCCATGGCGCCGAGGTTCTTGGTCGGATAGAAGCTCAAACAGCCCGTGGTCCCCAGCGAGCCGGCCTTTCGGCCGTTCTGCGTGGCCCCGATCGCCTGTGCGGCGTCCTCTATAACGTAAAGTCCTCGCTCGCGGGCAATCTCCAGCAGCGGGTCCATCTGCACCATCTGACCAAACAGATGCACGGGCATGATGGCTTTGGTCCTGTCGGTAACTGCGTCGGCCACCTTCTCCGGGTCGAGGTTGAAGGTCTCCGGGCGGATGTCCGCGAAAACCGGACGGGCGCCGGTCCGCCAGATGGCGCCTGCCGTTCCGAAGAACGTGAACGGGGTTGTGACGACCTCGTCGCCGTCGCCTATCTCCAGCGCCATCAGCGAGCACAGCAGAGCGTCCGTGCCGCTGGAGACGCCCACCGCTCGCGCGCAATCGCAATACTTCGCCATCTCGCTCTCAAACTCGCGGACGTCAGGTCCGTTGCAGCAGAGCTGACTGTCCAGGACTTCTCCGACCGCCTGGACGACCTCCTGTTTGATGGTCGCGTACTGCGCCCGCAAATCGAGCATCGGAACCTTCATTACGGCTTCTCCTGTCTTGCACGCGCCGCCGGGAACCGACGGCAAGGCAGACATGATGTTGACGCCCGCCGAGACCGGCAAGAAAATTCCGTCACGAGGCGATCCGCAAGACCGTGTCATGCTCACAATTGACGGACCGTAGCCGACTCATGCCCGATTTTGCTGAAAACATTGCGAGCTTGCGCAAGATGCTCCGACGCTGCACGCTCTGTCCCCGCGAGTGTGGTGTGGACCGGACCGCCGGGGAGGTCGGTTTCTGCGGCGCGGGCGCCGATGCGGTGGTCGCCTCCGCGGGACCGCACTTCGGCGAAGAGCCGGTGCTGGTCGGCTCCGGCGGGAGCGGGACGATATTTTTCGCCGGATGCAACCTGCGATGCATTTACTGCCAGAACTGGGACATCAGCCACAGCGTCACGGGACGGCGAACCACACCTGCGCAGCTCGCCGATATCGCCCTTCGCCTCACCGCCGAGGGCTGCGAGAACGTGAACTTCGTAACCCCGACGCACTTCAGCCACGCCGTCGCCGAGGCCGTGCGCATCGCCCGGCAGCGAGGGCTTAGCGCGCCGATAGTCTATAACTGCGGCGGGTACGAATCCGTCGAGACGCTGCGGCTGCTCGATGGCCTGGTGGATATATACATGCCGGATTTCAAGTACGCCGACCCCGCCGCCGGACAGAGATACTCGGCGGCCGAGGACTATCCGACTGTCGCCGGGGCCGCTCTTGCGGAGATGCATCGCCGGCTCGGACCGCCGGAAATCGACCCCCGCGGCGTGATGACACGCGGCGTGCTGGTCCGGCACCTGGTAATGCCCGACGACGTGGCCGAGAGCAAAGCTGTCCTGGATCTAGTCGCCGACACCGCGCCGGGCTGCGCCGTCAACGTTATGGGGCAGTATCGCCCCTGCTATCGGGCGCGCGAGTTTCCGGAACTGGACGAAATGCCGTCCGGCGACGAGGTCCGCTCCCTTAGAGAATACGCCCAAGCCAAAGGACTGCGTCGCGTGGACTGAGAACGACTCTGGAAAGAAACACCTCACTGCCCGCCGGCTGAGGCACCCGGCCGGCAGCAACCGGGAGGGAGCACTCGGCGCTTCCTGCAGTCAATACGGACAGGGACCGACGACCTTTGACAGCGCATCCCGGCGGGAGTATTCTGCCGGTTCGGCAACACCTACCGAAAGGGACGCCAAGTGGCTGAGATTAAAAAAGACGCCGAATGGGTGCGCAAGCAGGTCCGCGACCTTGACGTGGCCTTCGTTCGCCTGTGGTTCACCGACGTTCTGGGCTTCCTCAAGAGCTTCGCCATTACAGCCAACGAGCTGGACACCGCGCTGGAAGAGGGCATGGGCTTCGACGGTTCGAGCATCGAGGGCTTCGCCCGCATAGAAGAGTCGGACATGATCGCCAGGCCCGACCCCGGCACGTTCGCGATACTTCCCTGGAGGCCCCAGGACGGCGCGGTCGCACGGATGGTCTGCGACGTGACCCGCCCGGACGGTCAGCCCTACGAGGGCGACCCCCGCTACGCCCTGCGGAGAATGCTCAAGCGGGCGGCCGATATGGGATACACCTTCTACGTCGGTCCGGAACTGGAGTATTTCTACTTCTCCGACGACACTCCCGCCTGTCAGGTGCTCGAGCACGGCGGGTACTTCGACCTTACCCCGCAGAACATCGCGGTGGACCTGCGCCGCCAGACCGTCCAGACGCTCCAGTGCATGGGCATCGAGGTCGAATACAGCCATCACGAAGTCGCACCCAGCCAGCACGAGATAGACCTCCGCTACGCCGAAGGTCTTCGCGTCGCCGACAACGTGATGACCTACCGCCAGGCCGTCAAGGAGATCGCCGCGCGCAACGGCGTACACGCGACGTTCATGCCCAAGCCGCTTTTCGGCGAGAACGGCTCCGGAATGCACGTGCACCAGTCGCTGTTCACCGGCGATAAGAACGCGTTCTTCGACGCCTCCAACGAGTACCAGCTTTCGGACGTCGGCCGGGCGTATACCGCCGGTCTGCTCAGGCACGCACCGGAGTACTGCGCCGTCATCGCACAGTGGGTCAACAGCTACAAGCGTCTGGTGCCGGGCTACGAGGCGCCGTGCTACATCTGCTGGGGCCGACGGAACCGCTCGGCGATGGTCCGCGTGCCCATGTACAAGCCGGGCATGGAAAAGGCCACCCGCGCCGAGCTGCGCAGCCCGGACCCCGCCGCCAATCCGTATCTGGCGTTCACGGTGATGCTGGCCGCCGGACTAAAGGGCATAGAAGAAAACTACGACCTGCCCGCACCGGTCGAGCGGGACGTCTATGCACTTACAGAGAGCGAGCGGCGGGAAATCGGCGTCGAGTCGCTACCTCGCGACCTCGGCCACGCCATCGACGTCTGCGAAAAGTCCGAGCTGGTCCGCGACGCGCTGGGCGACCACATCTTTGAAAAGTTCATCGAGAACAAGAAGATAGAATGGGACCAATACCGCATCCAGGTGACCGGCTACGAGTTGGAAAAATATCTGCCGGTACTGTAGCAGTGAAGCGCCGCGGGCCGGGTGTCCAAACCCGACCCGCATGCGCCGTTATGCCCTCCGGTGCCCGCGACGGGGTCAATCGACTGCGCTGGGCAGATCGTCCAGTTTGGCCTGTTTCTGCTCATCGCTGAGCCGATCCCACGCCCGCGGACAGCCGCCGCAACAAAAACCGATTTTCCGGCCCTTGTACTCGCGGGTCAGCTCCTCCGGGACGTTGCCCGGGTCTATGGAACTACCCATGATGGGGCAGCGGTCGTTCACTACGCCGGCGTCGGTGGCGGGCTTGTCGTCCCCGGTCGCGCCTGCTTCTTTCAGCGCCCGATGCTTCTGTTCGTCGCTCATCTCGTCCCACTTTGCCGGGCACGCCGCACAGCAGAAGCCCACGCGCTTGCCCTCGTACAGCCGCGTGTTCTCCGGCTTGACGCTCTCGGCGTCAACGGCATTGCCCATTATCGGGCAGCGCTCGTTGACCATCTCCGGAACGTGCCTGGAAAGCGCCTTGTGCGAACCGGCCAACAGCTCCTTCGCTTCGGCGAGCGCCTTCAGCGCCTCGTCTTTGTCGTTTGCCTGGAGGGCCTGCTCGGCGTTTTCGACCGCCGCCAGCGCATCGGCGAGCTTTGGCGCCTGCTCATACGCCAGCACCCCCGCGCCGCCGTGGTCCCTGGCGTGGTGTTTGACCTCGTCGTTGCGCTGTGGCGAGTGGTGTCCCTTGTGTCCGTGACTACCGGCGGTCGCCGAACCTACCCATAGCCCGACGGCTGCTACTACTCCCGCAGCCGCGAGTATCCATAGTGCTCTGTGCTTACTCATGACAGCAGCCCTTTCCGTTAAAAGTCGTCTGTCTTTTCTGTGTCTGAACCATTGTAGGCAAGGAAAAGCCGGTTGTGCGTAACCAGCAACCAGGCCACGGCTTTAGCCG
>JBKHJB010000110.1:0-7594 GCA_046538345.1 Phycisphaerae bacterium
ACCGTTCCGGGAAGCCCAGCCATTCGAATGGCTGGGCTTGAAATACGCTATTTGTCTTGTGGTTTATCCTTGTCGTCCGGCGGCGGGGGAGGGGACTGCGGTCCCTGCTCGTGGGGGGACTGCTGTTCGGATTGCTCCTGCTGCTGTTGCTGCGGCGGGGCGACCTGCCGGGCGTCCACGACGGCGGTCCGCCCGAGAACGTCCCCGATCCGCTGACGGAACGGGTTGAACAGCGGCCAGAGCAGCAGCACGGGGATCGGCATAAGCCAGAGCGTCTCGATGATCTTGGATATGTTCCGCACTATCACGCCACGCAAATCCGGGCGCTCGCCGTTGTTGCCGCAGACACGCAAACCCATCGCCATCTTGCCCAGTGTTGCGGTGAAACGAAGCTCCATCAACGTGCAGTAGGCGATGTAAAGCAGGATTACCGAAATCAGTACGTATGCGGACCCGGCGGTCATGGAATATTCCTGCGCGGTGGTCCAAATGTTCTCCACGTCGCGCATCTGCTCCAGCGGGACCTGTGTGAGCATGAGTAACCCGCCGAGCACGTGGAAGGGCAGGACGTCTATGGCCGCCGCCGCCAGGCGCTTCAGCAGCGAGCCGGGCTTGAGCGTCTGCGGCAGAGCGAAGAAGGCGCCGGCGGATTTCGGTCTTAGGAGCAGCAGCGGCAGGAACATCGCGATGGCGATGCCCCACATGAAGTACCGCATAATCGCCTCGCCGCTGGTGTCCGGCGGCTGCTCCGCGAAGATATCAAGTTTGCCCTGCGGGACGGCCCGGCCGTTCGTGTCCGAGGTAATCAGCGAATACTCGCCGTCGATAATGGCGATCACCGCCACCTGGTCGCCCAGACGAGATGCCAGCGGAGGTTCATCGGCGTCAATCAGAACGTCATCGTCGTTAATCCGCAGCGGTTGTACACCCAGCTCGTCCTCCGGACGAAGGGTTGCCAGGATGATTCGCCGTTTGTCGCTCTGCTCGTGCTCAACGGCCAATACCATGCGAGGGCGTTCCGCGATTGTGAACATACCCGCCGCCGTCGCCTCGACCGCCGGGTCACCCAGCGGCAGCTCTCGAAAGTCCTCCTGCTGGGCGGAAACGAAAAGGCGATTCTGCCCATCGGCCGCCGGAGCGAGCAGCAGATACATCCGACCGTCGGCGACGGTGGCGAAAACCCGACCGGTTTCCGCCGGGCGGGCGTCGATGCCGCCCAGCCAATGCCAATCCCCCTCGCGTCGCTGGAAGACGCCGAGGGAAACGCCCTCGTGCGTCCCGGCGTTATTTTCGGCGGGCATTGTTTGAGGCGTTTCGCCGTCGTCGGCGGGGGCTGTGGTGGTCGTGGTGGTCTGCTCGGGGGCAGCGGCGATTACAACCGCGATCGAACTTGCCTCACCGCCGTGCAGTCCTTCCGCGGAACACATCGCCAGCGGGCGGGCATCGCCGCTCCATCGCTCGTGGGCAGGATAGGACAATATGGTTCGCCCGCCATCTATGGTGTAGAGCTGATGCGCGCGGGGGTCTGCCAGCAGCAGATGCAGTTGTTGGCCGACGGCGACCCCGCAGGCCGGCGGCTCGGGGAGCGTTTCGCGGGTGATGTAGCGTGCGGCCCATTCCCAGCTCTCCCCGGCCGATCGCACGACCACGCCGTAGCGGTCTTCGTCGTTGGGGTGTACCAGCCAGAGGGCGTTCTCGTTTCCGGTCAGTATGCTCGGCCGGTTGGAGGCGGAGGTGGCGTCTTCCCCGTCGTCGGCGGTCGCCCAGGCGCAGGCGGCCGCGACGCAAAGCAACGTTGCTATGGTACGTACTCGCGGCAAGCTCACGGCTCAACCCCTCGCGCTTCCAGATGGGCGTCAACCTGTGTTATCGGGATGTCGCCGGGCAGGAAACGACGGAAACCCGTCGCCTTCCGCGACCAGCGGTCCTCGGCGGTCATGTCGCTTAGCACGAGGTGCACGCTGCTGCGCCGCTGCGGCCAGCTTATGCGTATATCCGTGGGCATCTCCGGCGGGTCGTCGCGTCCGGTGTCTCCGACGGGTCGGTAGCGGTCCAGCTCGGCTGTCATCACGCGATCGCCGTTGTTGTCGAAGAGGTTCACGCGGAAAGGCCGACGCGGCCGGTCGTCCGACCAGCGGAAATAGACCTCCCGTCTAAACAGGATCTTCCCGGTAACCGGCTGTCGGTCTATGTAGCTCACCACGTATGCACAGGGGTCGCGGGAAAGCGTCATCGCCGCCACCGGCAGGGTGGTGAAGTCGTCCGGAAGTTCGGATACGCTCAGTACGCTGACAAGCTGGTTGGGGTCCAGCGGCAGTTGCTCCACGCCGGGGGCGCCGGCGTATTCGTGACGGCCGAACCATGCCTGTCCATGCTCGCCGAAGCGGTACCACAGGTAGTACACGCCTTCATCGACGTTGCTGCCGAGTCGGAACAGTTCGACGGCCGCCGTCTCTCGCCCTATGAGCACGAAGTCGTGCGGGCCGGTTTGCTCCGGACCCTTGCCCAGCAGCAGCAGTGCGTTGGGTGTCGCCAGCGGGCTTGTGGAGCCCCAACTGAAGCTCCGGCCCTTCTCGTCGGTGAGCGTGACGGCCACTTTGGCCCGCGCCCAGAGCCGCGGAACGGACGAGGCGTTCTCGTTGTACTCCTCGACGAGCGTCTCGACGGACACGGCCGTTTCCGGACAGCTCGGCGGACAGCCGCACAGCGCCGCGGCCAGGCCGTACAGCGGCAGCAGGGCCATTCTTCGAGAGACGATCACAGGTCGGTCTCCAGTATCTCGTTGAGTTGCTCGCTGACCTCGGCGATTTTCTCCTCGTCCATGTGTGGGTCGAGGACACGGCAGTTTTCGTCGCCGCCTTTGTATCGCATCGTCCAGACTTCCCGCCCGTCGTCGAGCTTTTCGCTGCCTTCATATACGAGCAGTTTTTTGCGCATGAGCACCAAAGCCAGCACGAAGCGGAAGTTCACGCGCGAGTCGTTCTCGTCGCCCTCGAGGCGGCGGAAGAAGTTCATCAGAACGTCGTCGTCCACGAAGAGCTTGCGCTTCTGCTTCGGCTCGGGCGACCGCGCCCGCCAGACAGCCACCACCGACTCGTCCTCGTCGGCGTCTTCGTGGCAGGACGGGCAGTAGTCGCGGCGCTCGAACTGCTCGTCCCGCTCGCGGACGGTCGCCACGTATTCGGTGCCCGGCTCAAAGGTCCGCTCGCATACCGAGCAGACGCCGGTGGGCTTGGAGATGTTTTCGTAGTCTTTGGCCATGATTCTCGCCTTCGTCGCGGCTACAGGTTAACCGCAACGGCCGGTCGAATCGAGCGTTTGGCGGGTCAGTCAAGCCCGGCGGTGGATTCGATGTCGTCGCGGAGTCGCTCGGCGTGGGCGAGGTCTTCGGCGGATGATGCACGCACGTCGTCGGCTTCGGCGGCGGGAAGTTGCCTGGCGTTTATGCGGACGTTGTAATCGCTGAGCCGCACAGCCACCGCCGCAAGGGCCGCCGACGCCAGCAGGTCGCTGAGCAGGTAGCGGTTGCACTTGTCCGAAAGCTCCTTGAGGTCGCTCAGGACCGCCATCGCCACCTTCGTAAGCTCGCGTGGAACGTCGATGGCGGCCGCCACCGCCAGAGACATCCGCTCGGTCTTCTCCGGCGAGTCTTCCATCGCCGTTGTCTCGCGGAAGAATTCATACGCCGCGGCGTCGTCGCCGGCGAGGTCTTCGAACATGCGTCGGGCACGGGTAAGTCGCGGGGCGATACGGTCGTAAATATCCTGATGTTCGGCGTATTTCTTCTTACCGGAGGTGAAGTTCAGCGCCATCTCTCCCAGCGCCGCGGCCAACGCGCCCGTCACCGCCGCCACCGATCCGCCGCCCGGCGTCGGCGTCTTCGCAGCGGCCGAGGCGAGAAAGTCCCGCACCGTCATCGAAAGCATTTCGTCGCTCTTGTCCATTGTCAAATCCACCTGATGACTGGTTGTCTCGTTAAGCTGTTGAACAGTCAAGCCGTTGAGCCGGTGACCGGCCGGCATTTCTGGCGATTGTCGGGCAATGCCGAAGGCATCCCCCCGGGAGTATGCCCGACCTGCTGTTACCGGCTAAAGCCGTGGCCTATTAACCGCCGGCCCGATGTTTCCAATCCATGACCTACGACCTATGACCTATGACCTACGACCTACGACCTGCCTATTGCCTATCGCCTGCCGCCTCGTGAGCATTTTTCGTATTCGGCGTTGTAATAACGGTTGTGTATCCGCCGCCGAGATACTTCTCGCCTGCGCGGCGCACATCGGCCGGTGTAACGTCCCCATAGACCTCCCGCAGTCGGCTCTGGAAGTCGTACCCGAGGCCGTAAAGCTCGTTCAGGGCGGCGTTCATTGACAGCGCGGGCATGGCCTGTTTGCCCAGAAGCTCGGCGGTGAGGATGATATTGACCGCCTCGCGGACCTCATCTTCGGTGGGTTCGTATTCCCCCGCCCGGTGGAGATTGCGGCGGATGGTTTCCGCGACCTCCTGCGCCTGTGAGGGCTGGCAGACCGCGTAGGTCATAAAGGCGCCCGGCAGAAGCCCAGGCCAATTGTACGCATGTACAACGTACACCAGCTCCCGGCCGCGAAGCTCTTCGTGCAGCCACCCGCTCGGAAGGCGATAACCGCTGATGATGGTGTCCAGAACGTCGATGGCGGCCCGGTCCTTGATGTTCGTGAACCGCATGCCCGGCGTGCCCACCAGCACGGCTGAAACCTGTTTCTCGGTCTGTTTAGTGAAAGTCCGGTCTTCCCGCGGCGATTCGGGCGCCGACGAATCCGGTATGTCCGCCTCGCCTTCGGGCAGGTCGGCGAACAGGTCTCTTATCAGTTCCTCGGCTTCGTCGGCGTCGAAGTTGCCGTACACCGCCAGCACGCTGGAACCGGCCTTGACGTGCCGCTCGTGCCAGTCGGCAAGCTGATCCGCCGTCGCCTCGGCGAGCACCTCCTCACGCCCCTGGGACATCAGCCGGTAAGGCGAGTCCTCGAAGAAGTTACCGCGGAAGAACTTCTGACCCTCCGCCACGACGTTCTGCTCAAGCTGGTGCAGGTCGGCCATTGCCTCGGAGCGCACGGCCTGCATCTCATCGGACGGAAACGTGGGGTGCTGGACAACGTCGGCGAGCACTGCGACGGCGTCGCTGAATGTATCTTCCAGTACCTGCGCCTGCCAGTAGAAGGTGTTGTTCCCGCACTGGGCGTTAAGCTCGCCGCCGACAGAGTCGAAGAACCTGGCGATATCGTCGGCCGTCCTGTCGCCGGCGCCCCTGGTGCTGAGGTTGGTCATCAGCGTACCGAGACCGTTGGTGGATTCATCCTCCAGCAGCACGCCGCCGGCCGAGACGAACGTCATGGACACCAGCCCCACGGCGCGGTTCTCTCCGAGCACCACGCGCAGCCCGTTGTCGAGGGTGAACATATGCGGCTCGTCGGCGCGGAGCTGCTCGGCGTTGGTGGAAGTCTCTTCCGCCCGGGCTTGTGTACCGGTAGGCAGCAGCCGGGTTACGACCATACGCTCGGGATTGAGATACTTCCGGGCGACCTCGCGGACCTGCTCGGCTGTGACCTGCTGGATACGCTCGGTGTACCTGCGGGAAAAGCCCGGGTCACCGGTGCTGAGGTAGTCCGTCGCCAGCATCGCGGATATGGACTCCACCGTCTGCTCGGAGTAAACGTGGTCGGCCACCTTCTGACGCTTGGCGCGGGCAAGCTCGTCGCGGGAGATGCCTGCTTCGCGGATACTGTCAAGCTCCTGGAGGATGGCCTGTTCGGCGGGGTCGGCTTTTTCGGGGTCCGTCCGGAAGTCTATCGAGAACGGTCCCTTCCCCCACGCGGGTGTCCAGGAGAGCGAGCTGATGTTCGTAACGAGTTGTTCCTCGCGGCGTATGGTCCTCTGGAGCCGGCTGGCATCGCCTCGGGTCAGCACGAACGAAAGCACGTCCAGGGCATAGAGGTCTTCGTGGACGAGGGGGATCGTCAGGAAGCTCATTCGTTGCTGCGCTTCGGACAGCTCGGGATGTGTGCGCACTACCCGCCGCCGGCCGGCAATCGGCTCAACTTCCGGCAGGGTCAGATCGGGCGATCTACCGGCGGGCAGGTCGGCAAACTCCTTTTGCACCTGTTGCAGCGCTTCGGAAACGTCGATGTCCCCTACGATGCTCACGACCATATTCTGCGGCACATACATCCGTCGATGGTATTCACGCACGCCCTCGATGGTCAGTTCCTTCAGGGGGTGTTCGTAACCGATTACCGGAACGGCTGCGGGGTGTTGGCGGTAGAGGTTCGCCATGTGCGCCTGCCGGAGCTGCCGGTCGGGATCGTCCGAACGCATCTCCAGCTCGCGCTGCACCACGCCGTGCTCGCGTCGGAAGGCGTCTTCGGTAATCTCAGCGCGGGCGAGCCAGTCGGCCAGAAGCTCTATGCAGTCGTCGGTCTTCTCCGAGGTGGCGGAGATGTAATAGCAGGTGTGGTCCAGGGAGGTGTAGGCGTTGGCCTGGGCGCCTATCCGCCGGACTCTATCGACCGGTTTGCTGTCCGCGGCTCGAACCGCCGCTTTGCCGCCGTCGGGTACGTCGTGCTCGGCTTCGTCGGCTACCAGGTGCTCCAACAGGTGGCTTACGCCGCAGCCGAGCCACCGACCTTCATAAAGCCCGCCGGCGCGAACATATCCCCGCACACAGACCACCGGGCTGGTTCGCACCGACCGCAGGATGACCGTCAGTCCGTTTTCGAGCTTCACGACGGTTACGTCGCCTTCGGTGTCCATCCGCTCGGCGATGGCCTGGGGTTGTGGCGTCTTGGTTTGTTCGTCCTGCTGCGAGGTCTCACCAGCGGAGTCGCTCGGAGCGGCCGAATCAGCCGTTTCGACTTCGCCGGCTGTACAGGCGATGCACAAGGCGCCAAGAAGCAGCCCGCCCAGCACTGCGAGCTTTGCAGTCGGTGTCCGCGTGGCTTGCGTTGCGTGGTCGGTAGTCATTGAAAAAGGCCCTCCGGGGGTGGTCTGTGGAAACGACATTTCAGCTTTCGGCGCGGGTGCGATTTTCCAGCTCGGTGAGGTAGGCGAGGGTGCGGTCCAGCTCGGTCTTGAGGTGCCTCACCCGCAGCAAACTCCGCACGCGGGTCAGCAGTTCCAGCCGGTTGACGGGTTTGGAGATAAAGTCGTCCGTGCCGCTTTCGACGCCGCGTTCGATGTCGCCCAGCTCGTGCAGTGCGGTTACCATGATGACCGGCACATCGCGCGTGGCGGGGGCGCTTTTGAGCTTGCGGCACACCTCGAAGCCGCTCATACGAGGCATCATGATGTCCAGCAGGATAAGGTCCGGTAGCTCCTGCTCGATTGCTTCCATCGCCTCGACGCCGTCGCGGGCCGTGCGGATGTTGCAGCCGGTCGGCTCCAGGTATGCCACCAGCAACTCGAGGTTCTGCTCGTTGTCGTCAACGACCAGGATAGTGCTGCCGGCGAACAGGTCCTTCTCTTCCTCACTCGGCGCGCCGTTGGCGGGGGTCTGGGACATTTGCCTTCTCCTGTGCGCCGGGATAAACCGGCAAGGTGTAGTGAATGAAAGAGTCATACG
>JBKHJB010000111.1:0-7542 GCA_046538345.1 Phycisphaerae bacterium
CGCTTGAGGCCCAGCCATTCCAATGGCTGGGCTTCCTGTCGCAGTCTTTACTCCTCGCAGTCTTTGTGCCGGAGACGGGCAATCGCACGAAGTTTACTGACTACTGGTTACCGGTTACTGGCGACCGTCGCATTACAGTGGTCAATCCGGTTACCGGCTACTGGCTCCTGATTGCCGCTGTTGTTACCCTGTTGGGGAAATGAGCGAATACCGCGTCAACCTGCCGGTCTATAACGGACCGATGGACCTGCTGCTCTACCTCATCCGCCGCGACGAGGTGGACATCCACGATATCCCCATCAGCCGCGTTACCGAGCAGTATCTCGGGTACGTCAACCTGCTCAAGGCGCTGGACCCGAACCTCGCAGGCGATTTTCTCGTGATGGCCGCGACGCTCATGGAGATAAAGACGCGCATGCTCCTTCCGGCGCCCGAGCAGGACGGCGAGGAAGGCGAAGGCGTGGATATAGACCCCCGCGCCGAGCTTGTCCGCCAGCTCCTGGAGTACAAGAAATTCAAGGACGCCGCGGAGGACCTTCGTGAGGCAGGCGAGCAGCAGTCGATGCGCTTCGGCCGCCGTCCGGCCGTGCCCGAGGAAGTCGCCGAGCGGGACTACGACCTCGAGGACGTGCAGATCTGGGACCTGCTGGACGCGTTCGATCGGCTGATGAAGTCCATCGGTCAGCAGGTCCGCCAGCACGAGGTCATCTATGACGACACGCCGATAGAGCTTCACGCGGCCGACATTCGCGACCGCCTCGAGCGGGAGGGCTCGCTGCCGTTCACGCGGATATTCGAAGGACGAACCGCCCGGATGGAGGTCGTCGGGCTGTTCATGGCGCTGCTGGAGCTTATGCGGCGCAAGGAGATACTCGTCTCGCAGGAAGGCAACTTCTCCGAGATACACATCCACCTGAACCCTGAGTCGCCGAAAGACCTTCCTGAGCAGCCCCAGCAGCCCACCGCCGGCGGTCAGGGCGAGTATGTGCCGCAAACCGCCTCCGACGACGATACCGACCGCGACGACCAGCCGGGTGCCGACGAGGACGAGGACGAGGACGAGGACGAGGACGAGGATGACGACGATGAGCATACGGGAGACGATTCAGGCATTGGGCTATAGCTTGCCGGCGCCGGCGAAGCCGGTTGGCGTTTACCTGCCGGCCGTGCGAAGCGGCAAGCTGGTGTTTACCGCCGGGCAGTTGCCGGTTCGCGACGGGGAGCTTATTGGCGAAGGCAAGGTGCCCACGGACGTCTCTCTGGAAGCATCTTGCGACGCGGCCCGTCAGGCGGTGCTGAACGCCCTTTCCGCCGTCGAGACCGTTGCCGAGTCCGTGGACGAGGTCGCCCGTATCGTGCGGATGAACGTTTTTGTCAACTCAGCCGCGGGCTTCACCGACCAGGCGAAAGTCGCCAACGCCGCAAGCGAGCTGCTGGGCAGAATCTTCGGTGATGCCGGCACTCACAGCCGATGCGCAATCGGCGCTGCGGAGCTGCCTCTAAGCGCACCGGTGGAAATAGACCTTATCGTCGAGCTTTGCTGAAACAGTCCGCTCGCTACCGCTTGCGGCTAGCTGCGAGGGCAAGGCGGCGATACTACCGCCCCGCGAGCAAGTCCGCCGCTCCGCTCTCGGCGTAGGCGCCGAGGATCTTGCCCCAGTACACGCGGTGGAAATCGCCGTCCTGGTAAGCGCCGGAGAGGATTTCGTCGGTGAGCTTATCCGGAAGCACGTCGTTGCTGTGGACGACCTGGCACTCGTAGTGGACGGGACACTCCGCAACCACCGGCGCCAGCACGCCGGAGGCCTTTTCGGCAGTTATGCCCAGGTCGGCGAACTTGTCCATCTCCGCTCCGCTTTTCGAGCCGGCCGACGCACAAACCTTCGCCAGCGACTCGCCGGGCGCGTTCACAGAGAAACAGCCGGTATGCTCGATGCAACGGTACGTATAGCGGCTCGGGCGGACCAGCACGATCCAGACGGGTATGCCCCAGATACTGCCCGTCGCGCCCCAGCCGATGGTCATGACGTTCGGCTTGCCCCGGGCGTCGTAGCTGCCCAGCAGCAGCCCACGGCTTGTCATGGCGTCGATGACCTTGTCGTAGTGTTTCGTGTAGTCGATGCGTTCCTTGGCCATTGGTCGCCTCCTTCGCGTCAGTTCATTCTATTCGTAAGTCCGCCCGGCTTTCCCGGCCGAGAGGTTTCGCCGGGCATTTTCCATCAGTCGCTCGCCCCAGGGCGTGGGATACCGCCCGGTAACGCAGCCCAGGCACAAATCGGGCATGTCCTTACACAGGCAAACCCCAACGTCGTCCACCGTCACGTAACGCAGCGAATCGACGCCCAGCGTCTCAGCCATTTCAGACAGCATTTCCGCATCAGGACGGCCGTCATAGTCCTCCGGGGCGAAGCGCGTGGCGAAAAGCTCACCCAGCGTGGACATGTCGATGCCGTAGAAACACGGCGCGACTATCGGCGGACACGCGACTCGAACGTGCACCTCCCGCGCGCCGCCGCGTGTGCGCAGCCCGCTTACCAGAGCCGCCAGCGTGGTCGAGCGGACGATGGAGTCCTCTATCAGAAACACCCGCCTGCCTTCCAGCAATGCCGGCAGCGGGGTGTATTTGCCCCGAGCGGCCTCGCTTCGGGTGGCGCCCGGTTGAATGAATGTCCGCCCGATGTAGCGGTTGCGTATCAACCCCTCCACGGACCTGACACCCCGGCGGAAGGCGTACGCGTCGGCCGACGCCTTGGCGGTGTCCGGGACGGGCACGACCACGGCGTCGTCGCCGGTGGGCTGATCTTCCAGCTCCGCGAGGCGTTCGCCCAGGCGCGCCCGGGCTGTGTAAACGTCCGAACCGTCGATACTGCTGGCGACGTTGGAAAAGTACACCCACTCGAAGAAACAGTGGGACTTTCGTGGCGATTCGGCGAAGCGCTCGAACCGCAGTCGCCCGTCCTCAACGATCGCCATCGTGCCCGGCTCAAGCGGGTGTACGTCGGTAAAGCCAAGGTTAGTCAGCGCCACCGACTCACTGGCCGCGGCGAACAGGCGACCTTGCACCGCCCAGTTCATGGGTCTGAAGCCCAACGGGTCCCGGGCGACGAACATCCGCCCCATCGCGTCCAGCAGCGCGAGGTTGTACGCCCCGTCAAAGCTGCGAGCGGCCGACGCCATAACGTCGCGCAGAAGTGGCGTGCGGTCGCCGCGGAGGCGATACGCCAGGGCGTGCATTATCATCTCGGTGTCGGTATTCAGCGAGAAGTGGTAATGCCTCTTTGAGAGCAGGCCTTCCCGCAACTCGGTGAGGTTGGCTAGCTGACCGTTGAACGCGAAACTGAACCACTTCCACAACCGACCGTGCTTGCGCTCGAACGGCTGGGCGTAGCGTATGTCGTCCGCGCCGCAGGTGGCGTAGCGTGTGTGCCCTATCGCCGCCCTGCCTACGTATTCGCCCAAAAGGGAGCGGTACTTCGACGGGTGCGACATGCGGAACGCCTCGGCCACCGTGCCGATGTCCTTGTACGTCTGCAGAAGGAAGGGACGGTCCGGGGCGTAGCTGGTCAGCCCCGCGGCGAGCTGTCCACGGTTCTGGAGATCCAGCAGGATCCGCGGCATCAGCCCGGTAACATCGCCGTTGGTGACGGCCCGCGAGGCCGCACCTTCGGCGCCGGCCGGTTCTTCCAGTTGATAAAGAGCCGCCACTCCACACTCGTGCGTCAGGTCTTCGCTCAAGGTGTTCCTCCCGCCCGCTGAACAGGGAAAACCTGATTCTACCAGAATGCTCCGGCGGAGGTCGAGCGTCCCGGCCGACGAATGTGCCCCGTGAAAGAACTCAACGGCGGATGAACACCCGCCGCGGATGGAGCGTAATCCCGTCATCGGCCACGTCCGCGACGGCCAGCAGGTTGCCGGCGGCGTCGATAACGGCGACTTCGCCGGGTTCACGGTGCTCGGCCAACTGCACGCGGTTACCGTTGGCGATTCTGTGTGCGGCGTGGTCGTCGATACACGCGCGCGGTTTGTCTACCAGGGCAAGCAGCGGGTCCAGCAGGTCTCTGGTGGGGTCGATATCCTCCGGTCGGACTGCGTCGCACAGGCGGAAAGTTCCGACCTCGGTGCGGGTGAGCCGGGAACAGTATCCGCCGCAGCCGAGTTCTCGGCCGATGTCGCGCGCCAACGACCGCACGTACGTTCCGCTGCCGCAGCGAACGTCTATTTCCAGCTCCGGCGGATCGTATCGCAGCAGTTTCAGCTCGTGGACGATTACCCTGCGCGTCGGCAGCTCTGCCCGCCGGCCGGCGCGGGCGAGCTTGTACGCACGTCGGCCTTTCACGTGGATCGCGGAATAGGCCGGCGGGACCTGGTCGATTTGCCCGACAAAGCCCGGCAGAACCGCCTCGAGTGCTTCGAACGGCGGTGGTTCCGCGGTTGCGGGAATGATCTGACCTTCCGCATCGTCGGTGTCGCTGGTCGCGCCGAGCGTGACGGTCGCGCGGTAACGCTTTTCCAGGGCCGCGACTCGCTCGGCGAGACGTGTGGCCGGTCCTACACACAGCACCAGCACACCGTCGGCGAAGGGATCCAGCGTGCCCGTATGCCCGACCTTCACCCCACGGCCGATGCGTCGGCGAACCTGGACGACCACGTCGTGACTGGTCGGGCCGGACGGTTTGTTGACGTTTATAAAACCGAACATGGGTCCTTGAATGCCTTCACTTTCCTCTGCCGCCGTCGTCAAGGCAGCGAGACGCAATGTTACCGAACTACACGCGGAAGGAAAGCCGCCTGCCACACAACGTCCGCTTTGCTTCGCAAGCTTCGTGGCGAATCGTGTTATTCGCTTTCGCGGACAGCGGGCCGGGGGGAGAACCGTCGGAAGTGTGAATTTGGCTTATCTCCACGGGCGCCTTTGGACGATGCAATGCAGGTTCAGCGATGGAACTTTCGGGAGCGCAACGCCAATGAGCCACTGCGAGCTGGAAATAATGGACGTAGAAGTGCCCGGCGGGCGCGAGCGTCTCTTTACGCTCGACAAAGCCAACCGCTCGCTGGTTCTGGTGCGGCGGATCGTCGAGGATCTGGTCGCCTCCTACGCTCGGGCGTTGGAGCTTCAGCAGGTGGCGGAGTGCGCCCAGCTTGGCCCGGACTACGGCCAGCGGCGAAGGGCCGAACATCAACTCGCCGATGCCGTCGAGCAACTTCAGGGCTATCTCTGGGAGCTGGACGAGCTGGGGGCCGAGCTTCAGGACTGGCGGACCGGACGGGTGGACTTCCCCGCGCGAGTCGGTGGAAGGGATATCTGTCTGAGCTGGCGACCGGGCGATCCGGAAGTACTCTACTGGCACGAAGCGCAAGACAGGTTCGAGCAGTTGCACACCATCGACACACTCCCGATATCCCAACCACAGCCGGCATGAGCTGACAGGCAAATGCAGGTCGGGCGTACTCCCAACGGGATGCCTTCGGTAGTGGGCGACACTCAACACTTCGCGGCGTTACTGTCCGCTCGCTCCCGCTCGCGGCGTACGTCGGGCAGGTATGCCAGACCTACGTGGGGTAAGTATGCCGACCTGCTGTTTCCAGCTTCACATCTTGCGGCTGCGTTCGAGCACGCCCTTGAGTTGCTCGCAGGTCTTATCTACCTGCCTTTCCTTCAGGTCGAGTATGTCCCGCAGCGCTTCGCCTATGGCGGGAATGTACTTCTCGATATAGCTGCGTTTCTTCAACTCCTGTCGCATACGGACGGTCTTGCGGACGTGCCGGCCCAGCTTGCGGCCACAGTCTTGAAGCGCCAGGCGGATTTCCTTGGAGATCTCCGGATATGAGGCGATTGCCTCTTTGGACTCGCTGGTAAAGGGCACCCAAACCGACGCCATGTGCACTACAACGGTCAGTGGTCCCGCGGGCAGCGCTCCTCGCGACTGCGGAATGCCGTAAGACCGCCAGTTCATCCCCAGTACGGACTTGTAGATTGCGCAGGACGATTGCTGGTAGAGCAGAGGCACGCGGTTCGCGAAGCGGATAATCTTCGCCAGCGGCGTACCGTCGTCGTCGGCGGACTTTTCGTCGCCCGGGGCGGAGGTCTTCTGCCCGTCGCCGTTGCCGCCTTCGGTTTTCTCGGGTCTTCCGTAGGCAAGCCCCGCCTCGATGATGAACGGATTACCGCGGTACACGGCGGGTCTGCGCGTGGTGGCTGTGTAGAACGCCGCCGGAACGACATGCTCCAGTCCGCGCTGAAGTTCCTCGGAACCGATGGGCACCACGCAGTCCGTCGCGGGCGCGAGAATCTTCGTGTCCTGGATTGCCCGGTACAGCGCCTTGGCGCCGTCGCCGTTGACGCTCTTGACGCGGGCGTTCTTGCGGATGCCGGATTTCTCGATAATCTCCTTCGCAACACGCGGCGAGACGCGCGAGAAGCTGCTGGAGAGGAACTGCTGGACGGACTTCGCGCGGGTGTCCTGCATCATCTTGATGAGCACGCCCAGCTCCACGCCGTAAGGGTGCGGGCGGACCTCGCGCGGAATGGCGGGCAGCTCCTTGACCGATGCGTCGTAGCGTTCCTCCCGGCCGTCGGGAGCGTTGTAGATGAGCGTCACGTGCGGGTTGGCGATGGCCGTCTGCTCGAGGTAGTCGTCCACGCTCTGGCGGCCTCGCAGATAGCGGGCCTCTAGCTCTATCTCCACGCACGTACCGTGGTCCACGTCCCAATCGACCGGCTCGTCGCGGATGATGACCGGGCGGTTCTTCTGCGTGTCTATCTGAAGCTCGTAGTGATGCGCCTTGGAACGCGAGGACGTGCGCGAGGTGATTTTCACCGGTCGCCCGGTAGTCAGCAGTCCGTACATGCCGGCGGCGGATATTCCGATGCCCTGCTGGCCCCTGCTCATGCGCAGTCGGTGGAATTTGCTGCCGTAAAGCAGCCGGGCGAAGATACTCGGTATCTGCTTGCGGACGATACCCGGTCCGTTGTCGGTGATACAGACCTTGAAGTGGGTCTCGTCGAGCTGCTCGATGGCGATCCCGACAACCGGCAGCACCCCGGCTTCCTCGCAGGCGTCGAGGGCGTTATCGACCGCCTCCTTGACGGTCGTTAAAAGCGCCTTGCGCGGGTTGTCGAAGCCCAGCAGGTGACGGTTCTTGGCGAAGAACTCGCTGATGGAAATATCCCGCTGCGCCTTGGCCATGCTCTCGGCCGTGGCGTATCTGCCGGTCTTTCGGCCCTTGAGAGACGGCTCCCGCCGAGTGCTCTCGGACGCGCTGTCGGACTCGTCGCTGCGACCCTTAGTGGTCCGCTTTGTCGAGGACTTCTTGCGACCCGAGCCACCGCTCTTTGCCGAAGAGGTTTTGCGAGAAGAGCGGGCCTTTTTGGACGAGGCCTTCTTGGTCTTCTTGCGGGATGTTTTCTTGCGGCTTTTCTTCGCCATCCGTGGCACCTTGTCCCGCCGGAGAGCGGGCCTTGTTCGGGTTCACTGACAGCGTAGAATCTACCCGCCGCGGGCCTGAATCGTCAAGAGAACCACGCAGCGACTTACCCCGCCG
>JBKHJB010000112.1:0-7521 GCA_046538345.1 Phycisphaerae bacterium
CTACTTCTTCAATACGCACACGGCCGAGCGCGCCTTTAGCCAAAGCGCGACGCTTTCCATGGCCACTAGCTCGTAATTGCTCCCGGCCGGTCCTATGAAGTCGGTCGTCAGGTCCAGCCCGACCAGTATCGAGGCGAACTGGCGTCCGGAGGCGACCAGCACTCCACCGTTGTCGATCGCCGCTGCCTTTACCACACCGCCGCCGGTAATCTGGCGTACGTGCTCCAACTCGGTCTGATTGCCCTGCGGATAGCGGCGATACAGCAGGTTGTACAGCGACGGCGCCAGCGCCAGCGTGCAAGGCCCGTGGAAGCCCGCCTCGTCGAGCTTGGTGACGGCCGCTATTACGTCGTCGGCGGCTTTTCCGACCTCCTGCCAACTGGACAGGGACGATTTGAGCGCGCCCTTGGCTGTCAGCAGCCCTTCGGCTCCCAGCGACTTCGATCCGTTGAATATAAGCTCGTCTTCCCGGGCCGCGCAGGCGATAGCCGCCTCGGTCGCCGGGGCGAGGTCCATAGGTCCGTTGTCGGCTTCGAAGGCGGCTACGTCGCGCGCCGAGAGCGTGAACTCCCGCTCGATCAACGCCAGGCGAATCGGCTCGCCCGCGGATACGGATACGCTGTCGTCAGCCGGAGAGGTCTCCAGGTGGCTCTCGCCGGCGCCGACGGATCGCACGTCGAAGCCAAGCGGTCCGTCGATGTGCAGCAGCCGACGCGCCGAGAGCCGACCCTTCGCGGCCGATACCACCGACTCGTCTATATGCCGCCAGAGCTTCTCGGAAAAGGGGGCGTCTTCCCGGTGCAGTTTCTCGCCACTCACAATACTCCTCCTTTGCCCGCGTGGGGCGGTCTATTCCTTCATGTCTCCGACGCTGGGGACGTCGTCGCTGTCATCGTCCGAGCCGGACTCATCACCGCCAAGACCCTCGGCCATTTCGTTGACCTCCTCGGTGCCGGTGGCGAGGAACTTGTCCTCCTCCGGGTCGAGGATGCTTATCAGCCGCTGGAACTCGCCGATGTGCTCCCGCTCCTCGTTCGCAATGTCGATAAGGACCTTCTTGGCCAGGGGATTGTCGGTGGCGTCCGCGTGGGACATGTACAGGTGCACCGCTTCCTCCTCAGCGGCAAGGTTCAGCCGCAGGGCGCGAAGCAGTTCGGAGTCCGACAGCTTGCGTTGTACATTTCCACTGAAGGGGTTCGGGAAATCAGGCATCGTTGTGTAATCCTTTCCTCATTTACCGGGGGCAGTCTGGTTACTGTTGGGTATCGGTACCGACTTTTCGTCGCGCTTCGGAAAGCGTCACCAGGTGGGTCTGCTCCTCGCGGATAAGCTCATCCACCGTGGCGCGGTCCTTCTCGGGCACCAGTGGCCGCATCTCGTTCATCAGCATCAGCGTATCCCGTTCGTAGCGGGATGCAAGCTCGACGGCTTTGGCGTCGGATTCGCACTTTTCTGCCGCCCGTTCCGCGGCCGATGGGTCCGGAAAGGCCCGGCCGGAAGTCAAAGCCGACAGGTAGGCCATATACTGCCCGGGATATTCCTCCGGCGTCTTGACGCCGCCCAGGCGGTCGAGCATGTCCTGGAAGCGTTTCTGGTGGAACTTTTCCTGCTCGGCGAGGTCCGCGAAAGTTTTCCGCAGACCGCTGTCTTCAACATTGTCCGCGAGTCGGCTGTAGAAGGCCACTCCGCTGCGTTCGTCCTCCACACCAATCTTGACCAACTCCGCGACTTCGAATTGTTCCGGCATTTCTCTCTCCTGTGGCGGGTCCCGACCAACGCCCGCGTCACCTTTTGAGACCGGTGCGGGGCGCTAAGCGCTTATATGAACAAACCATCGGAATTTCACAAAAGTATAGCAGGCCTCCGACCATGAATCCCAGTACAGCAGGAGGATTTTTCCGTCGGGTCTGTTTCCTGCGGAGGCGTCTGCGCGGCCTTGGCGCGGTTGAAAATCACCACCGGTTGTGGTCTGCTCTGTCAAGCTTGCCCCCAGGATGAATGCGGAGGTCCGTTGAATGAGTGCCAAGGAGAATCCGAAGCGGCTGAACGTCATCTGGATTTTCGGCGACCAGCATCGCGGTCAGGCCCTCGGCTGCGCCGGAGACGCTAACCTCACCACACCGAACATCGACCGCATGGCCACTGAGGGTGTGCACTTCACCCGCGCGGTGTCGGGCTTTCCGCTGTGCTGCCCGTATCGCGGCTCGCTGATTACCAGCCGCTATCCCCATAAGTGCGTGCCGGGTCACGAATATCCCCTGGACTCGAATCTGCCGACCGTCGCTGCGGCTTTCAGGGATGCAGGGTATCACACGGCCTATTTCGGCAAGTGGCATCTCGCCGGCTGGAAGGAGTGCGACGGACGCGCGGCGATGTATATCGTCCCGCCCGAGCAGCGGGGCGGGTTCGATGTCTGGACAGGTTACGACAACAACAACCGTCAGTGGGACTGCTGGGTCCACGGCGGAGTCGGCGACGAGGCGTTCCACCGCCGGCTGGACGGATACGAGACCGACGCCCTGACCGATATGCTCATAGACCACCTCCGCTCCAGGAGCGAAAACGGACAGAGGGACCAGCCGTTCTTCGCTGCGTTGTCGGTCCAGCCGCCGCACGGTCCGTACGTCGCCCCGGAGAGCTGGATGTCTCGTCACACGCCGGGTGACATACTCCTGCGCCCGAACGTGCCGAACGTCGAGCGGGTGGTCGCCCAGGCCCGTCGCGAGCTGGCGGGCTACTACGCTCAGATAGAGAACATCGACTGGAACGTCGGGCGAATCCGCCGGGCGCTGGAGGAAACCGGACAGGCGGAGAACACGCTGCTGATATTCTTCTCCGACCACGGCGACCAGCACGGCTCGCACGGACAGTTCCACAAGATGAGTCCCTACGAAGAGGCGATCCGCGTTCCGATGGTCATCGCCCCGGCCAGGGCGGATTATCGCTTCAAGTCCGCCGCCAGCGGCGTGCCGGTCAACCATGTGGACATGGCGCCGACGACGCTGGGGCTTTGCGGCATCGAGACGCCGGAGTGGATGTCAGGAACGGATTATTCCGGGCATTTCATTCGCGGACGCGAGCCGGCGGAGCCGCCGCGCGACTCGGCCTATCTTCAGTCCGTCATTCCCACGGGACATGGCGACAGCGTGGACAGGCCGTGGCGGGGCGTGGTGACGCGCGACGGCTGGAAGTACACCGTCCTGCCCGGGCAGCCGTTCATGATGTTCAACCTTAACGAAGACCCCTACGAGCAGGTGAACCTGGCGTACAACACCCGATTCCGCGCCGAGAGGCGGCGTTTGCAGGAGCTGCTTGCGGGATGGATTGCCGACACCGACGACGAGTTCGAGCTGCCGGAGGTCTAGCGGGCATGACCGGGTCCCACGTGACAATATGGGCGTTGTGGCTGGGGCTGTTGCTCCTGCCGCTGACGGCCGGTGTTTTCGCGGCGGAGTCCGTAGCAACCGGTAGGTCCATGCCGCGCGCGGCGCGCGTGTGGTCGTATCTCGGGCGTGGTTTCGCAGTGGCGGCGGCGGTCTGTTTCGCCACAGCGGGACTGCTGTATGTGCTGGGGTAGAGCGCCGGCGCGTCGGGAGTGGTCCTGGTACCTGCCTGGTTGACCGCTCACTGACGTTCGCGGCCAGCAATTCGTCGGGCACAGTCCGACCTACGACTCAGGACAAGCTGTTGCCTACTTCTCGAACCAGCCCATTGGCTTGTTGGGCGCGCCCAGCGGCATCGTGCCGGTCGGGGCGAGCCAGCGGACGGCGTTGGTGATCACCCGCAGCACCTCCGGCTGCTTGTAGATGGGGAACGTCTCGTGGCCCGGGCGGAAGTAGAACACCTTCCCCGCGCCGCGAGTCCACACGCACCCGCTGCGGAATACTTCTCCGCCGGCGAAGCTGGAGATGAATATCTGCTCCTCCGGGTGGGGTATGTCGAAGTGCTCGCCGTACATCTCGGTATTTTCGATAATGACGCACTCGTCGATGCCGTCGACGATGGGGTGTCCCGGCCGGGTCACCCATAGCACCTCGCGCTCGCCGACTTCCCGCCACTTGAGCTGGCAGGTGGTGCCCATGAGCCGCTTGAAGGGCTTGGAGAAGTGCCCGCTGTGCAGCACTATCAGGCCCATGCCCTGAAGTACGCGTTTCTGCACGCGGTCCACGATTTCATCGGAGACCTCCCCGTGGGCCATATGTGCCCACCACAGCAGCACGTCCGTGGCGTCGAGCTTATCGTCCGTCAGCCCGTGCTCCGGCTCATCGAGGGTGGCCGTTCCGGCCGTGATGCCGTCCTGGGCGCTGAGGTGCTCCGCGAGGCAGGCATGGATGCCGTCGGGGTACACTTTCTTGACGTCTTCATCCTTCTTCTCATGGCGAAATTCATTCCAGACCGTGACGCGCACTTCGCTGCTCATGTCTTATCTTTCCTTATGAAGCCGTGTTGGATTGCTCTTGAGGACGTCGGCCAACTTACCGCGCGTCCGCGGCGGGTCAAGGTAAAAGGCGGCATCCGAGGCACTTGCCCCGTGGCAGCGGCGTTGATGCGGCGGGGAACGCTTTGAAACACTGAATTTTACGAAACTTTCGCACCGCCGGCGTGTCGAAGTAGTAGTAACGGCGGGCAGGGCGTTGAGCCGCTAGTTCAGACCCTGCGCGCAATGCGGCAAATGGAGTATAATGAAACGAGCTTTGACTTCGATCGTGGTTGATAGTGCTCGATGGTTCGGAAACATCCCCGTTACAGAGACGGGGTTTATTGAAACTCAGCAAATGGAGACACCTGTGAATCGAAACGGCCTGTTTATCCGGTGGGCGTTCATAGTAGCCGTTTTGCTTTCTTTTACTTCCGTTGCCTGGGCGCAGAACGCGTCCACCGCAGAGGTTGACGGTGGCTTTTCGGAAAGTTTCGAAGCGGGCAAGCTCTGGCGGGACGGGGTCGCACGCGCTAAAGCGGGGGACTTTTCCACCGCCCTGGAGAAGATCCGAGCGGCCGCCGAGAAGGACCCCGACGACGAGTACATCGCCGCCGGCAAGGAGTGTCTAGACGAATACCTCTCCCGCCGTGAGCGGTTTGAAAGCCAGCGCAGGCGCGAATACTCCGACGCCGTGCGCCGCGTACGCAGGGGTATTCTCGCCCAGAAGTACCTGCCGAAGCTCGTCGCGGCCGATTTGCATGAACCGCTCTCGACAAAGGTCGAAGAGGACATCGTCGAGCGGCACAACTCTGTGGACGGCGCCTCGACGCTAAGCGAGCTGTCCGAGGAAGAGGCCGAGCTTCTACGAAGCGACGTCCTGGACGCCGCCGGGCATATGTCCCGGGGCCTGGAAGAAGCCGTTGCCCTTCTGGAGGGCGACAACAGCGAGTACGCCCAGCAGTTCCCCGAGGTGGTCGAAGATGTGGACTACTACGTCCGTGTGTACCGCAACGGCTGGGAGGGCGTGCGCCTGGAAAGCGAACAGGACCGCGCCAAGGCGGCCGACGCGCTGGGCGAAGTGGAGGAAAAGCTTTCCGAGAACCTCTCCGAACTGGAGATAATGGTTGCCGAGAAGCCCTGGCGGCGGGCGCTTTCTCAGGGCATTCTGGCGCGCGAACTGCACCGCAGCGGCAACGGAGAACTGAGCGAGAAAGACTGGTACAACGAGCTTATCGCACTGGGGGAGAAGCACGCCGAGCAGGCGGTCGCCGACGCCGAGTGGTACGACGCGGCCGCCGCTTACAGCGGGCTGGAGGACCTCACCGGCGGAAACGGTCGCTACGAGCAGAAGGTCCGCCAGGCCCGCAGGCACGTTCGCGTGCTGGGGCTGTATGGGGAAGACGACCCCGACAGCGAGACTCGCCCGGCGAGGAATATGTCGTGGCGGGACCTTGCCGAGGGCGCCGACGCGAACATGGTCCGCGACGCCATTCAGCGGCTGGACCAGTACTACGTGGAAAAGGTGGAATACCGCGAACTGGCCAAGGGCGCGCTTCTGGCGATGGAGGTGCTCGCCAATACTCCCCAGGCGGCCGAGAGCTTCGAGACTCTTGACGACGACAGCAAACGGAAAAAGTTCCTCAACGCCGTCAAGAGCATGAAAGAGAACATCGATCGTAAGCAGCAGGTCGGTTCACTGGACCTGTTGTTCATGCTGAATCACGTATTGCGGGAGTCCGAGCGCAGCGTAAAGCTGCCTGCGGAGGTTATCGCCGTGGAGTTCGCCGACGGCATGCTCAACGAGCTGGACAAGTTCAGCTCGATGATCTGGCCCCAGGATCTGGCGGACTTCGAGAAGCACACTCGAGGGCACTTCTTCGGCGTCGGCATCCAGATTACCAAGGAGATCGGCGAGCCGCTGGAGGTGGTAACGCCGCTGGCGGGTACGCCGGCGTATCGGGCGGGCATCAAGCCGGGCGACGTAATCATCGCCGTTGACGGCCGCCGTACCGAGGACCTCGGCATCGACAAGCTCGTGCGGATGATTATGGGCGAAGAGGGCACCCGCGTGACGCTGAAAATTGAGCGACCAGGACGGGTCAAGCCCTTCGATGTCACCGTAAAACGCGAGAAAATCACCATACGAACCGTCAAGGGCTGGCGGCGAGTGAACGACGAAAGCTGGCGCTACCAGGTCGGACAATCCGACGGTGTCGGCTACGTCCGATGCAGCCAGTTCAGCGAGCAGACTTCGGAAGAGCTTATCGAGGCGCTGGAACAGATAGACACAAGCGAGTTGGACGCGCTTGTGCTGGACCTGCGGTGGAACGCCGGCGGATTGCTCAGCTCGGCCGTGGAGGTCTCCGATGAGTTCCTCAACGACCATCGCAGGATAGTCTCGACCAAAGGTCGTCAGGCGCGCTACGAGGAGCGGTCGGCGGGTCCTGACGGGCGCTACCTGAACAAGCCGCTGGTGGTGCTGGTGAACGACGCCAGCGCCTCGGCCGCCGAGATCGTAGCCGGCGCGCTTCAGGACTGGGATCGGGCGATTGTCGTCGGCGAGCGAACCTACGGTAAAGGCAGCGTACAGCACGTAATCCGCATACGTCCCGAGCGGGCCATGCTCAAGCTGACCACCGCCTACTACTACCTGCCGCACGGGCGATTGCTGCACCGCGCCAACGGTAAGGACGAGTGGGGCGTGGAGCCGGACATCGAGGTGCTCATGACACCCGAGCAGACCCGTCGCTGGCTGGAGCTGCGACGCGAGAGCGACCTCATTCAGGACATCGAGCCGGAAGAACTGGGCCGCGAGCTTTCAAAGCAGTACGACGCCGACCTGCAGCTACAGACGGCTGTGGTCCTGCTGAAGCTCATGCGGCTGGACGAGCAGCGATCCGCGGCCTGAAACGTCACAGCGGAGGCAATTGCTGAGCAGCCCAGCCATTCGAATGGCTGGGCTTCGACGATAGCCGGCTTTGGACCGCGCACAGGCAGAATGCCCGCCTGCCTCGAACCTACGGTCCTTCCGCCTCCCTCAGCGCGCGGGCGAAGTCGGCGTTCTCGGGTTTCTTGAGCAACTCCTGAAACTCCTGCTCGGA
>JBKHJB010000113.1:0-7484 GCA_046538345.1 Phycisphaerae bacterium
CCAGCCAGCGCCGCTCGAAGTCCTTCTCCTGGACGATCTGGGCGATGGCGGCCAGCGCGCGCAGATGAAAATTCCGCATATCGCGCGTGCCCACCAGCACGAAGATACACTTGACCTCCGGCGCGTCGGCGGAAAATTCCACGCCCCTCCAGGCCCGCGCCAACAACATGTCGAAACAACCTTCCCCGGGGACTACCACGTGCGGCACGGCGATGCTCGGTGCCAGCAGCGTGCTGCTTTCGGAATTCCGGCGGCGAAGCATCTCGCAGAGCTTATCCGACGACAGATTCACGCGATCAGCCAACCCCTCTGCCGCCATGCACAGGAACTCGTCCACGGAAATATGCCGCTCAACGTCGAGCACCGGCGCGTCCTCGACCATGCGGTCGAACTTGTCCAGCGTCACGTCGTCACGCTCGTGGACAATATGTTTCAGCTCGCCCTCCAGCGTGTTGCCGGCGATCTGGCGGTCGGTCAGTCGAGCAATCAGATGCAGCAGGGCCGACTCCTGACCGACCCGCTTGCGCCCGTAGAACCAGAAAGTCAGGAACCCCGCCATAATCAGCCCGGCGCTTATGGCGTACGCTTCCACGCCCATCTCAACCAGCACGAACCCCAGCCCGAGGATGCCTGCTATCTGAACCCAGGGATACAGCGGCGTGCGGAATGCCGGTCGGTAGTTCTGAAGCCCGCTCTCGCGAAGTATGATGACCGACAGGCACGAGAGGATATTCGCCAGTATGAGCACCGTAGAGGCGGCCTCTACCAGCACGGCAAGCTCCAGTAGCAGACTCAGCAATATCACCGCGCCGGTCACCATGATGGCCACGTGCGGCGTTCCGAATCGCCTGTTGACGGCGGACAGCGGAGCCGGAAGCAGCTTGTCACGACTCAGCGCCAGTAAGTACCGGGATGCGGACATTATGCCCGCGTTGGCCGTCGAGACGAACGCCAGGACCGCTCCGATGGTCATCGCTACGTATCCGAAACCGCCCATGATCGCCCTGCCGCCATCGGAGATAGGCGTGCGAGAGCCGTCCAGTTCTGAGCTTTCAACCACCCCACTTGTGACCACCACTACCAGCGTGTAGCACAACGTAACCGCGATAAGCGACAGCACCAGTCCCAGCGGGATGGTCTTGCCGGGCTTGCGGACCTCCTCAGCGATGCTGGCAACGTTGATAAGTCCGCCATAGGAGACGAACACAAACCCCGCGGTGGTGAAGATCGGAGCAAGCCCCTGGGGGGCGAACGGAATCAGCAGTTCCGAGCGAACCTGCCCAACACCGGCCAGCACGTAGAGTATCAGCAAGCCGAACAACAACGCCACAATTGCGACCTGGACCCTGGCCGCCTCCCTGACGCCCACGACGTTCAGCGCCACGAACACCGTCACCAGCATCGCGCCGGCAAAAATCCCGTGAAGCGCCACCAGAAGCGTCAGGAACGTCGCCATGCCGAAGATCGCAAAGGCGCTTTTCAGCGAGAGCGAGAACCAGCTCAATGTACCGGCGATTGTCCCGACGCCCGGACCGAATCCGCGCGTGATGAAAAAATAGTCGCCACCGGCCTTGGGCATGGCGGTGGCAAGCTCGGCGATGCTCAAAGCCCCGGCCGTCGCCAGGATGCCCGCCAGCAGGTATGACCAGATTACTCCGGGATCGGCCATGGCGTGAGCCATGCCCGGAAGAATGAACAGACCGGAGCTGATCATCGCCCCGGAGGCGATCGCGAAAACGTGCGACAGCTTCAAACGCTTGCCCAGCTTGCGGTCCTCGGACATTCGGAGCTTCCTTTTACGGTCTATGCACGGCGGCGGAGTTGTTTGCGGCAAACCGCCTCCGCGCCTCTCCCGTCATGTGGACTGTTTCCAGCGTATCTTATATGATGTTCGGCGTCTTGTGTCAGGATACCCGGCAAAAGTCAACTTCCTGACAAGCAGCCGGCCCGGATTTTTGTTCGCCGGGCCTCGAATCGGGGCGCGATGGCGCAGCCGTCAAGGCAGGACCGCGGGTCAAGAGCCACCGGGAAGGAAGGCAGCCATGAAACAACTCCTGCTGGTACCCGAGCTTCGCGAACTGCTCGCCGCCGGCGACACCGAGACGCTGCGCGAGTTCTGCGCCGAGACACATCCCGCGACGGTAGCCGAGCTGCTCAGCGGTCTGGAAGCCGACGAGATCTGGCGGATCCTTCACCTGCTGGGCGTCGCCGACCGCGCGGAGATATTCTCGCACTTCGACCTCGACCAGCAGGCCGAGCTTGCCACAGGCGAGAACCGCCGCGCCATGGCGAAGCTGCTGGAGGAGATGGACCCCGACGAACGCGCCGACCTCTTCCAACGACTGGACGAAACGCTGCGCGACGAGTTGCTGCCGCTGGTCGCCAAGGCCGAGCGCGAGGACATCCGCAAGCTTGTCGCCTACGCCGAAGGCACGGCCGGGGCGGTAATGACCACCGACTTCGCCGCCCTGAAGCCCGGGACCAGAGTTCGCGACGCGCTCGATCAGATACGCCGACAGGCCCCGGCGAAGGAGACCGTTTACTACATATACGTCGTGGACGATACGAACAAGCTTATCGGCTTCGTGTCGTTACGCGACCTGATACTCGCCCGACCCGACCAGACGGTCGGAGACGTCATGGATGAGGAGCTGATTTCCGTCAACGTCAACGACGACCAGGAGGAGGTCGCCCGCAGCATCGAGAAGTTCGACCTCATCGCGATTCCCGTGGTCAACAGCGACAACAAGCTGCTCGGCATCGTCACTCACGACGACGCGATGGACATTCTCCGACAGGAACAGCAGGAAGACGTGGAAAAGCTCATGGCCATCACCGGTCGTCACGAGTCCGGCGAGTACCTGCGCACCTCCACGCTGGCGCACTTCAGGAACCGCGTTGTTTGGGTCGTCGCGCTGGGAATGCTGGGGCTGGTCTCCGGAATGATAATACAGAACTTCGAGGGTCTGCTGATGCAGTTCGCCATACTGGCGGCCTTTATACCCATGCTCGCAGACACCGGCGGAAACACCGGCAGTCAGTCGGCCACGCTTATCGTCCGCGCCCTGGCGCTGCAGGAGGTCCGACCCAGGGACATAGCGGCTATTGTTTTCAAGGAATTCCGCGTCGCCATTCTGCTGGCGATAGTACTCGCCGCCGTCGCCTACGGGCGGGTGCTTTTCCTTGCCTGGGGAGCGACTGTCCCCCAGGGCTATACCCTTGAGAGAATAGGCCTGGCCGTATCGGTGGCGCTGGGGCTTCAGGTGATCTCGGCGACTCTCATCGGAGCGATTCTGCCGCTCGCTGCGGCGAAGCTCAGACGCGACCCCGCCCTGGTCGCCTCGCCGGCGCTGACTACGATGGTCGATATCACCGGGCTTATAATTTACTTCTCCACGGTCAAGCTGATACTGAACCCCTGACCACGCGTCGCGTCGGCGCCTTGTCCCGCGATGCGCTTCGAGTATGGATAAGATATCTACAGAAAGTTTTCGTCGATGAGTGCACAGAGAGTGAGGATAAAATTGCGTAAGCTTTCGGCAGCGACGATCCTGCTGTGTGGAATCGTCATGTTCACAGCCGGTTGCGGGACAGTGCGCGTGACCGACACGCCGCGGACCGCGACCGAACAGTTGCTCGTCGCCACAGCCGTGGAGGACGCCGTCTCGAAACTGGATTTCGATTTGCTTGAAGACCGAAAGGTGTTCCTCGACGCCTCCCTGGTGGACCGCACCGACAAGAGCTTCATAGTCGCCGAGGTCCGCGCGGCGGGCAGGGAATCCGGCGTTGTCTTCGTGGACGATCGCGACCAGGCCGACTACGTCATGGAACTGCGCGCCGGGGCGGCCGGTACGAACCGTACCGACTACATGCTCGGCATACCGGCCGGACAGGTTCCCACCATAGGCGGCACCATCGGGACGCCCGAACTGCCCGTTTACAAGTCCATCTCCCAGACCGGCGCGTGCCACGTCGCGTTTGTCGCCTATGCGCGGGACGACGGAGCGTTCCTGTATGCCTCCGGACCGGCGTACGGGTCTTCCGACCACAAGAGCAGATGGATAATGGGCGCCGGACCGGGCGTGCAGACGGACATGACCCCACCGAGCGGTGCGTCGGAAACCGGCGACGAGAAGACCGGGCCAAGCGAATCCGAACATGACGGCTCGAACCGGCAATAAAACCATGCCCCGGCTGAGGAAATGGCTCAAACGTTCCGCCCTCGCCCTGCTTGCGGTGGTGCTGGGTCTGGCCGCAATCGCCTGGGCGAGCGAACGCTGGATACTGCCCGCGTATCTCCACGGCCGGCTCGCCGCCACTGCCGGCGAATACTGGAACGGTCCGGTCCATATCGGCGAGGTCCGTCTGCGATGGTTCTCATCCGTGCAAATCAGGGACGTCCGCCTGGAAGACGAGAGCGGCCGCGAGTGGCTGGAAACCGATACCGTCTCGGTGCGCCTGGAGAGCTGGCTGACGCTAAGCCCGACGATCAGTGAGATCAACATCGACCGGATAGTTGCGCATTTGCGGGGTTCACCCCCGCTTCGACCCTCGGCTGCCAGGGAAACGGAAGTATCCGAAGCCCCCCTGCCGGAAAAAATTCGCATTCGCTCGCTGCTTCTGCGCGGCAGCTACGCCGACGGGGCAGTCAAGGCAGGCCCGCTGGCAGTGTCGATGGACCGACGCGCCGATGGTTACCGACTGCTCGCCCGGCGGAATGACAATGCCGAGGAGCTGAATCTCAGCGGTAATCTGAATACCGACGGGCGCTTCGATGCCGACATACGGCTCAGCCGTGCGATCCGCCCGGAGAACGTCCGGCTCGCGCGGGCGCTTTTCGCCGACGAAAAACATTGGCCCGTCGGCAACGCCCATGCCCGACTGGCGGCCGATTTGAAGCTGAGCGGACAACTGACACGCCCCGCCGACTGGGAGGTCCAGCTCACGGGCGCGGTCCAGCAGGGCGCACTGACGCTGTACGGACTGGATATCGACGACCTTACCGCGGCTGTGGATCTGCGGGACGATCAACTGCGTGTGCCCGAACTGTCCTGCACAGCCGCCGACGGCCGGGCCACGGGCGACGTCCTGCTGGACTTCCGCAACGGTCCGTTGAGTTACGAGGCGTCACTCGCGACCATGGGGCTGGACCTGTCTCTTCTGGGCGAAGCAATCGGCATGGACGAGCTGCAAGGTGGGAAGCTGAGCGGCGATTTCACGGCTGCGGGGAACCCGCAAACGCCGGCGAGGATCCGGGGTCGGGGTGACGTTCAAGCGGCACTTTCCGCCGGGGCGATTCGCAGGGCGGGCGGAGAGTTCGACTTCGATTTGAGCTGGACCGGCGACGGCGGCGCGTACCCGCAGGGATCGGCCACGCTCACGGGCTGGCACATATCCGCGGACCGTAAGTTGGCCGACGACCTGGTTGCGGTGTTGGCTGTCAGCGGCAGAGAGATAAGGATCCAGAACGTTACCGCCGGCGTGCTTGGCGGCTCGGCTGAGGGGTCCGGCGTCGTGTCGCTCGGACCGGACCTGTCCGAAAAGCCCGGCTTCGATCTCGCCCTGTCGCTGGAGTCCGTCAACACCAAAGGATTGGCAGATGCCCTCGGCGCGTCCAACCTGCCGGCGGGCAAGCTTAACCTGAGAACGGACGTTCGCCGCTCGACGGGTCGCGATTCGCCGGTCAGCGCCGCCGGCTCGGCCGATTTCGTAACGGCCGCCCTGCCGAACACCCGGCTGGCGGGCAATTACAATCTCCAAAGCAACTATCCCGGCGACGGCGAATTTCGGCTCGACGGAAGCTTAAGCGACTGGAAAGTGCTCCACGAAGGCAGTGGGCTTGCGACACTGACCCGCGCCGACATACAGGTCCAGGACGGCGCAGTCGCAGTCAGCGATGCAGCCGTGGTAACAGCAGGCGGTGAGATCCGCGCGGACGGCCGCATTGGACCCTACGAGCAAGGCACCGCCGTCCAGCACTGGCGACTGTCCTGCCGGGACTTCGACATACTCGCGGCCGCTTCCGCCGAACGCAGGCGATTATCCTCCCTTCGCCTCACAGCCGACGGCAGCGTGACCGTACACGGAACCCGACAGGCATCCGCCAAGCTCCAGGGCCACACCATCACGAGCACGCAAGACCCGGACATGCGCCTGGAAAGCGAAATATCGGTCGATCTGTCACTGGACGATCTGCTTGCCGACGATCCGCTGGAACGCCTCACGGCCGACGTGAAACTCCGCAGCGCCGAGGCCCGCGAAAGCGGGCAGAAGCCCATCGCCGAGATGAACGGCTTTGCCCGCAAAACGCCGGACGAACCGTTTGTGCTGCACCTGGCCGGGCGATTCGCAGAGGCGGACTTCATCGCAGACATGCAGACCAGCGCGACCGACATTTGGCAATACGACGGGAAAGTACACACCCGGAACTTGGACATATCCAGATTGCCCGCCTGGCTGGTCGGCGACAGAGACCTGCCGGTGACCGCTATCGACGGCAGCTTCACGCTTGACGGCGAGCGGCTGGATACGCTGGCGGTGCGGGGCGAAGGCACTGCGGAAGTGACGCTCGACAACGACGAGCAGTACCACGCCGATGGTGATTACGAACTGAACGTTTGCCTCGAAATGGCCAAAGCCGACGGTGTGTTCGGCAAAGCCCGGCTGTGGAACTGGGGCGTCTCGAACGCCAACGGCGCCGTCGCGCGTGACCTGCGTGGCGGCGTGCGGTTGTTCGGCAGAAGCATGGACGTGGGCGCCGTTCGCGGGGATTTCCTCGGCGGCAAGGCGCTGGGAGTGCTGCGCGTGGATTTCCCTGCGGACGAGGCGGTCTCGGCGCGAGGAAAATTCAGCGTGGACGATCTTGAGCTTGCCCGTGTCGCGCTGGCGATGGGCAAAGAAGATGCCGACGTTGCCGGAAAGCTGGACGTGATATATGCCTTCACGAGCCGGCGGCTCGCGGCCGCGGATACCCGGGGTCGCGGCGCGCTGGTTGTGCGCGGCAGCCGGATGGGCGGCGTGCCCGTAATGCAGGCACTCGCGCAGGCGCTCGGGGCAAGGCCCGATGCAGTCGAGGACACAGACCTGGACCTTGCCTTCGATAACCGTGGACAGTTCGTAACCATCACGGGCGGACGGATGAGTACGCCGCTGATGGCGGTCAGCCCGCTGCCCGGCGGGACCGTGGACCTGGCGACCGGGGAGCTGAATCTGCACGTGGTGGCCGCTCTGCTTGAGGACATAGACGAGCTGGTCAACGTTCCCTTCCTGGAGCTGCTGATACCGTTTACCCGCCAGGCGTCGCAGTTGCGGGTCACGGGGACCTGGCACAGTCGTGACGATATCCGCGTGAGCAAGGAACCACTGAAGGACGTCGGCGAGGCGACGCTGCATTTCTTCCGGAACGCGGTAAACACCGGCGGCGACCTGGGGGCCGTGGTGACGGACCCCATACGCGAGGTAATGCCATAACAAATGCATACCGG
>JBKHJB010000114.1:0-7409 GCA_046538345.1 Phycisphaerae bacterium
CGGTCGCCGCTGGTCGCGACCGGAAATGCCCGAGTTCAAAGATGTGCCCACTCCCCCGGTAACAGGGCGTTTTAACGCCCTTCCCAACGGCTGAAGCCGGCGTGTTAAGCCCGTTGAAACGGGCTAAGACCATATATGGGCGAAGACCCCATTACCATGGCTGAAGCCATGGCCTATTCAATCATCAACGGTCCATAATTCGCAACTCGTCGGGCAATACCGAAGGTATTCCGTTGGGAGTATGCCCGACCTATGACTTTTTCACTCTGCGCCCTCGGCGCCTGCCTGCCGGCAGGCAGGTCTCAGCGACCCATGATTTGGTCTGGTGATGCGCGGCGTTGTCGCACTCAACCGCGGCTTTCTGCCAGCCGCGTGATGTCCGCCAAAGAGACTTCTTCGAGCGAACCTACCACCATGCCGGCCGATTGCAGGGCGTCGGGTGGGAAGGAATTGGTTACGGCCAGCACGTTCATGCCCGCGCCGAGGGCGGCTTCGACGCCGGCCGGGGAGTCCTCGACCACTGCGCAATCGCGGGGTGTAAGCTCCCGGCCGAGCTTCTCGCCCAGCCGTTGCATCGCCAGGACGTATCCCTCCGGGTCGGGCTTGCCTTTGGAGACGTCCTCGGCCGAGACCACCGCGCCGAAGCAGTCCCAAACGCCGACGGTCCGAGACGCCAGCTCGATTTCCTTCCGCAGCGCGCCGGAGCAGACTCCGAGAGCGACTCCCGCTTCGGACGCCGCGTGGATAAGCTCCACCGCGCCGCCCAGCGGCTGGATGGACTCGCTGTACGCCTTCTGGATGATTCGGGTCTTCCGCTCGGTCAGCTCCTTCAGCAGCGTCTCGCTGTATCGCATGCCGGCCGCGGTAAGGGCGGCCGCGAGGCAATCGTGGTCGTCGAACCCGAGATACTTCTCGTAGTAGTCGCGTTCGCTCAGCTCCGCGCCAAGGTCCGCGAGGACCTGCTGAAAGCCCCACAGGTGGACCGGTTCGGAGTCCACCACTACGCCGTCGAAGTCGAATACAAGTGCGTCCAACTGTCGCTCCCTTGCAGGGGTCTATTCGGAGGGTTCTTTCTCAAGCGGCACACAGGCGACTATTTCCGTATGGCCGGGTCGGCTGTTGATCTCCAAAGCTCCGCCCACCGCCTCCACGCGATCGGTCATACTGCTGATACCCAGGCCGTGTCCCGAGACCTTTGCGGGGTCGAACCCTTTACCGTCATCGGAGACGCGAAGGGTAACGCGGGCTTGATCTTTATCCAACTCAAAACGCACGTTGTTGGCTTCGGCGTGGCACAGGGCGTTGCTCAGCGCCTCCTGGGCGACGCGGTACAGGGCGATCTCCACCTCCGGCGGGAAGCGAACGTCTTCGGTGGGGATATTGAATTCGCAGCAACATTTGTGCGCGTCGTTACCGCACCGGGAGCATAGCTCCCTTAGTGCGGCCGGCAGTCCCAGCGATTCCAGCGTGGCGGGGTAAAGACCCTGGCAGATATCGCGCACCTCGCCTACCAGAGCGTTGCATGTGTTCGAGGCGCGGGTTAACTGGTCGTGGGCCGTTTCTGTCTCTCCGGCGTCGCATCGTTTCAGTGCGTTCTTCAGCAGCAGTCGCATGGCGGCCAGTTGTTGACCGACCGAATCGTGCAGTTCACGCGCGACGCGGCGGCGCTCGTCCTCGCGTGCGGTAAGGAGCTTGTGGTGTGCGTGCTGTAAAGCCCGTTCGGCGCGGCGGCGCTCGGTGACGTCCCGCGCGACGCCCTGGACGCCTGTCAGCTTTCCCTCCTCGTAAACGCCTGTGGTTGACAATTCCAGGGGCACCCGCCTGCCGTCGGCGCGGACAACCTCGAAGCTGAACGGCTGGGGCAGGGGCCGCCCCTCGATTCTGGCCTGTAGTCTCCGCCGCACCGCAGAGACGTACTCGGGCACGACTACCTGCGAGAGGTTCATCTGCATCAGTTGGTCAAGCCGGTAGCCGGTTACGCGCGAGGCGGCCTTGTTGCCGAACGTGTAATTGCCCGAGAGGTCCATCTGGAAGATGACGTCCCAAGTGTTATCCACGATGCGCTGCAGGCGCTGCTTCGCCTGTCGCAGGGCCGCCTGCGCCTGGCGGTGTTCGGTCACGTCCCGCGCGAAGCCCGCGAGTCGAGTGACGTTTCCCTGTTCGTCAAAGACCGGATATATGGAATTCTCCAAGGCGCGTCCGTCGCGGACGTCCTCCCATCGCTGGGGCCGACCGGTGCGTATGACCGCCTGGGAATACTGGCGCCTCAGGCGAGTGAGTTCTTCCGGGAAGAAATCCCTGATCATTCGCCCCTTGAGTTCTTCGGGCGTCCCGCCCAGGGCGCGTGCCGCCTGGAGGTTCAGGTCCACGATGGTCCCGTCGGTTTCCAGCAGTACTGCCCGCTCGTGTGTGGCGTTCAGAAGCGCCCGCAGTGTGGCGTCGGCCTGGCGGTGTTCGGAGACGTCCTGGGCCATTACCAAAGCTCGGCTTGGTTCCGTGGTGGGCGAGGCACTTACCCGCACAGGAAAGACGGTTCCGTCGCGACGACGGTTGTGGCTTTCGAGTGTGACGGCCCGGCCGGAACGGACCGCCTCGGTAATCTGGGCGAAGTCCTTTGCGGCGCAATCTGGTATCAGTTCGTGCGGGTCCAGATCCAGCAACTCCCGGCGGGACCAGCCGTAAGTTTCCACCGCCCGCTGGTTGGCACGGATGATACGGGGCCTGTCGTCTGAGAAATCCTCCTCGAATACGCACAAAGGAGCCTGCTCGAAGAGGATGTGAAACCACTGCTGTCCGTCGGCACTTCTGAAGCTGCCACGAGATGTGTTGTCAGGTTCTTTTGAAGACATGTCCTCTGCGCCCGGATCCGCGGGATTGTATGTCTGTGCGCGTCTCTACCGCTGGAGCGAATGGACGTTGACCCGCACCGCGATTCGCGTCGGCATTGTAACGGCTGAACAGGAATCTTGTGAGCATTTTGGTCCGCCGACCGGCATGTCCGGGTCGTATAATAATTAATCGGGAAACGGTTTGCCGTTGACCCCGGGCGCTATCGCAAGCTCAAAAAACTACAGAACTTAAGGTGATTGCCCTACACGTTTTTTCTTGCTGTGGGCTTTCGCTGATGCGTAAAGTCGTGATGGTTTTGGCGGAAATCGGATTTTCCACCAGCGGCGCAGCACGTTCAAGCTCGGGGCAGCATTACAACGGAACAGCGAAACCTTACCCGCGCAACATGATGCCAACTGTCGGCGAACTGTCGTCGGCTGGCGGCGCTGGAACCGTATATGAGGGCAAATGACTGACCATCCGATCAGTGTGTACCTGGCTGATGATCACGCGATGGTTCGCGAGGCCCTCGCCGAGACGCTGGACCGGGAGCCGGGCATAGAGGTTGTCGGTCAGTGCGGCGAAGGGCTGGCGGTATTGCCGGAGGTGCGCAAGCATAAGCCGGATGTCGTCGTGCTCGACATTACCCTGCCCGGGCTGAACGGGTTGGATATCTGTCGTGATATCGTCCGTCGCTTCAAGGGTGTCTCGGTACTCATGCTCACTATGCACGATAACAAAGAGTTCGTAGCCACCGGACTGAAACACGGCGCGTCGGGGTATCTGCTGAAAGAGTCTGCCGCCGAGGAGCTGGTCGAGGCGGTGAGGCGCGTGGCGATGGGCGAGTTGTATCTCGGTCCGGGGATTCACGGCGGGGCGATGCAGCAGGGCGGGGACGACAGACCGGACCCTTACGAATGTCTGACCACGCGGGAGAGGCAGGTGCTACAGCTCGTAGCGGAGGGTAGAACCAACCGGCAGATAGCGGAACAGCTCGGCCTGGCCGTTAAGACCGTCGATACCCACCGCACACGCCTGATGAGGAAACTCGACATCCACGACCAGACCTCCCTGGTCAAATACGCCCTGCGGCGTGGCATCGTTCCGTTGGAATGAGCGTCCGGGTGTCCGATGAGGGGGGGATAAAGCGGTTGCAAACCCCGTGTTCCCGCCGTAGTATGCCTGCCTTGCCGCGGAGGGAACCCGCGGCGTTCGGTGAATGGTCACCGTGAAGCTCAACCAGTAGAGGTGCGCCAGTGAACTCCGCCCAGGGCAAGTGTGAGGACGCTGTGCGGCGGTTCGTGGAAGCCATGAGCCCCGAGGAGCGCATGCTGGTTGTACTCAAGCGCGAGCTTTACGAGGGTAATTGGGACGAAATGGTCGCCGACCTGAACGCCCGTCTCGAAGGCAGACCTTATATCTTCAAGCTCGCCCACCGCATCACGGACGACCTGGAACGGATTCGGCGCCTGCGTCGGTTCGAGCAGACGCACGGCGTCGATCTGTGCGAGTACGTTCCGACGGAAATATAGCGGTGCCGAGGAGCTTTGACGGCGTTCGCACCGCAGACCGGGCCGGCGGGTAAAGCCCCCGGCCGGAAGGAGTCGCTCATGCGAACCGTGCTGGTTGGCATCACTGTGATGATCGGTCTTGTCTCTCTGGCCGGTTGTGGCGCAAACGGAGACGACATGTGGGACGGTTTCACCCACCCGGATGTCCTCGCCGAGTCCGACCTCCAGTACTATTGGGACATCCAATTGCCTCTGGAAGGCGACGAGACCATCGAACGCCTGTTCCTGCTGGACGAGCGGGTCTATGCGATCAGCAGCGACAACCGCATGTTCGCTCTCGACGCCGCACGGGGACTTTGGGACTGGACCCGTCAAATCGCACCGCCGGACGATACGGTCTTCAGACCCGTTCACGCCGACGGGATGAAGCTACCGGCCGAGCCGTTAGGTGTCATGGAAATTATGCATCGCTCCGATGTCGAGATGCTCGAGCCGGTGGACGCCGTGCTGGTCAACTCGCTGCATCGCCTGCTGGTGATCAACCGCCGGGACGGCAGCGTCCTGCGCGACATCGAGCTGGGCTTTGCCGCCAACAACGGCGGCGACACCGACGGACAGCGCTACTACGTCGGCGATACCCGCGGCTGGTATCATTGCATCCGTCTGGCGCCGGCGGTTCAGGCCTGGACGCTGACCACCGAGGATATGCTAAGTGCCCCGGTGGTCGCCCACGGCGACGCGGTGTTCGTGGGCGGGGAGGACGGCAAGTTCTATTCGGCGGCCGCCGGCAACGAGCGTGAGCTGTTGTGGTCCAGGACCACCACCGGTCCGATAACGGCCCCGTTCGTCGTGGACGATCGCGGGTGCTTCGTGCCCAGCGAGGACAACCGCTTATACGCCTTCGATTCCCTGACCGGCGGGTCGCTTTGGGAGGTGCCGTTCGTCTGCGAAGGTCCGCTCAGAGACGGCATACAGGTCGGCGAGAACACCATTTTCCAGTATGCCGAGCGAGACAGGTTCTACGCCATCAAGCTTACCGACGGTTCGTCCCGCTGGTCGCTGCCGGAGGGCAGGCGGGTGTTGTCGCTGACCGACGGTGAAGTGTACCTCATCGACGCGACCGGGCGTTTGCAGGTCCGCGACGAAATCACCGGCGAACTTCGCGACTCCGTGGAGCTGCGGGGTTTCTCGGTTTTCGCGGACAACGTATCGACCCCGGCCATCTATGCCGCAACGCCGGACGGCAGGATCACCTGCATCCGGGATACCGACGCCGGTTACCTGACCGTGGAAGACCTCCGCCGAGACGGCTCCTGAAACCAGCGACTCCCAGCGCAAACTAATTACCATGACAGCGACATCCGACCGTAGCGACTCCGACCGCCGACCCGTTCGCCGCGCGCTTATAAGTGTGTTCGACAAGACCGGGATCGCCGATTTCGCCCGCGCCCTTTCAGAGCAGGGGGTAGAGATTATCTCCTCGGGCGGGACCGCAGACGCCATTGAGGCCGCCGGCGTTACCGTGCGGCGCATCTCGGACTGGACGGGGTTTCCACAAATGCTGGGCCACCGGGTGGTAACGCTGCACCCGAAGGTCCACGGCGCCATACTCGCCGACCGTGACGACCCGGAACATATCAAGGACATGGAGACCTACGGCATAGAGCCGATAGACCTCGTCTGCGTGGGTCTTTATCCGTTCAGCGAGGTTGCCGACCGCGACGAGGCGACCCTAGCCGAAGCCGTCGAGATGATCGACATCGGCGGACCGACCATGATCCGGGCGGCCGCCAAGAACCATCGCTACGTCACGGTCGTAACTTCCAGCGACCAGTACGAAGACGTGCTGTCGGACATTCGCTCCACCGGGGGTAATGTATCGGCCGAACTTCGGTCAAAACTGGCGAGAGAGGCGTTCGCGCTGACCTGTTCGTACGACTCGGCCATCGTGGATTACCTCAGCCGAGAAGCGGGCATGGACATGCCTGAGCAGATAGCTTTGAGCTATCGCAAGGTTCGCGACCTGCGTTACGGCGAGAACCCCCATCAGAAAGGCGCCTTCTACGTCGGCGCCGACGACTCCGAGCCGTGCATCGCCCGCGCCGAGCTTATCGCCGGCGAGAAGGAAATATCGTTCAACAACTACTACGACGCCAACGGGGCACTGGAGCTGGTCAAGGAGTTCACACGCCCCGCGGTTGCCGTCATCAAGCATGCCAACCCCGCCGGTTGCGCCGTGGATGACGACCTTGTGGAGGCGTATCGCAAAGCTTACTTCGGCGACGTAAACGCGTGCATGGGCGGTATCATAGCCGTCAACAGGTCCGTAACGGACGAGCTTGCCACAGCCATAGTGGAAACCTACCAGCGATGGGGCAAGCAGCGCGGCGCCGGCGGGTTCTACGCCGAGATAGTAATCGCGCCGGAGTTTTCCGACCGGGCCGTCGAGATTATCCGCGGCCGCAAGGGCTGGGGCCCGAACGTTCGCCTGCTGGCGACCGGCGAGCTTTCCGGCCGACGAAATCGCGAGCGACAGCTCAAGTACGTCGTCGGCGGGCTGCTGGTGCAGGATCGCGATCTGCTTGGCGCCGACGAGGGATCCTGGAAAGTGGTCACGCGGCGAAAACCCGACGAGCGACAGCGCAGGGATCTGGGCTTTGCGGAACTGCTCTGCAAGCACGTGAAGTCGAACGCGATCGTCTTTGCGAAGGACCTGGCGCTTCTCGGCGCCGGCGCGGGACAGATGAGCCGCGTCAACTCCGCGCGACTGGCCGGCGACATCGCCCGCAACTACGGCGGCGGTGAGCAGGCCGAGACCGCCGGTTCCGTGATGGCGTCGGATGCGTTCCTGCCTTTCCCCGACTCGCTGGAATGGGCCCGCGAGATCGGCGCCACGGCCGTCATCCAGCCGGGCGGTTCCAAGAAGGACGAGGACGTAATCGCCCGCGCCGACGAGCTTGAGATTGCGATGGTTTTCACCGGGCGGCGACACTTCAACCACTGACCCGCTGCGAGGAACCCATACAGCCCCGCTCGGATGTCTTCCGCCGGCGTCTCTACAGCGACCGG
>JBKHJB010000115.1:0-7362 GCA_046538345.1 Phycisphaerae bacterium
CCCTCGCCGGTTTCGGCGGAGACGGCGATGTCGCTCTGAGAGTCCGGCGCCGTCAAGTCCGACTTGGACGAAACGCGCAGTGTACGGTCCTTCGGGCACCAGTCGGGGATCGGCTCGCCGGGCGCGGGTTTGACCAGCAGCACCACGTCGGCCCGGCTCACACGCCCGCGGGCGCGGCTGACGGCTTCGGCGTCTTCGCTGGTGGTTGCGGCCCAGATGCCGGCGGTGTCGGTCAGCCCAACCGGTACACTGTCCAGAATCGCCTCGGCGCGGACCCAGTCACGCGTGGTCCCCGGCGTCTCGTGGACAATGCTGATGGTTCGTCCGACCAGTGCGTTTGCGAGCGTGCTTTTACCGGCGTTGGGCGGACCCGCGAGGACCACCTCCGCCGGCTCAAGCAGCCGTTGCATCGCCGCCAATCCGTCGGCCGCGGCGCGAAGCTCCGATGCCTCCGGCGACGGCCTCCGGGCCAGCTCGCTTATTCCCCCGGACCACTGGGATGCAACCGCCGACGCCACCAGCCGACTGCGGGCCTGCGGCAAGACGTCCAGCAGCTCACGGCCGACAGCGGGATTGTTCCAGCGCGGATGGGCTATCGGCAGATCCGCCAGGTCCGCCTGCTGTGGTGCGACCACTTCCGCACCTCGCGAGGCAAGCACTTCCAGCAGCGAGCGCAGCACCGCCGGGCCGCCGTGGACCTGCAACTCGACACACTCGCCTGTTCTGTAGCAGATGGCTTCGTCGATCTCGCGGCCGTCGGCGACGACGTGTCCGAATTGCAGCTCATTTTCGCCCAGCCGTCGCGATCGCGCCGGGCGGAAAACTTCCGCGATGATTCTGTCGGTATCACGACCGGAGAGCACGACCACGGCGATGCCGCCTCGACCGGCTGGTGTGCGGACCGTCGCGATGGTGCCGTCTTCTGCTCTCATCAGCCCATTTTCTGTCGGGAGGCCTATTGCTGCGAAAGCAACGTGCGGTAATATGCCATCGCCACGCCCCTCAGCGTCAAATCGGGCACTATCGCCTGCACCAGCCCGGTCTTGAGCATACCGCCGGCGACCAGGTCGGCGTCGCCGCCGGTGGCGATTACCAGCGGCCAATGTCCCAGGGAAGTTGCGTAAGACTCCACCAGTGATTGCAGGGCGCCGCGCACGCTTGCCAGCATCCCGTTGAGCATGGCGTTGGTGGTGTCCTTGCCGAAGACGTCGCTCGCTTCGGCCGGTGGGACGCGGGGCAGGGCGGCGGTTCGCTCGTGCAGGGCGTCGGACTGCATGCGCAGTCCCGGTAGAATGGCTCCGCCGAGGAACACGCCTTCATCGTTCACGCAGTCGATGGTGACGGCTGTTCCGAAATCGGCCACCACGCACGCCTTGCCGAGACGGTCAAACGCGGCGACGGCCGAACACAACCGATCCGTGCCCACCGACTCCGGCGAGTCAACATCGGTCTCTATAGGCACGGGAATATCGCGGCCTATAACCAGTACTTTCTGCTCCATCGCCTCCACGGCGGCCGCCTCCACCGCCTTCAGCGCGGAGGGGTTAACACTACCGGCGACGATTCGCCGCGGCGGGGGCATTTGCGACCACAACTCGCGCATCGCGCCGGGAAGTCCGCCCAGTTCGCCTACGCGGAAGCTTTGCAGTCCGGTCACCTCTTCGCCCGCGACGACCGCTATGCGAACGGCCGAGTTGCCCACGTCGCACGCGAGCACGTTCGGAATCTGCCGGTTCACTTCTTCTGGAGACTGCTGTGTCATGACTGCTCCTGCTGTTGGGTCAGCATCTGCCAGATTCGCTCGGTCAATTGCTCCAGTCCGTCTCCGGTTACTGCGCTTATACCGACTACTTCCGCGGGAAGCTCGGCCCGCATGCGACTAAGCTGCTCCTCGGCTCCAGTGAGGTCCATCTTGTTGGCTGCGACGATCTCCGGCTTGTTCGCCAGTGTCGAGGAGTATTCCGACAGTTCGCGGCGTATTTCGTGGTAGCTTTGCACGCCGTCGCAGCCGGGACTCGCTACGTCGATGACGTGTACCAGCACACGCGTGCGTTCTATGTGCCGCAGGAACTCGTCACCCAGTCCCGCGCCTTCGTGGGCGCCTTCGATGAGTCCCGGGATGTCGGCCATCACGAATCGCCGGAATTGCGCCATCTCAACGATACCCAGAACCGGATATCGCGTCGTGAAAGGGTAGTTGGCAACCTTCGGTCGGGCCGCCGATATCCTGCTCAGCAGCGTGCTTTTTCCGGCGTTGGGTTTGCCCACCAGACCGGCGTCGGCTATGAGCTTCAGCTCCAGTCGCAGGCGGCGGCTTCGTCCGGGTTCGCCCGGCTCGGACTGACGCGGGGCCTGATTGGTGGAGCTGCGGAAGTGCACGTTGCCCCTGCCGCCTCTGCCTCCCTCGGCGACACAGACGCTGTCACCTTCGCTGGAGATATCCTTGAGAACGATCCCGTAATCGGCGTCGTATATGATGGTTCCCGGCGGAACGCGGATATACACGTCCTCGCCCTTGCGCCCGTGGCACTTTTTGCCGCCGCCCCGAGCGCCGTGTTTGGCGTGCCACTGTCGATGCCCGGTAAGGTGCTGGAGCGTGGTGTAAGAGGGGTCCGCGACGACGTACACACTGCCGCCGTCCCCACCGTCGCCGCCGTCGGGTCCGCCGCGAGGTACGAATTTTTCGCGACGGAACGACACGGCTCCGTCGCCGCCGTCGCCGGCGGTTACCGACAGTTCTATCTCGTCAACGAAGACGGCTTTTTCTGTGAACCTTTCGGGCATGTTCGGCTCGATGAGAAAAGAAAAAAGGATGGCTCCTGACTGGAACCATCCCGTGAATTTGCATAGCGGCGCGGAGGCGTCGTCAGGCCGGCTCGACGTCCACGAAACGACCGCGGAAGGCAACTTTTCCCTCGCGCAGGGCGAAGAGCGTATCGTCGTTGCCGCGCCCGACGTGGTGTCCCGGCTTGAAACGGGTGCCGCACTGGCGAATGATGATGCCGCCGGCGGTTACCGCCTGTCCGCCGAAAATTTTCACACCTCGCCGCTGTCCGCGGCTGTCCCGGTTATTACGGCTTGCGCCTTGTCCCTTCTTATGTGCCATCGCTTCACTCCGCGTAGTAAAGACCTCTAGCTCGGTAAACTGGAGCCATATAAGTTACCCCTGTGCGCCCTTCCTGTCAATCGGTTACCTCATAACCCAGTCGGTTCGCTCTTTCCTCACCGGCGCGTTCAGTCGGCCGGCGGCTTCGCCCGGTACAGAGTAGCGGATGCGGAGTGTCCGGCTGAGCACCACTTGGCTTTTGCGGATCTCCCGCATCTCGCCGGTAAGCGGGTCGCTTTCGGTAACCGTCACCGGCGCCGGGAGCGTCACCTCCGCCGATTCGCCGCTGAGACCGCCCACGAAAATGTCGAAGCTGCCGGCCTGAGCGTCATAGTCCGGCCAGATTGCCACCCCGGTCCGCGCGTTGTCCTCGCCCTGAAGCAGCTTTCCGGTGATGTCGGAAAGATCCTTCAGCAATGGTTGATTGTATATGCGCTTGACGCGCCGGAAGACCCGTGAAGGCACGTCGGTGCCCGCGTGGAGCATCTGACCGGTATCGGTGTAGAGCACGAAATCCGGCACGAAGATGCGGTCCTGACCGGTGTTGTTGGTGACGGTATAGAGCATCACCCAGTACACCCGCGGTCTGCTCTCGCCGGGCAGCTGCAGCTCGACAGGGCGGGGTCGCTCGTACTCGAAATCAAGCTGCCAGCTCGTTGGGACTTCCGACGGTTCCAGCGCCGAAACCGCCGACGCACCGACCATCAGCACGGCCGCAGTAGCCGCCAACACGCCTGCGAGGTTCCACTTCATCGAAATACTCCTGTCCGGCAGGACATAACCCGACCGATCTCAGTCGGACAACGTCAGCAAACTAATCCCTCGGGGGATGCAAGTCAACTGCTAATCGTCGGGCTTGTTTCGTCGCGGGGGCGGTGTACCATGTCGCAGCCGTGAGCGAAAAATGGGACATACAGCAACCCGGCGAGTCCGAACGGGACGAGACGGTCCGCGTAATGGCGGTGGGGAGGTCCCGTGGCGCCATCGCCGATGCGCGGGCGGCCGCCTTGCGGCGCTATCTGCACGAGCGGGGGAGCGAATCGGTGCGCCTTTGGCGCGCGAAGTCGCGCCGCAAGACGGTTGCCGCCGCGGGGGTCTGCGAAAACCCGGGTCGCACGGGGATGCTCGTGCACAGTCCCGCGGACGCCGCGGGTGTAAAGATGGAGGCCCTTTCGGCGGTATGCGCCGCGGCGTCCGACGACGCTCTTGAGCGTGGTGTGTCGCTGGTTCAGTCGCTGGAGCTGCCCGAAGCCGAGCAGGACGCGGACGCTCTTAAGAAAGCGGGTTTCCGCATGCTGGCGGAGCTGGTGTATATGCGGATTGCGACGGCCGACGTGGACGAACCGACCAGGGACGATATCGCCTGGCGACGTTACGGGCAGTTCGATGAGGATGAACTGACGCGAGTCATTGCCGCGACGTACGAAGCTTCGCGCGACTGCCCGGCGCTGTCGGGCGTGCGCCGAATCGAGGATGTCATAGCCGGTCACAAGGCCGGCGGTGTGTTTACGCCCGATATGTGGTGGATTATTGAGCATCGCGACGAACCGTGCGGATGCGTGCTGGTAAACGACACATCGCTACCGGCGGTATCGGAAGTGGTGTATCTCGGTGTGGCGCCGGCGCGGCGCGGCGCGAGGTTGGGCGAGGCGCTCGTTCGCCACGCCTGCGCAGCTGCGCGGCGCAAGGGTCGCGACACGCTCAAACTGGCCGTTGATGCGTCCAATACGCCCGCGTTGCGAGTGTACGAAAAGGTCGGTTTCAGGCCTGTGGAAACACGTATTTCTTATATAAAGACAGCCGGATAGGTCCGATAGAATGAGCTTTTTTCGAACGGTTTGCGGACGGATTGTGCAGAACCTGTGGATGAAAGATTTTTTTCGTCGCCAAGCCGCGCAGGCGCAAGAACCTTGGGGGCTGTGGATAAGAATCGCTCGCCTTTGCTGTTGACCGTCCTTGCGAAAGACAGTTAGATTCTTCGGCGAAGTGGAAGCCCATTGACGTTGATGTGTGCACGTTTCTGATATTGTGTCACGAAGGGCGCGGCGAGCGCCTACGCAGGGAAAACGGAAGCAAAGCAGTTCACTAGGATTTTTCGGCAAGAGGGATCGAATTATATGAGTACTGTTGCGGAATCGCTCTGCGCCGGTGAAGAGACGGAACGAAGGGTTCTGGCGGCCTTGCAGCAGCGTGTGGGACCGCGAAAATTCAATGCCTGGTTCAAGCACGGCGCTCGCGTAAATATTGAGCAAGGCCGGGTTAAACTATCCGTGCCCAACTCCTTCGTCGCCAACTGGGTCGAGACCCACTACCAGGACGACATCGCCGCCGTCGTCGCCGAGGAGCTTGACTCCGACGCCTCCGTGCTGGTGACGGTGGATCCTGAGCTGAACGGGCGTGTCCGCAAACGTCAACTCGACATGCAGGCCGACATTGTCTCGAAGACGGCCGAGGGACGCACGCGACCGGCGCCGCAACACTACGAGCGCAAAGCGCTGCGACATCAGCTTGACACCTTCGTCGTCGGCGAGAGCAACAAGCTGGCGTACTCGGCCGCTGTTATGATGGCCGGCGCCTCCGTGCCCGCATTCAACCCGCTGTTCGTGCACGGACCTTGCGGCGTCGGAAAGACGCACCTTCTGCAGGGCGTGTGCAACGCGTTCTCCAAGCTCCGCAAAGGCGGCGGTCCGCTGGCGTGGCGATACGTAACGGCCGAGGAATTCACCAACGAATACATCACGGCTCTGAGGCGCAAGAAGATCGACGAATTCCGCGCCCGCTACCGCCGGCTGGACCTGCTGGCGATAGACGACGTGCACTTTTTGGCCGCCAAGAAGGCGACACAGGACGAATTTCTGCACACGTTCAACGCCATTGAGTCCTCGGGACGGCGCGTGGTAATGGCGTCGGACGCGCACCCCAAGCTGGTGGGCGACCTCAACGAGCAATTGGTCAGCCGGTTTCTCGCGGGTATGGTTGTCCGCATGGAGCCGCCGGAGCTTTCGACGCGGATGGAGATACTCCGCCGCAACGCCCGTGGGATGAAGCTCCAGGTCCCAACCGATGTGCTGGAATACATCGCAGTGCACGTTCGCGGCTCGGTCCGTGAGCTGGAGGGCACGCTGATAAAGCTCGGCGCGCTGGCGTCGGTCTCCGGTGGTCCGGTAACCGCTCAGACCGCATCGGAAGCACTCGCCGACCACCTTGCAAGGACGGGTAGCACGCGCACGGTGGACGACATCGAGGCGGTGGTGGCGTCGTTCTTCGGCGTTACGCCGGCGGACATCCACTCCTCCCGGCGGACCAAGACGGTTTCGGTCGCCCGCATGGTGGCAATGTACCTCTCTCGGCGGCATACCCAGATGAGTTACCCGGAAATCGGGCGGCACATGGGCAAGAACCACTCATCGGTTGTGCTGGCGGTTCAGAAGATGGAGAAGCAGCTCGCCGACAACGGCGAGCTTACCTGGCGGACGCCCGACGGTAGCAGGTCGATGCCCGCCGAGGAGCTTCTCCAGCGGCTCAGCGAGCAATTTGTCTGACCCGCCGGACGGCGCCGGCGAGGTGCGACGTCTTCACGGACGGGCGCCCGGGCAGGGACGTCCGGGCGCCGTAGTATTTTGCGCTCGGAGAAGGGGGCATAAGACGGACCCGACGGGTTATTCACAATTCTTATAAGCGAGTACCGCAGACTGAAAGTATCTTAACGCTTTTCCGTGAGGTCAAAGGCGTCGCGCCGGCCCAGTGAGCGGCCGGTCAGCACCAGTGAAGGAGAGAGAAAATGTCGCAACAGTTTGTTGATCAGATCATGGAAGCCGTCAGCGCCCGCAACTCCGGCGAGACGGAATTCCATCAGGCGGTGCGTGAAGTGGCGGAGTCGGTTTCGTCCGTAGTCGATAAGAGACCCGAATACGCCAAGGCGCGCGTCCTGGAGCGAATGGTCGAGCCGGAGCGGCAGGTAATGTTCCGCGTGCCGTGGGTGGACGACAGCGGACAGGTGCAGGTCAACCGCGGTTTCCGCGTGGAATTCAACAGCGCCATCGGGCCATACAAGGGCGGGCTGCGGTTTCACCCGTCGGTGTACCTGGGGATCATCAAGTTCCTGGGCTTCGAGCAGATATTCAAGAACGCCCTGACGACCACGCCCATCGGCGGCGGCAAGGGCGGAAGCGACTTCGACCCCAAGGGCAAGAGCGACGAAGAGGTCATGCGCTTCTGCCAGAGCTTCATGAGCGAGCTGTACCGCCACATCGGCC
>JBKHJB010000116.1:0-7317 GCA_046538345.1 Phycisphaerae bacterium
TTCCTGCGCGGGCTGAACCGCCTGGTTTACTGGGTGGCGCTGCCGGCGCTTCTGTTCGGCAAGATAGTAACCGCCCCCGCGATTGGTCCCGAGGCCGGTGAGAGTTTCGCCATAGCCCTGGCAGGGACCATGGCGGCCGTGGTGGTGGGGCTGGCGGTAGCGGCCGCTTTGCGCGTTCCGGGACAGTCGGTGGGCACTTTCGTACAGGCGTCCTTCCGCGGGAACCTTGCCTACGTCGGGCTGCCGGTGGTACTTCATGCCTTCGACGGTAACCCGCAGGCAGAGACGCTCGCTGTGCTGACGCTGGCTCCGCTGGTGCCCATCTACAACGTGGTGGCGGTGGTCGTCCTGCTGGCGAGCAGACACAAGCTGAGCCGCTCCGCGGTGAGGAAGATGCTGCTGCAGATAGCGACGAATCCTCTGCTTCTGTCTTGCCTGGCGGGTTTGGCTGTCTCGGCCGCCGGCGCAGGGATACCCACAGCGGCTGACCGCACACTGGACGTGCTGGCGGGGCTGACGCTTCCGGCGGCTCTGCTGGCAGTGGGCGGCGCGCTGGTGGGCGCGCGGCTGCGCGGGCGTGTGCTGCAGTCGACCTCAGCGGCAATGGTCAAACTCGCAATCGCCCCGGCGGTGGGGCTACTGACGGCGTATCTGCTCTCGGCCGGGCGTGAGGAAACATTCGTGGGTCTTATACTGCTTGCGTGCCCGACTGCAGTGGCGTCGCACGTACTCGCCGACCAGCTCGGCGGCGACGGCGACCTCTCGGCCGCCACCATCGCACTTACCACCGTGCTCTCGATTGTGCCGCTGACAATTATCGTGGCCGCGCTTTAAGACACGGCGGGGTAGCCGGTCAGTTCTCCAGCTCTTCCCAGAGCTTTTGCTCGGCCTTGGTGAACTCCGAGAACGTCCGGCGGATCTGGCGATGGATCTCTTCCAGAGTCGGGTCGTCAGCGGGCACGCCGTCTTCGTGGGCTTCGGCAAGCCCCTTGAGTTTCGCAAGCGCCTGGTCGAGTTGCTGGGCGCCGCTGGAAAACGCCCGCGCGGCGTCGTAGATATTCTGCGAGCGAAGTTCCCGGTCCTCCGGGCGATACAGCAGTCGCCATGGGTTACGCCGTATCTCGGTGCTGGCGGCCTTGAGATTCGCCGAGACCAGCGTCATGTTGTCTATCATCTCATCAACCTTGGCGCGGTTGATGAGCATGGTCTCCTTGGCCCGGCCGGAAACTTCCGAGAAGTCCCGCGCGATCTTCAGCACCTCGTCGTTTAAGTTGCGAAGCTTGGTGAGTATCTCGGCGATATCCTGCTCGGTGTACCTCTCGATGGTACCGGCGGTGTTCCTCACCGACGTGAGGGTTTCCTCCAGCTTGGGCCTGGCGTCGGCGGCTATCGCTCGCACATCGTCCATGGTGCCGTGGACCTTGCCCATCAGCGCGTCATCGGAGCGTTCGGTTTCGTGACGGACGTTGGCGGTAATCTCCAGTACGTTTTCGCTGGCGGAGTCCAGACGTCCTATGATGCGTTCCACCACCGCCAGTATGCCGTCGGCCTCGGCGGGGGCGAGGGTCTCGCGGACGGTCTCGGCGATTCCGCGGAGCATCTCGGCCGTTTCGGATATATCGGCCATCGCCTGGGAAAGCCCGCCGGTCAGTTGCACGGGGTTGTTCTCGTCGGCCGGTCCGGCGTCCTCGCTGCCGCGGTTGATGATGATCAGCTTGCTCTCACCGACGAACCCCTGGGCGACGCGGGCCTCGGCGTCGGCGTATATCGTCACGTCGTCGCGGCGAATATCGGCGAAGTAAATTGCCCGCTTTTTGTCCGGCTGCAGGCGCACTTCCACTATTTTGCCGATTTCCGTGCCGGCTACCTCCACGCTGCTGCCGGTATCCAGCCCCGCGCTGCCGGCCGCCTCGGAGACCGAGAACACCGCCCTCTGCTTGGCCGGCTTGAACACCTCGGCCGCTCCCAACCAGAGCACCACCGCCACGGTCAGCACAACCGCGACGGTAACAAACAGTCCAGCCGCCAGCTCGTTACGTTGTTTTCTGGGCATCTGACGTCTCCGTGCGTCTTGTTGCGAACGTTCACCACTCGTCGGTGGCGGCCGCCAGAATGTCTTCCTCGTATCCGGTGCTCAGTCGCCGGCGGGTAATCGGACCGGTCGAATCGCCCCGGAGGAACTGCCGGATGATGTCGGTCGTCTCGTCGCCGGTCACCTCGCCGTCGCGGATGGCCTCGAACTCCTCCCGCTTGCCGACCTTCAGCACGTGCCCGCAGTCCAGCATTGCCATGCGGTCGGCGATGCGGAAGGCCGAGTCCATCTCGTGGGTGACCACCACACTGGCGACGCCCAGCTTGTTCGAGAGGTCCATCATCAGGCGGTCTATCTCCGCCGAAGTAACCGGATCCAGACCTGCCGACGGTTCGTCGTAGAACAGTATTTCCGGGTCAAGGGCGATGGCCCGCGCCAGCCCGGCGCGTTTCTTCATGCCGCCGGATATCTCCGCGGGCATGAGGTCCACGGCGTGTCGCAGTCCGACCAGCTCCAGCTTGATTTTGACCATGATGTCGATGGTCCGCGCGTCCAGCTCGGTGTGCTCCTGGAGCGGCAGGGCGACGTTCTCGCCGACGGTCATGGAGTTGAACAGCGCGCCGGACTGGAACAATATGCCGAAGCGCTTGCGCACGCCGTCGAGCTGCTCGTCGTCCAGGTCGGCTAGGTCCTTGCCGAAAAACTCAACCCTGCCGGCGTCGGGGATTATCGAGCCGATCATGTGCCGCAGAACTGTGCTTTTGCCGCAGCCGGAGCCACCCATCACGACCATCGTCTCGCCGGCATACACGTCCAGGCACACGCCGTCGAGGATCACCTTGCCGTCGAAGGCCTTGACGAGGTCCACCACGCGCACCAGAGGCCGGCGCTGGATGAGGACCTCTGTCGTTTTGTTGTGCTTTGAGTCCACCGATTACACCGATTAACGTCGATTACACTGATTCTTAGGGATCAATTCACGAACCGCTTTACCTTTAAGCTCGGCTGCCCGAAGTTGATCAACAGTCCTACCTTTGTGCCGGACGCCTTCAGATAGGCCAATGTTTGAGCTTTGTGCTGGTCGCAGATTGCGTCGGCCGCCTTCAACTCTACAACCAGTCGGTCGTCAACAAACAAATCCACACGAAAGGTCCCGCAATTGGCGCCGTCGTAGCAGACTTCGAATTCCTTCTCGGAGACAAACGGTACTTGCTGCTTTACGAGTTCTACACACAGTGCTCGCTTGTAAACCGTCTCGGGAAAGCCCGGACCAAGTTGCGCGTGCACCCTTTGAGCACAGCCGATGACCGCATAAGTCAGGCCGTCGCGAGCCGCCTGAGATCGACCGTCGCGCTGTTGCGTTTTGCCTTTGCTGTCATCTTGTCTGTGTAATCCGTCCAAATCTGTGCAATCTGTGATCTCGACGTCCAATTACCCAGCACCTATAGCTCATAAACGTAGAACACCATCGTGAAAATACAAGCGGCCGAGACTATCGCCACGATGGAATAGACCACGGTCATGGTGGTTGCCCGTCCGACGCCCTCGGCGCCGCCGCGGACGCGCAGGCCCTCGTGGCAGGCGATCAAGCTCACCAGTACGCCGAACACGGCCGCCTGGATAAGACCGGTCAGAAAGTCCCTGTACCGCAACTGGTCCTGCATGCGCGACCAGTAGCCGACGTAAGACTCCGGACCCAGCGCCATACGGGATGTCAGCCAACCGCCCAGTGCTATCATCAAATCGGCCACTACTGTAAGCAGCATCATCATCACCAGAGTCGCCAGCACTCGGGGGACCACCAGGAACCGCACCGGGTTCAAGGCCGATGCCTCCAACGCCTCTATCTCCTCGGAGACCGCCATCGTTCCAAGCTCGGCCGCTATGGAAGCGCCCGCAAACCCGCTGAGAACCACAGCCGTTATGATCGGCCCGAGCATCCTGAAACCCGCGACGCCGATAATGCGCGAGACCTGCCCCTGCTGTCCGTAAGTCGCCAGCGGCGGGGTCATCTGAAGTGCGAGGATCACGCCGATGAAGACCTGCACGAGTATCACGATACCCAGCGAGCGGATTCCGACGCGTACCATCTGCGCCGTCAGCGCCCGGCCGCTGAAGCGCGTCCGGGTGGTGAACAGCCCGCGCCACGCCCAGCGCAGCGTCGAGCCAAGCAGCAGCGACATGCCGCCTATGTAGCTCAGTCCGCCCAGCACCCTTGATCCCACCGAGCGGATGAACCCACTGTTCGTCGCGGTCTCGGACATCTCAGCCCAGCGCCTCCTCGCAAGTGCCGTGAATCTCGAAAACACTGTCCAGTCGCGTTATCTCGAAGATGTTCCGCACCCGGTCGGTAAGACCGGCCAGCTTCAGCGACACGCCCTTCTTGCGGACCCGACTGAGCAGCTTTACCAGCGACGCCACGCCGGAGGAATCCATGTATCCCACGCCGCCGAGGTCGATGACGACGGTGGAGGGCTTCTCGTCCAACAGCTTCAGCAGTGCGTCCTGAAGTGCCGGACTTCGGTTGAGATCGATATCGCCGACGACCTGCACAACGGCCGCTCCTTCCCGCCACTGTATCGACTCGACCGGTGATTTCGGCGATTGCGGACTTTGCGCACTCATTTCGCCTGGTCCTCCTTCGTGTCGGGGAGTTTCTTTGTCATCGTCAGCAATGTACCTCCGCCTTCGGGGTGTTCATAGGTAACGCTGTCCATACATTCGTTCATGATGTGCACACCCAGTCCGCCGGGGCGGATATCGTCCAGTTTGCGGGGCTTGATGGTGGACGGGTCGGCGGTTCGTCCGTAGTCGCGCAGACGGATTCGCACACCTTCAGGCCCCCCGTCGCCCAGGACGGTAAGCTCGGCCTCTATGGGCTGATCGTCCGCGCAATCGTAGGCGTGGCGGATAATGTTCGCCAATGCCTCGTCCACACTGAGGACGATTCGTCCGATCTCCCGCCCGTCGAAGCCGATACCCTCGCAGGCCTTCTCGACAGCCGCCCGGACCACCGCAAGCTGGGCCGGCGCCGACCATAGCAGTATGCGGATGGGTTTGTCGGCTGCGTCGCTCATCGCATTCAGTCCGTGGTCGGCTGGGTTTCCGCGTTGTGTTCCCGCAGCCATTGGCGCCACCGCTCGACTGCCTCCTCGCGCTGCGCCGCCGGTGCGTAATGCTCATAGCCCAGTCGTCGGTGCGTCATCTTCTCCAGCGACATTATGGCGAACATACGTACGTCGGCGTCACTGTCGTTGAGCTGCTCGACGATGTAAGGAGCCGCCGCCATGTCTTTGGTCTCGGCCGCCCGACGCATCGCCTGTATGCGGACAGAAGGGTCCTCGTGCTGGAGCCACTGGTAAAGGTCCCCGCCGGCCGAATCGCAACCCGACAGCGCAAAAGCCGTCGCCATCGCGATTCCGACCACCATGACTGGTAGTTTGTTCAATTTCTCCGTCCCTGGAAGAGTCGGTCGAATGTGCGATTGGATTATAGACGCCCGCGTCGGGTGTGCAAATGCAAATGCTTTTAGAGTCGTTTCCGCAAATCGGTTACGCGCCTGTGCGCCAGGCGGTTCGGCTCCGGCAGACGCACGCCGCGCGTGCAGCGGAGCGTACATCGCACGGCGTTGTCGAGCGTAACGCGGTGTCCGACAGAGACAAACAGCGGCTTGACGGCAGTCCTCGTCCGCACCACCGCGCCGATAACTTTGCCGTCCAGGTTGAGCTGCGTCCGGCAGCGGCGGCGGGTGCCCGGCTCGCGATACTCTCCGCACAGGCGGCTCTTGGCGACGCCGATGGTCGGTATCTCGACCCAAAGACCGACGTGACTGGCCAGACCAAGCCCGCGGGGATGCGCCCGGCCCTGCCCGTCGCACAGCAGCAAGTCGGGTTCTTCGCCGAGCTTACCGACGGCCGCTATCACCGCCGGTGCTTCACGAAAGGACAGCAGACCCGGGACGTAGGGGAATTTGCAGGGGCGTATTTCATCGACAGCGGCTATCGGCTCCATGCTCTTTGCGTCGCACAGCACGACCGAGGCGACTATCCGCCGACCGCCGTCGAGAAACGCGCAGTCCGTGCCCGCGACGGTGTGTACCTCGCCGGTTACCGGCGTCTCCCGCACCAGAAGCGACAGGCGCTTCTGCAACTGGATCGCCTCTTTCGGCGTGATGTCCCAGGCGTGGCGTAGCATTCAGTTGAATCGGCAAGCCGTTGAGCCGTTAAGCAGGAAGCAGGTCGGGCATACTCACCAGGGGATGCCTTCGGCATTGCCCGACAGACTCCCTGAAAACCTTCGTGACCTTCGTGGTCCTGGTGTTCTCCGTGACGGCGGTTCCGCTCAGCGCGTACCGAACAGCACGTCCTGCATCGAGTACAGCCCCGGCTTTCTCCCGGCGACCCACTGTGCGGCCCGAAGCGCGCCGCGGACGAACGTGTCTCGCGTATGGGCCGAGTGCGCCAGCGTGACCGTCTCTCCGAGGTTGCCGAAGTGCACCTGGTGCTCGCCGACCGTATCGCCCAGGCGTATCGCATGCAGGCCTATCTCCCCGCTCTTGCGCGGGTGCTTGCCGCCGCGGCCGAGCGTCGCCACCTCGCCGTAGTCCCGGCCGGTCGCTTCGCATATCGCCTTTGCGAGCGCTATCGCGGTTCCGGAGGGGGCGTCCTTCTTGAAGCGGTGATGCGTCTCGGATATTTCCACGTCGTAATCCTCGCCCAGCGCCTTTGCGACCTCGGCCGAGACGCGCAGCAGAAGGTTGACGCCCATGGACATGTTGGCGGCATGGACTATGGGTATTTCGCTTGCGGCATCGGCCAGCTCCGATTGCTGAGATTCGGTCATACCGGTGGTGCCGATGACCATCGCCACATCCTGCTTGCGGCAATGGCCGACCCACTCGAGCGTGGCCTCCGGCTGGGAGAAGTCGATGAGCACTTCCGGCCCGCCGCTCAGCTCCGACGTTACAGAAACGCCGAACGTCCCGACGCCCGCCAGCTCGCCGGCGTCGTTGCCGAGCTGCTCGTGACCGGACGCCTCAAGTGCAGAGACTATGTCAAACCGCTCGCTCTCAATGGCGAGCGCTGCTATCCGCCGACCCATACGACCGGCCGCTCCGCTTATGGCGATCTTTATCATATTCCAACCTCTGCGATTCGCTTTGTCGGGCATTAAGCCCTGTTATGTGACCTTATCCACGATGTACTGCCGTACCTGTTCGGTGTCGTTGGGCAGGACGTCGAATCTTTCCTCGAAGTCAGCGAGCTTGTCGATCTCCGGGTGCCGCG
>JBKHJB010000117.1:0-7315 GCA_046538345.1 Phycisphaerae bacterium
CGGGGGACGTGCAGGTCGCTCTCGGCGGCGGTGGCTTCGCAGAACGGTCCGCCCACGACCGTCTCGACGCGCTTGCCCGCGATCGCGAACGGAACGGCCGCGGTGGTGTGCGTGCGGACGGCTATCGGGGTGGGGTGGTCGGGCATCACCAGCATGCGCCAGTCGTCGCCTTCGGATTGAAGCCGCTTGAGCACGGGCCCGACGATGTGCCGGTCGATGTTCGAGATGGACTCGACCTTGCCCTTTATGTCGGCGTTGTGCCCGGCCTCGTCCGGCGCCTCGACGTGCACGAACACCAGGTCCTTCTCGTCCAGAGCCGTTACGGCCGCTTCGCCCTTGCCGGCGTAGTTCGTGTCCACAAAGCCGGTCGCGCCGGGAACCTCGATGGTCTCCCAACCGATCAGCCGGGACAGCCCGCGGATAAGGTCCACCGCGGTTATCGCCGCGCCTTGAACGCCGTATCGCTTGTTGAACGCCGGCAGGCGCGGCATGCGCCCGTGTCCCCACAGCCAGATGCTCGTCGCGGGGTTCTCGCCCAGGTCCCGGCGGACGGTGTTTATCTCGCTGTTCTGTAGTATCTCACGGCTGCGGAGGATCAGCGTCCGCAACATGTCAGCGCCGTCGCCGGTGGGCAGATATTCGTCGGCCTCTCGGCCGAGTATGTCGTGCGGCGGTGTGGTCTGAACGCCCACGTCGCCGCGGTAGGTCATCAAATGACGGTAGCTGACGCCGCTGTAAAAGTGCACATGCGGGCCGGCGAGGTTGCGGTTCAGCTCCTCGACGATCGCCGACGCCTCCTCGGTGGAGATATGCCCGGCGGAGTGGTCCTCCATGGTCCCGTTGACGATGGTCACGAGGTTGCAGCGGAAGACCCACTCGTCGTCGGCGATTTCCAGGCCTCTGGCGGCCGCCTCCAGCGGGGCGCGTCCGGTATAGAACTTCTCCGGGTCGTAGCCCAGCACCGACAAGATGGCGACGTCCGAGCCGGGGCTCATGCTCTCCGGCACGTTGCGCACGGTCCCGATTTTCCCGTTCGTGGACAGCCAGTCCATGTTGGGCGTCTCGGCCGCTTGCAGGGGGGTCTGCCCGCCCAGGTCATCGAGCGGTTCGTCGGCGGCTCCGTCGGGGATGACAATGGCGTATTTCATATGCGCTCCCAGCGCTTGGGGCGGCCGCGGTTAAAGGTCTTCCGGGTGCTCATCGACTATGGAGATGCACACGGTCGGGGCCTTGATTACTTCCAACTCGTCCACCTCGGTGATGGCTTTCCGGATGTTGCCCTCGTCGGCAATATGTGTCGTGATAACCACGTTGACGCCTTCGATATCGCTGCCCGGCGCCGGTTCATGCTGAAGCACCGAGCGGATGCTGATGTCATGCCGGCCGAGCACGTTCGCCACCTGCGCCAGAACGCCGGGGCGGTCCTGAGCCATCATACGCAGGTAGTATCGGCTTCTAACGGCCGATGCGGGTAGCTGTTCCGCCGGCGGGGCAAGGTCCGGCCAGAGCTTGAGCTGCTCAAATTGCCGCTGGGCAGTGCCCGTAGCGACCGACGCGATGTCCGCGACGACGGCCGAGCCGGTGGGCATGTCGCCGGCGCCCCGGCCGTAGTACATGGTGTGTCCGGTGGCGTGCCCATAGACACTGACGGCGTTGAACGGACCTGAAACCCACGCCAGCGGATGCTCGGTTGAGATAAACGCCGGACGCACGCGAAGGGACAGGGCGTCGTCGCGCCGCTCGGCTATCGCCAGCAGCTTGATAACGTATCCCAGTTCCTGCCCGAAAGCCACGTCGCACGCCTCGAGCGTATCGATGCCCTCGACGGGTATGGCGTCGAAGTCCACTCGACGCCCGAACGCCAGCGCCGCCATTATCGCCAGCTTATGCGCCGAATCGCCGCCGGAGACGTCGAGCGTGGGGTCGGCCTCGGCGAGTCCCTGCCGCTGCGCTTGTGCCAGCGCGTCGCTGAAGCTCGTGTTCTGACGGGTCATCGCGGTGAGGATGTAGTTGCAGGTCCCGTTAACGATTCCGAACATCGCGTCGATGTGGTTGGCGATAAGCCCGTCCACCAGCGCCCGGATGACGGGTATCCCGCCGCCGCAGCTCGCCTCGAAACAAAGCGACACGCCGCAGTCCCTCGCCAGCGCCATCAGCTCCGCGCCGTGATGCGCCAGCAGCGCCTTGTTCGCGGTGACCACGTGCTTGCCGGCCTGCAGCGCCTGCTCGATGAAATCCCTGGCCGTATCTATTCCGCCGATAACCTCCACGACCACGGAGACCTCTTCGTCGGACAACGCCTCGCGCAGGTCCTTGCGGAAGAGCTTTTCGTCCAATCCCAGCTCGCGCGCGTGGGTAAAGTCCACATCCACGATGTGCCGCAGCTCCAAATCGGCGCCCAGACGCTCGGAAATCACGCCCGAATCCCGCGTCAGCAGCGTCGCCGCCGCCCCGCCGACGGTTCCACAGCCGACAATTGCCACGCCTGTTGTCGAAATGCTCCTGGACATACTCACCTCATAACAGAAGGCGTGAATCGTAAGCCGGGTCTGCAGCGATATCAAGCGCCACCGACGGTGCCGTCGGGCCTGATGCCCAGGGCGTTGTAGTGCTCGGCACGTGTCTTGCGGTCGCGGGCGTGTTCCTCGCGCGCGTACGCGGCGACGTTCGGAGCGACGTCGCGCGGTACGACGATAACGCCGTCCCCGTCGGCCGCCACCACGTCGCCGGGATTCACCGTCACGCCGCCGACGCAGATGGGGACGTCCATCGCATCGTACTGCAGCCGGGCCTGCACCATCGACTGCGACGCATACGCCGACCAGAAGGGCACCTTCTGGAGGATAATCTCATCGGTGTCGCGGACACCGTCGCTGCTGACGTACCCGCGCACGCCGCGTCGCAGGCCCGCGAGCGTATTCTCCGAGCCCATAAGCCCGGCATCCACGCCGCTTAAATCCAGCACGGCGAAGTCGCCCTCGCGCAGCGTCTCTATCCACGGATAGGTGCAGACCTCGCGATAGTACCAGCCGACCCAGTCGCGATACTCCTCGGGAGACATCGCGGGCACATCGCCGCGATAGGGCAGGTATCGGACCGTGCGGGCGATGCCGACGGCCCGTGTCCGCCAGAGCGGGCGGATTTTTGGCGACATGCTGCCGCTGGCGTGGAGCATCATGGCGTCCATCCCGTCGCGAACGTCGGCGACGCGGCAGCCCTCGAACAATTCCAGCAACTTCAGGTCGTCATCGTGGCTGTGTGTCATGGCACTCTCCAGTGGCAGAGGGTTGCTGCCGGCAAGGATATCCGTGGCCGAAGACACGCACAAGTGCCGCAACGGCCGACGGAACGCGCGAAAGCGCTTGTTCGGCGGTCGCAGAAGCATATAATACGGAAGCTCGAAGTACGAAGGAGGAAATCATGCGCTCGAAGAGATCCCGTTTCTTTATGCGCCTTCCGTCGGCCTTGGCAATCACTGTTGTCTTTGGAACGCTGTGCGCCTTGAGCGTTTCAACAGAAGCGGAAGAGCCATCGCCACGCCTGTTCTTCTCAGCGGACGATGTCCCCGAGCTGCGAGAACGGATTACGCGACAGCCGTACGCCTCGATGTTCGGGGAGATTCAGGCGTTGGCCGACGCCTCGGCGGGGCAGCCCTACGACCGCCACGAGAGCAGCTACGACGCGAGAAACAACGCCTACGCCTACGTGCTGACCGGAGACACCGCCTACGCGGACCGTGCCCGCGATTTCACCATGGGCCTGGTCAACGACGACGCATGGGCGCAGGACAGCTTCAAGGGTCTTACCCGTGCGATGATGGGTCTGGGAGCGGCCGTGACTTACGACCTCAGCAAAGACGCATGGAGCGAGTCGGACCGCCAGACCGTCTCGCAGGAAATAAAGAACATGGGCGACAGCTTGATGCGCAGCGGCGGTTCTGGCTGGCCGAGCGGTCCGGCGAACAACTGGCGCGCGGTGCGATATTCCGCCGCGGGCATGTGCTATCTGGCGACCGACGAAACCGTCACCGACCCGGATATGAACGTGGACAGTGCGTACGACCAGGTCGTTACGTATTTCGAGGCGAACCTTACCGATCGCGAGGACGCGCGCGGGTGGAACCCCGAAGGCATCGGATACAATATCTACCCGGCCACGTTCTGGGCGCCGTTCAACATGGCCGTCAACCGCGCCGACAGCGAGAAAAACTTTCTGGATGAAGTCCCGGCGGTCGAGTACACGCTGCCCGCCACGGTGACGCCCACCGTCGCCATCGACCGCAACGGCCGGCTGGGCTACAAACCCGACTGGTCCGACGGCAGCACTACCTGGAGCCCGCAGGGAACCGCCGGTCTGATGTTTCCCAACAGCAAGGATGAATACGCGCCCGCAATCAAATGGCAGTACGACCGACTCTGCGGCCCCGAAGGCGACCAGCACTGGGACACCGACCGCGCCGGAGGAATGTATTCCATCCTGTACTACCCCGAAGATACCGAAGCACAAGACCCCGCCGACGTATGGGGGCTGAACTACGTTGACCCGGCCCACGGAATGGTCATGTTCCGCAACGCCTACCAGGATTCCGACGACGTGGTCGCCATGCACAACGCCAAGCAGCGGCGTCCCTGGCAGACGCACGCCGGTCCCGACCTCAACAGCTTCCGCGTTATCGGGCTTAACACGGTGTGGGTAACCGGTGACGGGCGGTATTACACGAATGCGGATCCACGCGGTCAGACGGCTATGTTTCCCGCAGACCCGGAGACATGGGACTATCACGACAGCTCGACCGGGGAGTTGGTGGACCACTTCTTCGCGCCCGACGGAAGCGGGTACTCGGTCATCGACGGTTCCAGCGTAGGAACGGAAGACCATCGCCGACGGTTTATCGCCGATTACAACGAAGCGACCGGCGCCGAAGCCGTCTTTATCGTCGCCGACACCTCCTCCAACGGCGAGTTCTGGCGGCTGAGCACAGGCGGGATGAACAATGTGGCAACGAGTGACGACGGATTTGAGATTTCCTCTCCCGACGGGCACAAGCTTATCGCGACGATACTGCACGCCGGCGAAGACGGAGAGGGATACTACGTCTCCACGGACACCTGGGAGCGGCACTGGGAGTTTAACTACGAAGGTGAAGTCTTCGACTCCAACAAATGCATAGACCTCAAGGCCGTCGAGGGGGACCTCCTGGTGGTTCTGTCTCTGGTGCGCGAAGGTCAGAGCGCTCCAACCGTCTCCTCGGAAGGCGACGGAGTGTTCCGGACCGTAAACGTCGGCGACCAGACGTACTGGATAAGCTCCGACGGCATAGAGATAGAGCACGTCGTGCCCGAGCCGGCAACGATGACGATGCTCTCAATCAGCGCGGGACTATTGCTCATCCACCGCCGCCGACGCGGTGATGGATAGAGCAACGCACTACTTGCCTGACCCTTGCGGCGCTTGCGGCGCCGAGCAGCATCAGAGCCGCACTTGAAGTTGCCCGTGGGGCTTAAGCCGGCCGAATATGGCGTCGGCCGTGGCGCGGAGACATTCCTTCGAGCCGGGATTGAAGCAGACCAGCACGCTGGGGAAGTCCTCGGCCGCGCCGAAGGCGTAGGGCGTGTTCGTTACGACTATCACCGGCTTGCCGGTGCCGATCAGCTCGCGGACCAGCTCGGTAATCGCTCCCGGCGTCTTGTGGTAGTAGTAGTTGGTCGCGACTATGACGTCCCAGTCCTCGTCCAGGCGCCGCAGGACCCGCTGCCGCTGCTCGGCGTCGCAGGTCATAGGCACTTCCACCGAGCCGACGTACTCGCCCAAACGCGACATCTGCTCCCACAGCATCCCCGGATGGGAGTACATGTTGTTGGACTCGCTGTGGGTGGGGAACACCTGCTCGACGAGCAGAACCTTATCGGCCGTATCCACCGGCAGGGCGCCGGGGTTGTCGCGCAGAAGCAGCAGGGACTTCTCGGCCGCCTCGTCGGCTGTGCGGACCACCGCCGACGAACCGGTCGGCTCGCCCGCGGAGTCGGGGTCCACCTTTCCACCGTCCTCGGCCAAACCCATGTCCCAGCGCATGCGCAGGATTCGCCGGACCTTCTCGTCCACCTCTTTCTCACTCAGTCGCCCGTTGCGCAGCGCCTCGAGCAGCTTCTCGCATATCCGTATGCGGATGGGACTTTCGTCCCGCAGCAGCACAAGGTCGCAACCGGCCTGGAGCGTCCGCAAAACCGCCTCGGTCAGCTCGTAGCGCTGGAGCAGACCGCCCATCATCATATTATCTGTGGTGATGACGCCCTCAAAGCCCAGTTCCCCGCGGATGAAGTCGGTCACCAGGGAGCGCGTGCAACTGGCCGGCTCTTCGGTGACGCCCAGCGAGGGGTACAGGCAGTGTGCCATCATTATCGCCGGCAGCCCCGCGTCGATAAGCGCACGGTAGGGGGCCAGGTGCACCTCGTCCATGCGCTTGCGGTCCACCTCCACGGTCGGCAAGCCCCAGTGCGCGTCGGCGGCCGACTCGCCCCGGCCTGGGAAGTGTTTGCCCGTCGCGACAAGCCCGGACTGCTGGAACCCGCGCAGCGTTTCCAACCCATGGCGGGTGACGTCCTCGGCGTTGTCGCCGTAGGCCCGTGTGCCGATTTCCGGATTGCGGGGGTCGGTGTTCACGTCCAGCACGGGCGAATGAATCATGTTCACGCCCATCGCGCGTGCCTGCTGACCGATGGAGTATGCCACGCGGAACGACAGGGCGGGGTCGCCCGAGGCAGCCAGACCCATCGGATGCGGGAACAGCCGCTGCCCGCAGAGCAGGTCGTCGCTGGCGCTGCCTTCCTGGTCTATGGTGAAGTGCAGCGGAACCGCGCCCGGGCGGTCCATGGCATGGTCGCGCAGACGATTGAGAACCCCGGCGTACTGCTCGGCCGTGCAGTGCGGACTGGGCTGCATCGTCGAGAAATCGCGGTTCAGCCCTTCGGGATAGTGCAGAGAACGCATTACCCACGCTTCCGGCTCGGTGCCGGGCTTGACGTCGTTGAACAGGTTGATGCAGCGGAACTTCTGGCTGACGCGAAGTCCGCCGACGTGGTATTTGCGGATAAGCTCCACCACGTCCGGCGTGATTACCGGCGAGCAGAAGCCGAATACCAGCAATTGGCCTATCTTCTGCTCCGGACTGAGCCGACCCAGCAGCTCATCGACCCATTTCTCTCTAGCTTCGAACATCCGCACAGCTCCGCGCCCACGGGCGATTAGTGACATCGGAATCAAAACAGCCGCTTAAGGAAGTGACTTACTGTAGCGACTGCGAGCCGATGTGCAAAGG
>JBKHJB010000118.1:0-7249 GCA_046538345.1 Phycisphaerae bacterium
ACGGGATTTTGAATCCCGCGCGTCTGCCAATTCCGCCACTCCGGCTCTTTGACGTCAGTTTAACGCAAGCCGTCGGCTACGCAAGCGACATGTCGGTTGCGCGGCTATCGAGATAGACTGCCGGTGGCGGTTCAGTCCCTCTGTTCGTAGGCGGCCTGTTCGGTCAGTGTCGGCCGACCTCGCCAGGTGAGAGTCTTGCCGTCGGGCGTCTGCACCACGCATTCGTCGTCGGCGAACTCCACGCGGACGACGCTGGCGTAGTCGTCCATCAGCTCCGCGGGCAGCTTGACGTAAAGCCAGCCCGCCTTGCCGAACTGCGCCCGTCCGCCGCTGCATCGGAAGGCCAGTTCGGTGCCGGTTCGCATGTGGGTCACTCGCTTGACTTCGCTTTTCAGACCCTTGACGACCAGCTCGTCGCGAGGCGTGTCGTAGCATATCAGGTACAGCAGCGATCCCTTGTGCGTGGAGCTTCCGTTGAACAGGCCCGCCGGCAGGCCCGGCTCGGCGCCATAGACGGCCTCTGCGTGGTCGGTAATCCACGTGCCCAGTCCGCCCATTGCCTGGGTCTGGACGTCGGCTATCGTGCCGTCGGTGTCCGGCGCGACGTTCAGCAGCATGTTTCCGCCCATGCCCAGTACGTCGCCGAAGATGCGCACCAGCTCGCCGGCGGGCTTGACGTTTATATTCGCCTGGTAGCCGTCCCAGTTGTCCCCGGGCGTCATGCAGAATTCCCACCAGCCCCGCGGCGGGGCGAGCGGGCAGGCCTGTTCAGGCGAGCCGTAGTGACCCAGACAGGAGTGTCTCAGGCGGTTGTTCAGCACGATGCCGGGCTGAAGCCGCTCGATCATCTCCACCAGTTGCGGGGTTCGCCACTGCTCGGCAGTTCGCTCCCAGTCGCCGTCGAACCACAGCAGGTCTATCCGCCCGTAGGCGGTGCAAAGGTGACGGATCTCCTCGAACATGTGCTCGACGAAGCGGTTCCACCGCTCCGGCTCGTCTGTGGGGGAGTATTTCATCGGGTCGTCGCCGCCGGCGAGCGAGGCATAGTCCGGATGCGACCAGTCCGGCAGGGAGTAGTACAGCCCGACCTTGAGTCCCGCCTTGTGCAGCGCTTCAACGTACTCCGCCACCAGGTCGCGCCCCGCGGGGCTGTTCCTGGCGGCGGTGAAGGGGCTGTCCGGGTGGTCGAACAGGGCGAAGCCGATATGGTGCTTGGTAGTCAGGACGGCGTACTTCGCGCCCCAGCTTTTGAACATGCGCGCCCATTCGTCGGCGTCGAAGTTCTCCGCGGTGAAGCGGTCCGCGAACGGCTGGGGGTTTTTACGAAAGGTGGACTCCTGCTCCTGCTGCTTTCTCACGTGCGGGTCGTTCATGGCGGCCTTGAGGACCCAGTGGATGAAGACGCCGAACTTCGCCTGCGGGAACCACGGTGCTATGTGAGGCATGTTGTCCTTCCTTCAGTCATTGGCAGGGCGGCCAAGGGTCATGGAACCCAAGGCCGCCCGTGAAAGTCAAACCCGGCTGATAGCTTGATTGCTACTGCTGGTTTCGCAGTTGCTTGACCCATTCGGGCGCCCAATCGGGCACGTCCAGCCGCTGGCGGGCGAGCCACTCGGGGATAGGCCCGAAGGGGTAACCCGCGTCGGGCACGAACAGGCCGACCTCGCCCTGGCTGTGGTCGAGGTCGATGTCTGCGCCGGTAAGCGTCAGTTCCGAGCCGTCTGCAGTGCGGACGGTAACATACGTCGTGTCGGCGTCTTCGTCTATGCCGCCGTCGAAGGTAATCTCGTCCTCGCCGACGCGCACGCCACCGGGAATAGTCTCCATCTCCGGCGTATCGTCGCCGGGATAGAGCACAGTCACGAACTCGCCGCGTGCGCCGCGGACAGTCAGTCGGCAGCCCTTGGTGACTTCCTTGGGGCCGTTTTCGTGTTCCCAGTTAAAGTTCTCGAGCTGGAACCGAGCCGGTTCTGCGACATAGCACTTGAGCGTTCCGAAGTCGATGGTGCGTCCACTGCGCTTGGCCTCGTCGCCGTATACGTGCAGGCAGTAGCTCGCGCCGAGCGGTTCTCCGCCGGCGTCGTACTGGTCGCGGAGGACGATATAATCCCTCGGCTGCGATTTCACCAGCACCGCTGTGCGGCGATACGTCAGCGTGTTGCGAAGCTGGTGCTGGGGATGCTCCTGGTGCCAGTTCTCCGGCGGGAGCTTGGGCATCTTTCTCAGCCGGTCGCTGGAGACCTGTCCGATAGTGATATCGGCCTTGTTGGAATTTTCAAACGCGATGACTCTTTCGTAGCCGTCCATGTTGGCGTAGGGTATATCTTTCGTATGGAAGGCGACGCGGTTGTGCATGTGTTCCTGTCCGGCGCGGGGGTGGTAGCTGCAATGGTGGTCCACCACCAGCGGCTCGGACTTGTCGCACCAGTGGAAGGCGAGCTGGTCGCCGTGATAGTGTCCGCGGTTCGGTCCGGACTTGAAGGCGAAGAAAGTTTCGTCGTCGGTGCCGGGGTTGTTCCGCAGTACCACGCCGAAACCCGGAAGCTCCTCGCTCTGGAGTTCCTTGACGTTGACGTTGACGCCGTAATTGGCGGCGAACTTTATGGGGTCGTTATCGAATACATATCCCGGGTGCGTGTCGCCGAAGGGTGCGAGTCCGCGTTTGCCGCCTCCCAGCGGCTGGGATATGTGCGCGACGAACTTCGCCGCCTCCTTGAAACGAGGCCATTGTGTCGCATCGAAGTCGCAGTACTTCTTGAGGACGTCGGCCAGCTCCTTGTAGTGTTTCAGAGCGTACTGCTGGTAGCCGGGGCACTCGTTGCCCGCTCCGCCGGGCAGAGTCACGGAGTGGTACATGTCCTCGCGGAATATCTGCTCGGCGTTTTCCGCCAGCTCGTCGAACTGCGGGTGTGTCCGCAGGTTGCAGGTGTACGCCAGCGGGACCTTCATGTAGTCGGTGTAGAAGTTGGGGTTCTGCGGCGACCAGAACAGCCAGTAGCTTCCGAAGCTGTTGGGGTGCATCAGCACCTGCGTGTGGGTGAGGCGTCCGATGTCTTCCTTGATCTGCCCGGCGTTGCGGGCGGCCCGTCGGCCTTTACCGCGCCATTGCCCGGTGGGGTTGATGTGCCCGCCCAGGGGCCAAAAGCCGTTGAAGTTGCCGCTCGCGCCCGGCCAGTCTTTGATCTTCAGCTCGTTGGCAAGGAAATCCAGCGATTCGAGTGCGTATCGCGTTCCCAGTTCCCGCGGGTTGTTGTCGCCGACGGTGAGGAACCAGTAGCGCCGGCCTCGCCAGGTGGGACCACGCAGACCCGCGTAATCGCCCGAGTCGCGGACGCGGATCTCCAGTGCGTTGTCGTGAGGCCAATACCACTTGCCGGCCGCTATGACCAGTACGCCGAGCCGGTCGGAGCCGTCGGTGAGATCGAAGTGCCACCCGTCCTTGCTGTGCTGGTTCCAGCGGGGGATGAGGTAGCCGTAAACGTTGGGATTCCAGTACGGATTCTGGTTCGGCTTCAGTTCGCCGGGGTTTTCACGTCCGCCGGAGAAGCCACCGCTGTGGCGTTTGAAGGAGGGCTTGCGGGCGTTCCAGCCGGCTGTCATGTCGAACTGCCAGTAGTCGTCCTTTTCCATCTCGTGCTGTTCGGAGATTTCCGCGAACTTTCGGCCGGGCCAGACTGTGACTACCACCTCGGCATAGGACGGACTGTCATCTTCGTCGGAATCGCCTTCGAATTCGTAGCGGAGACGGACGCGACCGAATACCTTGCCGTCGTCGATTATCTCGGCGTCGAAGTTCTTCAGTGGCGTCTCGGCGTTCCACTGGCCCTTGCCGACCCACCTGTCGCCGACTTTGACGGCTGCGATGGGGCAGGGCGCCTTCTGCCCGGACGCCGACGCCGGCAGCCGAACTGCAAAGCTGTCATTGGACAGCTCGATGTACCTCCCGCTCTTCTTGACGCTGACGACCGGATCGAACTGCTCCGGCTTGCCGGACTCTATGCTGTAGGTGTGGCTTCCGCCGGCGGGCACCGTCGTGCGGACCCACAGCTCTTTCCGGCCATTTACCTCATCGACGGTGTAGGGTATCTCTTCGCCGTCTTCCAGGACGCGGAAGGATCCGTCTGGCGCCTCCACGGGCAGGCGGAAGCAGTGGTCCTTGTAGTCGCGTTCGATGATGTTGTTCAGCGTCCACTGCTCGCTATCGGCTGTGCAGACCACCGGCAGGGCGATTACGACAAGGGCGAGCAGAACCATCAGTTTGCGCGTGGCGTTCATTTTTGCTCCCTGGTGAAGTTAGGGCTGGTCTGGTATGCGCCCGCGACGGTGGGCGCAATGGCAAGTAACTGATACCTCCTACTGATAATTTATAACACAATATCGGGGCGGGTTCCGGTGGTTTTCCGGGGTTGTCTTCGGCGCAAAGCAAGGTCCGTCGCGACATCCGCAACGGACCTGTGCTCGGAAAGACAAGGCATCATGCGAACATCGGCAAATTGTGTGCCCCTGCCGATCGCTCTCGGCAGGGGCGTGGGGATTCTATTCCATGCCCCTCCGACAGCAGGGCCGCTTGCTTTCGCCTCGGCCTCGACCGTCGCGGGCGCGTTTGCCCTCACTTGAACGTTCAGTTCGGCGTGCGGGTTTCTCCGACCGTCTCTCGTGGTCCTCGCGGTCCCAGCGTCGTTCACCCTCGCGCGGGCGCTCGGAGCCCGGCCGGCGGTCCTGCCGCCGTTGTCTCCGGGCTTGGTTCAACTGCTCGCGCTGCTTGGGCGTGAGCACTTCCTGGACAATCTCATTCCGGGCATCGAGCATAATGTGCTTAATCTGCTTGCGCTGATCGGATGAGATTTCCAGTCGCATCGACATCATCATCGGGCATCCCATCTCGCCAGCATGGTGGCGGGCCTTCTCGCCGGCAGCGGCGCGTTTCCGCAACTGCTTCTGCAGTTCCATACGGGCTTTCATGTGCTCGCGGAGCTGCTTGGCGATGGCCTTGGTCGCCTCGTTGTCCTTGCCCAGAGCGCGGACGGAATCCTGATGCAACTCCTTCAGTTCCGCGTGCCGCTTCTGCCATTTTCGCATCTTTTCGCGAACAGCTTCGGCGCCTTCGGCGCTGTTCTCGTATCGTTCGGACCTTTCACATTTGTGTCCCGATTCAGAGCGGCTCTCGGACCGCGAGTGGCTTTCGCTGCGAGCTTGCCGCGCCTGGTCGGGACCCTTTCGTCCGTCGCGGTCGCCCCTCTCGCCCCTCGCCGAAGCCGTCAACATCCCCGTTACAGCCAGCACCGTCAGTAAGAGCGTAAGCTTTCTCATGGTTAACTCCTCCCGTCCCTTGGGACGTTCCAAATAGTCACCCGCTACTTCGTCCGCCTCACGCCGGCGGTCGCGGGCTGATGGGCTAAACGTTTCTGAAGACATTCTATTGCGTCCGATTTCCACTACGGCGGAATATGGACGCAAAAAGACCGCGACGCTATGCTGAAGAACCACGGAAATGGGAGTCTTCAATGCCGGGCAAATATCCGACCTTCGACCGCAGCCGACTGCGCATATTGCCACTGTCGCAGCGCGAGCACCTCGTCACGCTGGACGACTTGCTGGAAGTGGGCGCAAGCGGCGACTGCTACGAGCACGAAGACCTGCCCACGCTAGCCGAGGCGGTGCTTGACGCCCGCGGTAACAACTCGGCTGTGATATTGCTGATGGGCGCGCACGTCATCAAGCAGGGACTGAGTCGATACGTGATAGACCTTATACGCCGCGGGTGGGTGTCGCTGGTGGCGACCAACGGCGCCTGCGCCATCCACGACTGGGAGCTGGCGCGCATCGGCGCGACGTCCGAGTCGGTAGCCAGATACATCAGGGACGGACGGTTCGGCCTCTGGTCCGAGACCGGCGAGATAAACGACGTGGTCAATGCGGCGGCCGCTGAGGATGTCGGCTTTGGCGAGGCGGTCGGTCGGCACATCGCGGAGAGCGACTGGGCTTATAAAGACGTGTCCATATTTGCGGTCGCCTGGCAAGCGGGTGTCCCGACGACGGTGCACGCGGGCATTGGCTATGACATCCTGCACGAGCACCCGAACTTCGACGCGGCGGCCGCCGGCAAGTGCAGCGGGCGAGACTTCCTGGTGTTCGCCAATGAGGTCGAGAAGCTCGAAGGTGGCGTGGTGCTGTGCTACGGATCGGCCGTCATGGGACCGGAGGTGTATCTCAAGGCGCTGTCGATGGCCCGCAATGTGGCGGCTCAGCAGGGCCGGTCCATCAGTCGTATAACCTCGGCCGTCTTCGACCTGGTTCGCCTGTCCGGCGATCTGAGCACCGAGGCGCCGAAGGACACACCGGAGTATTATTATCGCCCTTACAAGACCGTGCTGGTTCGCACCGTCCGCGACGGCGGCAGGGGATTCTATATCCGCGGTGACCACCGGCTGACCATGCCGGGCTTACATCGGGAGCTGACCGTCCGCTCGAAGCAGTGACCCCAGCCCGGTCCAAGTGTGTTTTCGGGCGCGAAGAACAGGCCCGGCCGCCTTAGCGACTGGGCCTGCGTGGAAAAACCATGTAAGTGGCTCTCTGTTGGGGCGTATTGCCGGAGCCGGACTTCGCGGATGGCTATGCCCGCACGTCCACCTTTCCTCCACCGTTGCCGTACAGCTTATAGGATTCAAGTGATGCGACGCGGCCCTGTGCGTGTTTCCCGGCGGCTGAGCCAAACATGCCCCGACTGCTGCGGCTGGTAGCGGCCTGTCCGCTGTGCAGGACCTGCTGGGTTATCTGACGGGCACTGTTTTGCACGTGGAATGTCCCCAACGATTCGATTAGGCCTCTGACACTGATGCTCATGGAGCACCCTCCTTTCAGACAGAGTCTAGCCCAATGGCCCCCTTCGTGGGATCCCCCCACAGGCGGGCACTGCTTTGCTGCAATCGAAAACAACTTAGGATACATTTCGTGCCCCGACAAGTTCCTCGCGGAAAAATTGGCCGATCCGCTCCTGTCGCAGGCACAACCGGCTGCATGGGGGTTGCCTGAGCACGGCATGGTAGTATAATAGCCAACGGTTTCCGTGGCGGGCAGACAGGCCCGTTGCCAAGAGCACAGCCCTGCTGATAATGACTTAGGGGCGTGGCGCAGTTTGGTTAGCGCGTCCCGGCGGGAAGGTGGCTGGTTGCCCGTAGTGGTCAGGTCCGGCGAATATGCCGGTTGACAGAAACTGAATATCGGGGCGTGGCGCAGTTTGGTTAGCGCG
>JBKHJB010000119.1:0-7221 GCA_046538345.1 Phycisphaerae bacterium
ACTAGGCGGCGGACGCTGCAAAGTCAATCTCCTCTCCCTCGCCTGCCAAAAGCGGCGGAGTCGCGGTGCTCCGGATGCAAGCTTGGCAGGGAAGCTTTTGGTCCGCGAGATACCGCAAAAACGTTAAGCCACTACATGTGGGCATCTTATGCATACAGGCATAACACTTGCATAAGAACCGCGAGAAATCATTGTGCCGTCATCCGGGCGTCTCGTTGCGGGCCCGTGGCGGCGACAGAGCCAGAAGCGTAGTTCACAACAATGCTAACCGGTAACAAACCCTGCGAAAGGAGAGCTATCTGATGGCGGCCAAGCATCTGGCATTCCAGACCGAGGCGCGCGAGGCACTTCTCAACGGCGTCGAGAAGCTGGCGCGGGCGGTCAAGAGCACGTTAGGTCCGCGCGGACACCACGCCGTGCTGGACAAGGGCTGGGGGGCCCCGACGGTAACCAAGGACGGCGTTACCGTTGCTGAGGAGATTGAGCTGTCCGACAAGAACGAGAACATGGGCGCTCAGCTCGTCAAAGAGGCGGCCAGTAATACCTCCGATGTCGCCGGTGACGGTACGACCACCGCAACGGTACTTACCGAGGCGATTTTCCGCCGGGGCTACCGGAACCTTGCCGCCGGCGCCGACGCGATGGCGATATCGCGAGGCATACGCAAGGCGACGCAGGCGGCGCTGGAGGAGCTGCGCAAGATCAGTCGCGACGTCTCCGACGACCAGGACATCCGCCACATCGCCAGCATCAGCGCCAATAACGACAAGGCCGTCGGCGATATGCTCGCCGATGCCATGAGCAAAGTCGGCCGCGACGGCGTGATCACCGTCGAGGAAGGCCAGGGCATCGAGACCACCGTCGATGTCGTCGAAGGTATGCAGTTCGACCGCGGATTTCTCTCGCCGCACTTCGTCACCGACCAGGAGACGATGGAAGTCCGCATGGATAAACCGCTTATCTTCGTCACCGAGGAGAAGATCTCCAACGTCAACAAGATTGTCCCACTGCTCGAGCGGGTCTCTCAGGCGAAGCGGCCGCTGCTGATTATCTCCGAGGACGTCGAGAGCGAGGCGCTGGCGACGCTCGTGGTCAACAAGCTTCGCGGCATCGTCGACGTCTGCGCGGTCAAAGCACCGGGCTACGGCGACCGCCGCAAGGCAATGCTCCAGGACATCGGCGTGCTGACCGGCGCGAAGGTGTTCACCAAGGACCTGGGCGTTGATTTGGAGAATATTTCCATCGCCGACCTGGGCACCGCCAAGCGCGTCACGGTGGATAACGACAACACCACTATCATCGAGGGCGCCGGCAAGACCAGCGACATCCAGGCGCGCATCGAGCAGATCCGTCGCGAGATAGAGACCACCACCAGCGACTACGACCGCGAGAAACTCCAGGAGCGGCTAGCGAAGCTCGCCGGCGGAGTCGCACAGGTAAATGTCGGTGCGGCCACCGAGAGCGAGATGAAGGCCCGCAAGGCGCTCATCGAGGACGCCCTGCACGCCACACGCGCCGCCATTGAGGAAGGCATTGTTCCCGGCGGCGGCGTGGCGCTGCTGCGTGCCCGCGGGGCGCTGGACGACCTGAAGCTCACCGGCGACGAAGCCACCGGCGCCGAGATCGTCCGCTGGGCTCTCGGCGAGCCGCTGAAGCAGATAGCCGCCAACGCCGGCGAGCCGGCGGCTGTGGTGCTGCGAACCGTCGAGCAGAAGTCCCAGCCGATCGGTTACGGCTTCAACGCCGACACGCTGGAATACGAGGACCTCGTGGCGGCCGGCGTGGTGGACCCCACGAAGGTCTCCCGCACGGCACTGGAGAACGCCGCATCGGCGGCTTCGGTGCTGCTGACGTGCGACACCGCCATTACCTCGCTGCCCGAAGAGGAAGAGTCGCCCGCCGGCGCCGGTGCGCCCGGCATGGGCGGCATGGGCGGCATGGGTGGTATGGGGGGCATGGGCGGTATGGGCGGCATGGGCGGCATGATGTAAGCCCGGTCGCAAAAGCCCCTTACAAGCCGTTTGACTTGAACTCGATACTACGCCGAAAACCAGGACAAGGAGCGATCAGAGATGGCAGTGAAACCACTTGATGACAGAGTGTTGGTAAAGCAGTCCGAGGCCGAGGATACCAGCCCCGGCGGTATCGTCCTTCCGGACACCGCCAAGGAGAAGCCCCAGCGGGGCACGGTCAAGGCGGTAGGCCCGGGCAAGCTGCTCGATAGCGGCGAACGCGGGCAGATGAGTGTCAGTGTCGGCGACGAGGTGTTTTACGCCAAGTTTGCAGGGACCGAGATCAGTATCGACCGCGAGGATTACGTTATCCTCCGCGAGTCGGACATACTGGCCGTCGTGGAGGAAAAGTCCGGCGGGCAGAAGAAATCTTCGAAGAAGAAGTCCTCCAAGAAGTCCAAAAAGTCCTGACTCGCCGGCAAAGCCAGTCAGCAAGTCAACGCCAACGAGGAGCGATAAGCTATGGCAGCAAAACAGATGCTCTACGACAGCGACGCCAGGCAGTCCATGCTGTCCGGTGTCTCCAAGCTGGCCGACGTAGTAAAGGTCACGCTGGGACCGACCGGACGGAATGTGCTGCTGCAGAAATCCTATGGCGGTCCGAAGGTGACCAAGGACGGCGTGACGGTCTCCAAGGAGGTCGATCTGCCCCAGCCGTTCGAGAACATGGGCGCCAAGATGGCCAACCAGGTCGCCTCAAAGACCGGCGACACCGCCGGCGACGGTACGACCACCGCGGTTGTGCTCGCCGAGGCGATGATGGCCGAGGGGCTCAAACACGTCTCCGCCGGTGGTCACCCCGAGGCAATCAAGCGGGGTATCGACCGGGCGGTTAACGCCGCGGTCGATGCCGTAGCCGAGCAGGCCCGTCAGGTCCGTGGCATAGACGACCTGCGAAAGGTCGCCACTGTATCGGCCAACTGGGACCGCAATATCGGCGAGCTCATCGCCCAGGCCTTCGACAAGGTCGGAACCGACGGCGTCATCAGCGTCGAAGAGGGCAAGAGCACCGAAAACGAGATCGAGTTCGTCGAAGGTCTGCAGTTCGACAAGGGCTTCATCTCGGCGTACTTCATGACCAACACCTCCACACAGGAATGCGTGCTGGAGGACGCTTACGTATTCATCTATGAGAAGAAGCTCTCCAACCTGCGCGACTTCGTGCCGGTCCTCGAGAAGGCGATGTCGGCGGGCAAGCCCCTGCTGATTATCGCCGAGGACGTCGAGGGCGAGGCGCTGGCCGGGCTGGTCGTCAACCGTCTGCGAGGCGTATTGAATGTCTGCGCGGTCAAGGCGCCGGCGTTCGGCGACCGTCGCAAGCAGATGCTCGAGGACATCGCCACGCTTACCGGCGGGCAGTTCATCAGCGAGGACCTCGGCGTCGAGCTTGAGAACGTCGAACTGGACATGCTCGGTGAGGCGAAGCGCATCGTCGTGACCAAGGACAGCACGACGATCATCGAAGGCGCCGGTAAGAAGAAAGACATCGAGGCGCGCATCGAGCAGATCCGCAATCGTATCGAGAAGACCACCAGCGACTACGATCGCGAGAAGCTCCAGGAGCGTCTCGGCAAACTCACCGGCGGCGTAGCGGTGGTCCGCGCAGGCGCCGCGTCCGAGACCGAGATGAAGGAGCGTAAGGACCTTATCGACGACGCGGTGCACGCCACCCGCGCCGCGGCCGACGAGGGCGTGGTCCCGGGAGGCGGCGTAGCGCTGCTGCGTACGATTCCCGCCGTCGAGAAGGCGCGCGACAAGGCCCGCGGCGACGAAAAGACCGGCGTGGACATCGTGCTGAAAGCGTTGCGCGCACCGGCCGCCCGGATCGCCCACAACACCGGCGAAGACGGCGAAATCATAGTCGCCGATATCCTCAGCAAGAGCGGCAACGTGGGCTTTGACGCGTCCACGGGCGAGTTCGTGGATATGGTCAAGGCCGGTATTATCGACCCCGCCAAGGTCACGCGGACGGCGCTTCAGAACGCCGGTTCCATGGCCGGTCTGCTGCTGACCACCGACCTGATGGTCACAGAGTACGACGAGGACGCCGAAGAAGATGCAGAGGTCCCCGAGGCCGTACATTAGTATCTGCGGCCTCGCAGTCAGATAGATACCAGCAGGATGGGGCGCCGACGCCGCCGGCCGAGGCGCCCCGTCTCTGTTCAGACCGGAATCAGTATGCCCGAGGCACAAAGCAACCGGAGCTTCGGGTGTAATCGCGGACGTTCAATTTGCATGGAGAACCAACCGGGAGGTCTCAGATGCCGGGCAAGTCGACACGGGCCATCAAACTCACCATGGCGATAGTGCTGATGACTGCTTCAGCAGCCGGCGCCCACGGGCTTATAACCGCCGCGGCCGACAGCGACGGCAGCGTGGTGGCGACTGGTGGATACAATCGGGCGGTCTTCGTTCTGGAAACCTCCGACTGGACAGTGACGCAGCGCATCTGGATCGGAGCGTGGGTGCGGCACATCGCCTTCAGCAACGACGGTAGTCGCTGCCTGGTACTGGACGACGCCCAACGCCTCCACGTGTTCGACACGTCCGACTGGGACAAGCTTAAAACCATAGAAAACGTCAGCGCGCTGGCAGTCGCCTCCGACGCCGACGTGGCGGTAACCGCCGGAGGCCCGGACGACGAATCCGGCATCTCGATACATGTCTGGAACCTGCCGGAATGCACCGTCAGCGAGAAGATTCTGCCCCCCGAGGGCTCACAGCGGAAGCTGTCGCAGGTGGCGGTCTCCGCCGACGGCGCAACGGCATTTGCCAGAACCGTCGCTTTCGAAAGCGACGAAGAGACCGACACCGTATTCGCCGATTCCTACGAGGGCTTTGCGCGTCAGCAGATATCGAAGCTGCGCTCCGACGGTAAGGTATCGGCCATCATGACGTTCGACCTCGACGCCGGTTCCGTCGTGGACGAAGTTGTCTGCTTCGACCATCCCACGATAGCGCAGCTCCGTAAGGACAGGATGTTTGTGGTTGACGGTCGGGTTATAACGGCCGCCTACGCCGGATACCTGGGCATACTCGACCCTTCGGAAGGAACATACAGACCGATAGCGCATAACCGCCTGTCCTACGGGTCGGGCCTGTCCGGACGCGGCGAAGTATATGTCGGCTCGCTCCGCGATTTCATGGTTCTGGCGCCGAACGGGCAGGAACTGCTGGAGGAACCCGCCCGGATACCCGAGCTGCCGGGCTGGGCGGAGTACCTCTGCTGGTTCGCCCCGCTGGGACAGGACCGTGTCCTCGCCGTGACGACGGCATACCGGCTGGTCGTTATCGACCGTAAGAGCCGCGATGTGCTCAACGTGGTGCACTGCTACTGACGCATGTATAAATCTCCCGATTCAATGGCAGAGAAACGCGACTATTACGAAATTCTGGGCGTCGCCCGTGACGCAAGCGCCGAGGAGATAAAGCGCGCCTACAGGCGAGGTGCGCTGAGATACCACCCCGACAAGTTCGACGGGGACAAGTCCGAAGGTGAACGGAAGTTCAAGGAGCTTTCCGAGGCCTACGAGGTGCTCGCGGACCCGCAGAAGCGACAGAGGTACGACCAGTACGGCCACGAGGGTCTCAAGGGCGCGGGCGTTCACGACTTCTCGTCGATGGGCTTCGGCGACATATTCTCGATGTTCCAGGATATCTTCGGTGACTTCGGGATGGGCGGTTTCGGCCGGGGCGGACCTGCCGGCCGAGCCGAACGCGGCATGGACCTGGAAACCGAGGTGCAGGTGACGCTGGAGGAAGCCGCCAACGGCACCGACCGGACACTCCAGTTTCAGCGCATGGCCGTATGTACCGAATGCGACGGCGGCGGCGCCCGCAAGGGCACCAGCGCACAGAAATGCGATACCTGCGGTGGATACGGACAGGTAAAGGAGCAGGTACAGGGCTTCTTCGGACTCGGCGTACGCGTCCGGCCGTGCCCGAACTGCCGCGGCCGGGGGACCATCGTGACCGATCCGTGTCCCACCTGCGGAGGCAGCGGACGTCGGGAAAAGGATACCGAGGTAACCGTGCGTATACCACCGGGCGTGCGGGACGGTCAGATCCTGCGGATCCGCAACGAGGGCGAACCGGGGCGCAGGGGCGTAACCCACGGCGACCTGCACGTGTACGTTCGCGTAAAGCCCCACCCGCTGCTGGTCCGCCGCGGCGACGACCTTTTCTGCGACGTGCCCGTATCGTTCACTCAGGCCGCCCTCGGCGGGACCGTTGAGGTTCCCACGCTGGACGGACCCGAGCACGTGGACGTACCGGCCGGTACGCAAACAGGCGACATACTGACCCTCAAACGCCGCGGGATGCCCTCGCCACGGACGGGCAAGCGCGGAGACGAGCACGTTCAGGTCTTTGTGGAAGTACCCAAAAAGCTCAACCGCAAGCAGCGGGAACTGCTCGAAAGCTTCGCCGAGACCGAACACGACAACATAGGCCAACAGCGCAAGAGTTTTCTGGACAAGCTGAAGGGCTATTTCGGTTCCCGGGAATAGACGCCAGGAGAGGCATACAGCGATGAGCAGTAAACGACGTGAGAACAGAAAAGAAGACAAACACCAGAACAACGGCGTCGAGGCGCCCCAGGAAAAGCCGCAGCAGCAGGGCGAGCAGCAGGATGCCCAGCCGCCGGAGCCGGACGCCGAGAGCTTCCAAGCCGAACAGGCCGATGAAGACCTCGATACCCTTCGCGCCGAGCGGGACGACCTGCGCCAGCGCCTCCAACGCGTCTCGGCCGACTATGTGAACTATAAGAAGCGCATTCAAAGAGACATAGAGCAGGCCCGAGAATTCGCAAACGAGGACCTTGTCAAATCCCTGTTGGGCGTGCTGGACGACATGGAACGTGCTCTCGAGGCCGCCCGCGCCGACCACGACGAGGACGACCCGCTTCTGAAGGGCATGCAGATCGTCCACGACAACGCCCTGAGTACGCTGGGCAAGTTCGGACTCGAGCCGATAGAAGCCGAAGGCAAGCCCTTCGACCCCGATAAGCACGCCGCCATGATGCAGGAGCCAAGCGAGGACCACCCGCCACAGACCGTCCTGCGCGAGCTTCAGAAGGGCTATATGCTCAAAGGTCGCACCATCCGCCCCTCGGCGGTGGTGGTTTCCGCACCGCCACAGGACGAGCAGGACCAACAGGACCAGTAGTCCAGGCGGCGCTTTGGGCTGTTCCGGGCGGTCGCTGCCGGCC
>JBKHJB010000120.1:0-7186 GCA_046538345.1 Phycisphaerae bacterium
TTGGATGTGTGTTCCGCGTAGTGCGGATCATTCGACGCGTCGCAACGTGAGCTTCCGCGACTCCGGACCGGTGAGCGATATGTCCACCTGCCAGCGAGGCAGCGGCAGCGCGTCGCCGGCCCGGTCCGCCCATTCCACAAGCACGACGCCGTCGGCGAGCATCTCATCGACCCCGAGATCGGCAAGCTCCGCGTCCGGCTCGTGCATGCGGTACAAATCCACGTGAAACAGCGGCACTCGGCCGGGATATTCCTGCACCAGCACGAAGGTCGGGCTGGAAACCAGCCGCTCGTCGGCAACGCCCAGCCCTGTCGCCAGACCCCGCACCAGGACGGTCTTTCCCGCGCCCAGCGGACCGGTAAGCCCCACGCAGTCGCCCACCTGAAGCCGTTCGGAGATGCGTCGGCCAATTTCCAGGGTCTGCTCGATGGACTCGCTCTGAAACTGCTCGCCGGCGATCACAACTCATGCTCCCAGCCCGTAGGTGTAGCGGGCCTTCGCCCGCCGTCCGGGTCCACAAGAGCAAGGTTCTGTTCGGCAATAATCCTGCCAACCCGCGCCACGGGTACGTCCAGGGGATTGTCTTCGATGAGCCGGTTCGCGTCGGCCTCGCAGAGCGTGAAAAGCAGCTCGTAGTCCTCGCCGTCGCCCAACGCGGCCGAGAGCCGCTCGGCATCGTCGCCGGCGGGTACCTCGTCGCTGACGGGAACAGCCGATGCGAAAAGCTCGGCCCCTACGCCGGAGGACCGGCATATCCGCCACAAATCCAACGACAGCGCGTCGGAGACGTCTATCATCGAATGCAATCGATAGTTCTCCGCAAGCGCCTTCGCCTCGGCGATGCGCGGTGTGAACTCCAGGTGCCGTCTGCCTTTCCACGCGCCTCCGAAGGAGCCGGTAACACATACGGCGTCGCCGACCTTCGCTCCGCTGCGGAGGACCCAACCCGTCGAACCGGGGGCGGCCGCCACCGTCACGCTCAACGCCAACGGGCCTTTCCAGCCGGCCACGTCACCGCCGACCAGTGGACAGTCAAATGCGTCGCCCGCTTCTCGAAGCCCCGTGTAAACCCCCTCGGCCGACTCGCGAGGGAAATCCGGCGGGGCGGCAAGCGTCGCCACCGCGCATACGGGCACGGCGGCCATCGCGGCGACGTCCGACAGTCCGCGATTCATCGCCTTTCGCCCTACCAGCCGCGGCTCAATATCTTCGGTGAAGTGCACACCGCAGAGCAGTTGGTCGGTGGTCAGCACCAGCCGCTCACCGCCGAGACCCACCACCGCGCAGTCGTCGCCGGGACCGACGGGCACCCGCTTGGGCTGCGAAACGCCGCGAGAGCGTATCCATTCCAGAAAATCGTCTTCCCGCATGGTCAGGAGAGCTTGCGCTTCCAGTAGTTAAGTTGCTTGCGTAGCTGGCGGGCGCCGCCGGAACCGTCCGGAGCATAGCGCTTGACCACGTTGGCGGCACCGAGGTACTTGCTCACGTCGGAGTCGATCTGCCCGGCCGCCGCCTGGAGCGTCTCCAGAGGCAACTCCGAAAGCGACTTGCCTTCCTTCTCCGCCCGAGCCACCAGACGCCCGACAACCTGATGCGCCTCGCGGAACGGAACGCCTTTTTCCACGAGGTACTCGGCGAGTGCGGTAGCGTCGAGATACCCTTCGTCCAAACCCTCGGCAACCCGCTGCTCGTCGATTTTCGCCGTCTCCACAACGCCGGCGGCCACCGACAGTGCCGGCAGGCACGATTCGACCGTGGAAAATGCAAAGCGCTTGTCGTCCTGGAGATCCCGGCTGTAACCAATGGGCAGGGACTTCAACAGCGTGAGCATGCCCACAAGCCGCCCTATCCCGCAGGCAGATTGGCCGCGGATAAGCTCCAGCGTATCGGCGTTCTTTTTCTGCGGCATCATGGAGCTGGAGGTGCAATAGGCGTCGTCCAGCTCCAGCAGGGAGAACTCGCCGGTGGAGAAGATTATCCAATCCTCCGCCCAACGGGACAGGTGCACCTCCAGAAGCGCGCAGTCGAAGCAAAGCTCCGCAAGGAAGTCGCGATCGCTGGTGGCGTCGATGCTGTTTCGGCTGTATCGCGGGAAGCCCAGCAATTCCGCGGTCCGCGCGCGGTCCAATGGTAGCGTGGTGCCTGCGGTCGCTCCCGAACCCAGCGGACAGACGTTGACACGGCGGCGGCAATCGTTCAGTCGCTCCGCATCACGCTGGAGCATTTCCACGTACGCCAGCATTACGTGACCCGCAAGTACCGGCTGTGCCCGCTGCAGATGCGTGTAGGCGGGGATAACCACCTTTCCCTGGGTGTCCGCGAGGTCAATGAACGCCCGCTGAAGCTCGCCGACGGCGCCGCAGAGGTCGTCGATGGCGTCCCGCGCCCAGAGGCGCAGGTCCAGCGCGACCTGGTCGTTGCGGCTGCGACCGGTGTGCAGCTTTCCGCCCACGGCTCCAATGCGTTCTATCAGCGCCGCCTCGATAACCATGTGGATGTCCTCAAGCTCCACCGGCATATCCAGACGGTCGCGCTCGATATCGTCGGCTATGGAATGCAGACCCTTGCGGATGCTGTCGAACTCATCGGCCGTTATCAGACCCGTATCGCTGAGCATGCGCGCATGAGCAATGGACCCGGCGATGTCGTAGCGCCATAGCGCGCGGTCCACATCCAGACTCGCAAGAAAACGTGCGGTGTCAGAGTCGGCCTGGGAGGTCAGCCGGCTTTGCCAGCTCTTCTCGGGCCGGGACTTGGAGCTTTTCTTGTCCATGATCGTTCCCTGCCTTCAAACGGGATGGTAGGTGCCCGCCATGACGGTGTCAACGTGGGTATCACGCTGGTATCGGCTTGTGAGCGGTCGGGCGTATTCTATAATGACCCCCCAACCGACCGTGAAGTACCAGGGCAGTGCGAAGGAGAGATGATGGACAGGACACCAATGGTCCCGAAAGAAGCGTTTTTCACCAAGGGCGTAGGACGCCAGCGAAGCCGCCTGGAGAGCTTCGAAGCCGCGTTGCGCAACGCCGGTATTGAGAAGGTTAACCTTGTCCGTGTCTCAAGCATCCTGCCTCCGAAATGCAGGATCATCTCCCGCAAACAAGGACTGGAGAAGCTGCGACCAGGCGAGATTACCTACGTCGTGCTGGCCGAGGCGAGCACCGACGAGCCCTCGCGTATGATCGGCTCCGGCATCGGCGTCGCCCAGCCGGTACAAGGCGAGCAGTACGGGTACATCAGCGAACACCACGGCTTCGGCATGAAGAGCAAGCGACTGGGCGACTTCGTCGAGGATATGGCCGCAACCATGCTGGCGACCACGCTGGGTATCGAGTTCGATCCGGAAACCGCCTACGACGAGCGCAAGGAAATCTACAAGATGTCCGGCAAGATCGTCCGCACGCGCGCCTGCGTCCAGACAGCCGAGGGCGACAAAAACGGGTTGTGGACCACGGTAGTGGCCGCGGCGGTTTTTCTGCTTTAGTCGGAGTCGAGAATGGCATTTCTGGATCTGCCCGCCGAATACAGCGACCCACAACGCTCGCGCTACGTCGTGTTGCCGATCGGCTATGAAGGTACGGTCTCCTACGAGGCCGGCACCGCCGACGCGCCGGAGGCGATTATCGCGGCTTCGTGCCAGGTGGAGCTGTTCGACGAGGAGCTGGGCGGAGAGTTCTACGAACCAGGCATCGCCACACATCCTCCAATAGAATCGGCCGATACGCCCGCCGAGCAGATAGACCGCGTCCGCAAGGTCGCCGAGCCGATCTTCCGCGACGGGAAGTTCCCGCTGGCTCTTGGAGGGGAGCACAGCGTCACGGTGGGCATGGTGCGGGCGGCGGCCGAGGTGATGGACGATATCAGCGTGCTCATACTCGACGCACACGGCGACCTGCGCGACGAATACGAGGGTGAAAAGCTCTCCCACGCCTGCGTCGCCGCCCGCGTGCTGGCCAGCACCGACAAGCTCTGCCAGGTCGGCATCCGCAGCTACAGCCGGGAGGAATACGAGGCGCATCCCGAGCGGGTGCGAAGCTTCATTACCCCGGCGTTGCTGGAGTCGGACCCGAACTGGATAGCCCGCGCGTTGGATATGCTGGGCGGGCGGGTGTACGTATCGGTCGATATCGACGCGCTGGACCCCTCCATCGCACCGGGCACGGGCACGCCCGAACCGGGCGGGCTGGCGTGGAAACAGGTGCTGCAGCTTCTGCGGGAGGTCTGCTCGAAGCGGGAGGTCGTCGGTGCCGACGTCATGGAAGTCCGCCCGCTTCCGCCCAGCCGTCTCACAGAATTCGTGGCGGCCCGGCTGGCGTATAAGATTATCGCCTACAGTCAGCAGTCCTGAACCTCCGGATCCCCCCAACCACTTTCACAAAAGCGTTTGGCTAAAGCGCGCGGCGAGCATATGTCGATAGCTTATCCGGGCGTAAAACCGACCGCGTGTCTGCCGGACGCGCCCATTGTCAGGAGATGCTTCCGTGTGTCCTTTTGTGGACAAACGCGACCCACGCTGTGCCGGACATCTGTCGCTGGAAAACATAACCAGCGCCTTCATCCACTGCGCCGACCGATACACCGAATGCCCCGTCTATAGACAGCTCCTATCGGAGGCGATGGCCCATGCAGCCGTCGAGATCCCGGCCCGCGTCACCGCAGGCGGCTGAGCCGGGCGACGTCCGCGGTTTTCTGGACTATATTCAGGGCGAGTGCGGACTGGCGATGAACACCCGCCTGGCCTACGCGCGAGACCTGCGGAAGTTCCTCGCCTACCTCAGCGATACCCAGAAACGCGACCCCAACCGCATCAGACCAAAGCATATCGAAGGTTTCCTGCGATCGCTCCGGCAGCAGGAGCTTGCAGTCTCCAGTGCGGCGCGAGCGTTGGCGGCCGTCAAGATGTACTGCCGCTATCTCGTGCTGATTGGTCGGCTGGAACACGACCCCGCCGCCAGCGTGGACATGCCCAAGAACTGGAACCGTCTGCCGACGGTTCTGGACGCCCGGGCAGTCCGGTCCCTGCTCGACGCGCCCGACGTCGAACAGGATTCCCACGCCCTGCGGGACAAGGCGCTGCTCACGCTGCTTTATGCCACGGGCATGCGCGCGACGGAGTTGACCACGCTGCGCATCGAGGATGTGAACTTCAACCTGGGAGTCGTCCGGGTTACCGGCAAGGGCGGGCGAGAGCGGATTATCCCCCTTGCCGACAGCGCCCAGCAGATAGTCCGCAGCTACATGAGCCAGGAACGGCCGAAAGTGCTGCGACGCAACGACGAGCCGATACTGCTGCTTTCGCGCACGGGTCGGCCGCTGGGCAGAGAACAGGTCTTCCGGCTACTGCGGAAATACGTTCAGCGGGCGGCCGTCAGGGGGCGAGTCTCGCCGCATACGCTCCGCCACTGTTTCGCGACGCACCTGCTGGCCCGCGGCGCCGACCTGCGCAGCGTCCAGGAGATGCTCGGACACGCCGATATCTCCACCACACAGATATACACGCACCTGGACGCCGACCGGCTGAAGGCAATCCACCGCCGCTTTCATCCGAGAGGGTGACGAGAGCTGCACGTCGAGCATTCCGATAAAGTTACACCCCCTCTTGGAAACACCGGAAGCGCTGAGGAAGCCGGCTTCCGGCGGCGCAGCCGCCGGTCGTCCGATCAGACCTCCACGACCTCGTGAGAAAGGTTTTCCGGTACAAAGTTGCTCACCGCTGCGATGTACCCTCGGATGGCCTCGTTCAGCCGCTCCTTGGCCTCCTCGCGGGCGCGCCCGCGGCACCAGCAACCGGGCAGCGACGGACAGACCGCTGTGTAAGTCCCGTCGCTGTCAACCATGATACGAATGCACAGCTTCATCTTCACATCCTCCCCGTCGTATACTACCGACGTCCATTCCGGAGCCCCTGCCCCCTCCACATCACGGGCGACCTCGCGTTAACGCTCGGCGCACGTATTCACGTATTTTCGAACGACCCGCGCAAAAAAGACAGACTACCGGGCCGTGCCCGAATGCGTTGTCTCAGGCGCGGGGACAGAATTGCCTGTTCAGCGACAAGTGAGCGTTCGCACCTTCGACGTTTGATTCTAAAAAGCTCCATATACCATTTCAAGACCCGTACTGTCCCTATGCCGTCGCCGAAGGAGTCACAGGCGGCGAAAACCTGGCCGTAGATATATAGAAGTGGAGCGCTTAGCCGCTTGTGGCTTGTTGTGAGTTTTTCTTTAAATCCCCTCGAAAAAAAATTCCCCCCGCTGCTCCGCAGCGCGCGAGGCACCTTGCCACCATCACGGGCCGCAACCGAAACAGAGAATGGACTACAGGCAACTAAGGTAGACACCCTACACGTTGCACGGTTGCCTCCAAGCGCGTGGATGTCTCCCGTTCAGTAAGCCGATGCTGTGTAGCTGGAGAAAATGTTCAGTCCAGGTGCACGGTCACGTCCACCCACTGTCTGCCCCATTGAAGTGCGCGCTGATGGCTGAGAAAGAAAACGTCCAGGCGATGGCCTTTTATCTTGCCGCCCCTGTCAAGCACGGGGACCGCTTCGCCGTCGTTGTAGCCCGGTATCGATACCCTCGTACCTAAAGGCAATATGCTGGTGTCGGCGGCGACGAATCGGCTGTCGTTGGTATAGATGTCCTTGCCGCTGGCTGTGACGCCGTCGCTGTGTTTGCCACAGCATTTCGGACACGGGCAATAGGCGGTAACGAGCATCCGGATGGTTACCGTATCTACCCGCTGTTCTCTCGGCGGTCTTTCAACAGGGGCGATGCTCTGAACGGTGGTCGAGCCGCGAACGCCGGCGGACGAAGGAGTCGGTTCGGCTTGCGGGACTACCTGCCGGGCGGCAAGAGCGGGTAGCGAGCCGGTGGCTTTTTCGCCTTCCGACGAGGCCGACCCTGACGAACCGTCGAAAGAACCGCCCCGCACGGTCAGGGCGACCACTATAAACACCGGTAGCAGTAGCAGGAGCTTCTTGGCGGATCGGGACACTGAGCCAGTCCTGGTTGTTCGGGGGCCGATGCCTCCAAGCTTCGCTTCGGCCCGTCCTCCAGTGTTTGTGGGGCTGCTCCAGCGTCCCTGCCGGAGAGGTCGGACCGCCTCGGTCCGACCACTTCCTCATGAAGCTTATTGTATTCGACTTGCGCAAGCTGACAAGCCCTATTTCGCCCGCCGGGCACGT
>JBKHJB010000121.1:0-7186 GCA_046538345.1 Phycisphaerae bacterium
TCCGAAAGCTCACCCGGAGGGTTTAATCCTCAAAGAACCGCAAACAGGAGTGATACATGCCCCGCAGGATTTTCGCATGCGTACTGTTTCTGACTTTTGTTCTCTCGGCGTGTGCCCCGACGGCGAGTGTTCTCGCGGACAACGGCAAGGCCTCGACGGACGCCCCGGGCGTCGCCATGCCCGCGGGCGGAAACTTCGACTTCTGGGACGACGAGACCGAATACACAAGGACCTACCACGTCGCAAAGAACCACCCGGACGCCGACGACGGCAATCCCGGAACGGCAGATAGGCCCTTTGCCACCATCAACGCTGCGGCCGAGGTACTTCAACCCGGCGAGCGGGTGATCGTCCACGAAGGCGTGTATCGCGAATGCGTCCGCCCCGCACACGGTGGAGGCGGAGCGGACGCCATGATCCATTACAAGGCCGCCGAGGGGGAGGAAGTGCACGTGCGCGGCTCGGAGGTCTGGAAGCCGGTTTTTGAATCGCAGAGCGACTACTGGATCCCGCGGAACCTCGACCCGCCGATACTCTCGGCCGAGCTGCCCGCGGACGCCTTCGACGGATATAACCCCTTCAGTATTTCCAACGTCCCTCGTGCGATGATGAACTACGGCTGGGAGTGGACCGAGGATGAGTTCCGCAGGTTGTACCTGCGCCGGGGCAGCATCTACGTCAACGGCGAGCCGCTGGAGCAGGTGTTCTGGCTGGGCGACCTCCGCGGGCAAACCGGCGCTTTCTGGGTGGACCCGTCGGGGCTGCGCGTGTTTATGCGCCTCCAGGACAGGACGGACGCAGACGAGGCCGAGTTTGAAATAACCGTCCGGGAGCAGTGCTTCACGCCGCGTCAGCCGGGGCTTTCGTACATACGTGTTTCCGGCTTCCACTTCGCACACGCGGCCAATCCGGTGCCCTGGCCTCAGCGGGGCATGCTCAGCGCCCGCAAGGGCGACCACTGGATCGTCGAGGACTGCACGTTCCGCTACGCCAACGCACTGGCGATCGACGTCGGCAGGCAGGACCACTGGGGACACCTGGAGCGACCTCACGGGCGACACATAATCCGCCGGAACGTTGTCTCCGACTGCGGTACGGGCGGACTGGCCGCTGACAAAAACAACGATGGTATGCTCGTGGAGCACAACACGTTCGAGCGCATAGGCGGGCTTGACATCGAACGGGTGCTGGAGTGCGCCGCCATCAAATGCCACGGCGCCAGGAGCGTGCTGGTCCGCAACAACGTATTCCGCGATATCCACCACGCATCGGGCGTATGGATGGACGTTAACAACGAAAATTGCCGCATCACCGGTAACGTCTTCGCGAACGTCACCACCATGCTCGGGGCCGCTTACTACGAGATGACCCACGAGCACAACTCCATAGACAACAACATATTCTGGGGCATCCACGACGGCGACATCCGCGGCGGCGAGAAGCCCGACTACGTCCGCCACGGCGGAGTGGCGGCCGACAGCGACGGAAGCGAAAAGATCATCGTAGCCAACAACCTCTTCGCCCGCGTGCACGACAACCATGCCGTCAGCATGCACCTTCAGCAATCCGGCCGTCGCGTGCACGGAGAAACCGGCGCCCGAACCGGACTGGGTCGCAAGCATCGCGTGGTGAACAACGTCTTCCACGAATGCCGCCGGTGCATTCTTTTCGAACACGTGGACGATAACCTCGCCGACGGCAATCTCTACCCCCTCCGCACGCACCGTTACGCCGTTACCATTCCCCGTCCCGAACCGGTTACGCGGCTGAATCTAGAGTCGTGGCAGGAATACTTCGACCAGGGGCACGGTTCCACACTCGCACGCCTGCGAGCGGAGTTCAACATTCAGACGCTGGAGTTGAGCTTCTCGCTCGACGGCGACCCGCCCGAGACCGTGGCCGTCGATGAGCTGGAGCTGGAAGCCGGCTCGCCGCCGGGGCCCTTCACCGACGACCAGTGGAAGAAGATTCTCGCCGGGCAGAGACTGACGGTCAGCATAGACGCCGGTGCGCCATAGCCCGCGCGTGGGCCTTCGCCCCTGTGCTCAGAACCGCAGGGAAGCTACGTGTCTGTTGTCGGATAGGCCTGTTGCCCAGCGACGTGGAATGCGTCGCCGAGTTGACAGCACCGTCGGGTGAAACTATCGTTTCCGGGCAGGGCAGAAGTTCAGGCGAAGGAGCGTGGGAGCTCATATGCGGTTGGTGCCTTCCGTGATGCGAAGAGCGGCGAGCCGTCTGCTGCAAGCGTATCGTCTGCCCCGGACGCATCCGCGTGACGTGTTCATTGCCTCCTACCCCCGCTCCGGCAGCACGTGGGTGCGTTTCCTGCTGGCCAACCTCGTTGCTCGCGGCTCCGAGCAGATAGATTTTCAGACGCTTCCGCGGTACGTTCCGGACCTGCATATCGAAGAGCAATGGCGGACCATCCGTAATATGCATTCACCTCGATTGCTGAAGACTCACGAACTGCCATCACGGCGTTTCCGTCGCGTTATATACCTGCTGCGGGACGGCCGGGACGTGGCGGTCTCCCACTATCTGTATCTTTGCGGATTGGACCGGTTCGATGGTTCTTTTCTCGACTTTGTCCGTAATACGGATATCGGCCCGGCCCGATGGGCAAAGCACGTCTCTTCGTGGCTGGAGACACCCGGTCGACCCGCTGTATTTACGGTCCGCTACGAGGATTTGCTGGCGGACACCGCCGACGAGCTGCGACGTATGGCCGAGTTTGCCGAACTGCCCACGGACGAGAAGAATGTAGAAAGGGCGGTCACGCGGTCGAACTTTGCAGTGATGAAGAAGCTTCAGGACACCGCGGGTCGGCCCTATGACGACACCGAGGGAATGGAGCACGTGCGGAAAGGAACGGCCGGTCAGTGGAAGGGCTGGTTCGATCGGCCTCACACGGAGGCATTCGAAAAGATTGCCGGTGACGTTCTGCGCAGATTGGGATACGAAGACCATGCCGGCTCGTAACGGCTCTGAACGCCCCCGCCGGTCGCGACTGTCGAAGCCGCTCGTGGCGGTGAGCCGGCGAATTCTGCGAAAGTTCGCGCACAGTTTGCGGCTGACAAGACCGGTGTTCATCCTCGCGCCGCCGCGATCCGGCTCAACTTTGCTGTTCGACGCTCTAAGCCGGACCGGTCAGTTCCATTACTATCCCGTGGAAAACGACTGGGTCTGGTGGCGACTGTTTCCGCCGGACCGGCTTGCCGAACCCAGCGACATGGTCGGCGCGGAAGAGGCCGCCGCCAACGCCCAGCGCCTGCGAACCGCGCTGCGCAACCAGATCCTCGGCGGCTATCTCAACCGGATGGAGGGCTTGGAGCGACTGGCGCGGGTGGCGTCGCTGCTGGTGCATCCCTCTCGTCCGCTGCTGGATAAGACCATCGCCAACTGCTTTCATCTCGACGCGCTGCGGCGGGTGTTCCCCCACGCCCGCTACGTCCTGCTTGTCAGAGACCCACGAGCCAACATTAGCAGCATGATAGAGGGTTGGTCCCAGCTCGGACGCTTCGGCAAGCCGCTGGTCAAGCCCTGGTTGGAGCGTGTTTCCCAGCGGACCGTAGACCACTGGTGCTATCCCGTACCGCCCGGCTGGCGCAGGGTGGTCACCAGACCGCTTGCCGAGATATGCGCCTGGTCCTGGAAGCAACACGTTCAGAAAACTCTGGAGTTTTTCGGCAAGACGGGAATCGAACCTATCTTTATACGCTACGAGGAGCTGACCACCGAGCCGGCGAAGGTGCTCCGCGGAGTCGCGCGACGCCTGGACACAAACATATCCGAAGCGGTCCTGTCACATTGGCGCGGCATGCCACTGAGCAGGACGACCGTCAGCCGTCCCGGCTCCGACAAGTGGCGGCGCTTGCACGGGCCGGAGATTCGCGCCGTGCTGCCCAGCGTCATGGACACGGCCCGTCATATCGGATATGACCTCTCAGACAGTTGATGAGGAGCCGGGATGTCTCAAGGACAGAGCAAACCGCTGGTATCGGTAATCATGGTTGACGGCGGGTTCCGCGAGAACTTCGACCCGCTGACGAGCTGGATGAACCAATCCCTGCCGTCGGAAGACTATGAGCTTATATGGGTGGAATACACCGACCACGTCGCGCCTGAGGTCGGGGCGACCGGCCGGTTCCGGACGTTCAGCATGTCTCTGGATGACGAGCCACAGGTGCTCCCGCGGGCATACAACGAAGGCATCCGGCGGGCGAAGGCGGACATTCTGGTCATACCCGACGCGGACGTTTACTGCGAGCACGACCTGCTGGAGACCATCGCCGACGAGCTGGCCTCGGACCCGCGAGAGGTGCTGTATATACTCCGTCTGGACCAGCCCAGATGGCGCCACAGCCACGATCAGACCTTTGAGGACGTCCGTGAAACCTGCTCAATCAGAAGGACTCAGAACTACGGCGGCTGTGTGGCAATTCATCGCGAACGGATGATCGAGATGAACGGCTATGAGCAGTTGCCCTTCTTCGCGGGCTACCATCAGAGCGGTTTCGACAACTACATAAGGTTCAAAAACATGGGGCTGAAAATATGCTGGCACCCTACGCAGAGGGTTTATCATCCCTGGCATGAGATACCCGGCGGGCAGAAATTCTCGCAGCGGGAAGAGCAGAAGCGTTTCATTGCACGTCGAGCCGCCGCCTGGGACTATCTCGCGTATCACGGTCTGGACGAGACGCGGAATCGCGACTACGCGCCGGAAACGCCTCTTCCGACGGACTGGGCAAACGTCATGACGGAGCGAGGTCTGTATCGACACGCCGAGGGGATTGTTTTTGAGGCCCGGCCCGAAGTAGCATCACCCCCGGAGAGGCGCGGGTTTGCCGCCCGGCTGCGCGGGCTCTTTGGTAAATCCGGGAGTTGATGGGAAACGGCTGATGCGAGTTGTTCACCTGAGTTTAAGCGATAATCGAGGCGGAGCCGCATGCGCGGCCTATCGCATACACCAGGCGCTACTGGCGGATAATATCGACAGCAGGATGTTTGTTCGTATCAAGGCGTCCACCGACGAGGCGGTCGAACCGTACCAACCCGCAAAGGACTTCTGGAGCCGGCTCAAGCGGGTTCGCCGTCGCATAGGTGTCGTGCGGAGGGTTTCCCGGTACCACAAGACCAGGCCCCCGGGACCGTTTATTTTCCACGCCCGCTCCTCGGAGCTGGGGCGCGACCTGATGGGCGACTTGCCCGAGGCCGACCTGCTGAATCTGCATTGGGTCTCTACGTTCGTTGACTTCGCGGCATTCTTTCGCGCGGTCGGCGGACGTGTGCCGGTGGTCTGGACGCTGCACGACATGAACCCATTCACCGGCGGTTGTCATTACAGCACCGGCTGCGACGGCTACCTCCGACAGTGCGGCCGATGCCCGTGGCTTGGCTCGGACAACCCGCGCGACCTTTCCCACAAGACCTGGCGTCGCAAGAAAAGGGCTTTGCAGCGTGTGCCTACGGATATGCTTCACATTGTCTCTCCGAGCCGCTGGCTGGGCGAGCAGGCGAAGGCAAGCTCGCTGTTCGGACGATTTCCCGTGCACGTCCTGCCGAACTGCCTGGATACGGACGTATTCGAGCCGCGCGACACGCTGGTCGCGAGGCAAGCGCTGGATATTGCCGCGGACGCCAAGGTTGTACTCTTCGCGGCAGCCAATCCGGAAATGCCCCGGAAGGGCTTCAACCTGCTTGTCGAAGCGATCGGGCGGGTCGACGAATCCGACAGGCCGATGCTGCTGACGCTTGGACAAGGCAGCCCCACAGTCCCCGACACACTCGCACACAAGCACGTCGAGGCCATCCATGACGAACGACTGCTGACGCTCATATACAGCGCCGCCGACGTATTGGCCTGCCCTTCGCTGGAAGACAACCTCCCCAATACCGTGCTGGAATCGATGGCCTGCGGAACGCCGGCTGTCGGATTCAACGTCGGCGGCATAGGCGATATGGTCCGCCCCGACAGCACCGGCCTGCTCGCACCGGCCGGTGATACGGGCGCTCTGTCTGAGGCCGTCCGCTCCCTCCTTTCCGACCCGGATCGGCTTGGGCGCATGGGCCGGGAGTCTCGCGAGGTCGCGGTGCGGGAATACTCACAGAAAGCCGGCGCGCGCCGCTACGCGGAACTCTACAAGGACATGCAGTCCGGACGCGGCTCTGGGCAGGCCATCGGAAAGTAGCTACTTCCGCTCACGTCGGATCGCGACAGGAGCGTGTTTTCGCACCCAGCCACTAACTGCCGACACCCACTGCCTGTCGGGCCGACCGTTGTAGTGCATCGCCGCCTTCAGGGAGGCCCATATCGTCCGTGCCGCGTAACCGACCGGTCTATCAGGCGTCAGCCCGGCGGCAGCGGCGGCCGCTTTTCCATAACCCAGTAGCCAGGCGCCGGGAACCAGCCCGAAACGCTCGCGGAACATACCGCAGATTTCCCTGTGCACTTCCAACCGCCGGGAAACTGTCTTGGTTTCCGCGTGCAGACGTGAGCCGGCCAGTACGTCGTCGATATGCGCGAACCTCGCCCCGCCCCGGGCCAGTCGAAGCCAGTATTCATAGTCCATGCAGTACTGCAGCGACTCGTCCAAAAGCCCGAACCGCCGCAGCACGCGCCTCCGGAAGAACACAGCCGGCTGGCATATGAAACACGTCTCCATCAGCCGCTTGAAATCCCACGGCTCGGTGGGATACTCAGCGATGACGGCGTCGGACTCGTCTATCCAGTTCGCCCGGCCGTACACGACGTCGATGTCCTGTTCCGCCTGAAATGCCTCTACGGCTCGCAGGAGAGCGTCAGGATAGTACACGTCGTCGGAGTTGAGCCAGCCGATAACCTCCCCGTTGGTGGCGCGAAGCGCGCGGTTGACGGCGCTGCTTTGCCCGCCGTCGGGCTCGCTGATCCAACGCAGGCGGTCCTGATAGCGCCGCAGGATGTCCGGAGACCCGTCGCTGCTGCCGCCGTCGGCTATGAAATACTCCACCGCCACGCCCCGCTGCTCGAGCACACTGCGAACGGACCGCTCCAGGAACTTCCCCTGGTTCAGCGAGGGTGTCACTATGGAGACAGGACCGTGCATGCTCAGCTTCCCGCCAGTGATGGGGTATTGGCGCAGAGAAAGAGCCGGCTCACGGAAGACTCCGCCCGCCGGCTTCCCTTTCCCATGGGCCGTAGTGGACT
>JBKHJB010000122.1:0-7173 GCA_046538345.1 Phycisphaerae bacterium
CGATGCGGTAGCGCATCTTGAACTCGTCCTCGAACGGCTCGAAGTGGATGTCCGAGGCGCGGTTGCGGATGGCCTCCAGCAGCACCATGTTGACCAGCCGCTTTACCGGGTTGGATTCCGACGCCTCGCGCACCGTGTCGAGGTCGATACTCTCGCCGCGACCTTCCAGCATAGCCAGTTGCTCGTCGCCGGCGATCTCGTTGATAAGCTCCCCGAGGGAGTCCTCCTGGGCGCCGTAGTGCGTGGTGAGGACCTCTTCGAGCTGCTGCGGGTCGGTGACCTTGACGGTCACGTTGTAGCCCATCAGCGTCCGCAGGTCGTCGGCCGCCCGGAAATTGTCCGGCGAAGAGACCGCGACCGTCAGGTGCTTGCGCGACTCGTCGTACTCGATAGGGATGACCTTGTAGGAATTGGCCATGTTCGCCGGTATCTGCTCGAGTACGTTGTCGGTCAGCTCGATCTCGTCGAGGTCCACGTACTCCATGCCGGCCTGGTACGCCAACGCCAGCGAGCGGGTCTTTTCGTCTATATGACCAAGATCCAGAAGAATCTGTCCGATCGGACCGCCGCGCTTCTGCTGAATATCCAACGCCTCGTGGACCTGCGCACGGGTGATCCTGGCCATCTTGACCAGCACCCGACCGAGCGGCCGGCCCTTCAGCTCTTCAATTCTGGGTGCGCCTGTCTTGGTAGCCATGGGTTTACTTCCTCACCTGAGCCGTCTGCTCCGATTCGTTCTGATCCTGCTCGCCGGAGGGCAGTCGCCCGTGGCGATACGCCTCGATACGATCGTGCATGTCGCCGGGGTTCTGACTGCGATCGATGGCGTCCTCGGACGATATCTTCTCCTCCCGGCAGAGCTGGAAGAGGTGGTCGTCGAGAAGCTGCATACCCATCTTCTTGCCCGTCTGAATGGACGAGGGTATGCGGTAGGTCTTGTTTTCGCGGATCAGGTTTGCCACCGCGTTGGTAACGACGAGGAACTCAAACGCGGCTATCATGCCCCGCACGTCCTGCCGGGGCATAAGCGCCTGACAGAGCACCGCGATCAGCGACTCCGAAAGCATCATCCGGATCTGCTCCTGCTGATCGACGGGGAACTGGTCCACCAGACGCGTTACGGTCCGGTGGGCGGTGGTGGTGTGCAGCGTGCCGAAGACGAGGTGGCCGGTCTCTGCCGCCGTCAGGGCCGCTTCCATCGTCTCGAGGTCGCGAAGCTCACCGACGAGGATCACGTCCGGGTCCTGACGCAATACGCGCCGCAGACCCTCGGAAAAGCTCGGGACGTCAACGCCGACCTCACGCTGGTTGACGATGGATTTCTTGTGAGTGTGGTAATACTCGATGGGGTCCTCGACCGTCACTATGTGCCGGTCGGAGTTGGCGTTGATGTGGTCGATCATCGTCGCCAGCGTGGTGGTCTTACCGGAGCCGGTCGGCCCGGTCACCAGGAACAGACCGCGGGGCCGGCGACACAAGCTTCGCACGATGGGGGGCAGACCAATCTCGTCAAACGTGAGGATTCGCGACGGAATCAGACGCAATACGATCGTCAGGTTGCCCCGCTGCTGAAATACCGCCGTCCGGAAACGTCCCTCGTCGCCGTACTCGAAGCCGAAGTCCGTTCCGCCCTGTTCCTGAAGCTCCTGCTGACAGCGTTCGGGGGTGATCGCCTTCATCAACTGGATCGTGTCCTCCGGTTCGAGGACCTTGGTTTCCAGCGGTCTGAGGCGGCCGTGAAGACGCAGTGTCGGCGGCTTGCCTACGACCAGGTGAAGGTCGCTGGCGCCTCGCTTGATGCACGTCTCCAGCAGTCTGTCAATGTGAATTTCTGCCATGTCGCTTCCTCTCGTATTATTCGTCCCCGATGCCGGCGGAGACACCCCATAAAGGCCGGAGGCCTCGCTGCCGCACAGTTAACTATTTACATTGTAAGGGCTTGCCGGTCCGAGGGTTTGTCAGTCGCCGGCGACCAGCTCCTGTACCTGCGTTATTCGCACCAGTTCATCGGGCGTCGTGATGCCGTTGCGGATCTTCAACTTGCCGTCTTCCAGCAGACTCCGCATTCCGCTTGACCGGGCCGCGCGGCGAATCTCATTCAGCGGAGCACGGTTAAAGGCCAGCTCCCGGATCGTGTTGTCCATCTCCAACATCTCGAAAATGCCCAGCCGTCCCTTGTAGCCGGTGTCATTGCAGGCCTCGCAACCTGCGGCTCGGTAAAAGGTTGTGTTCTCTATCTCGTCCGGGCGGAAGCCCAGGGCCTGCAGCACCCTCTTGTCGGGATTGGGGTCCGGCTCCTTGCACTTCTCGCAAAGGGTCCGCACCAGTCGCTGGGCCATCACCGCCTGGATACTGCTGGCGACCAGAAACGGCTTGGCGCCCATGTCGATCAGGCGGGGGATAGCCGAAGGCGCATCGTTGGTGTGGAGTGTACTGAAAACCAAGTGTCCCGTCAGAGCGGCCTGAATTGCCACTTCAGCCACCTCCAGGTCGCGAATCTCGCCGACCAGGATGATGTTTGGCGCCTGGCGCAACATTGCCCGAAGTATGGCGGCGAACGTCAGACCGGCGGATTCGTTGACCTGCACCTGGTTGATGCCCGTGAAATTGTACTCCACGGGGTCCTCGGCCGTGATGATCTTGCGGTCCGGACGGTTGAGGGCGTTGATAGCGGAGTAGAGCGTGGTGGTCTTTCCCGAGCCGGTCGGACCGGTCACCAGAAAGATACCGTTCGGTCGCTTGATGATCCGCATGAACCGCTCGTAGTCGTCCTGCTCGAACCCAAGGGCGGGAATGCCGATTTGCACACTCTCGGGCCTGAGAATACGCATGACCACGCTCTCGCCGTGGTAGCTGGGCAAAACCGAGACGCGGAAGTCCACCTGACTGCCGGAGACTTTCATCTTGATTCGCCCGTCCTGGGGGAGCCGCTTCTCGGCGAGGTCGATGCCGGCCATAATTTTGAGCCGGTTGATGACCGGACCTTTCATGCGTATGGGGACGTTGTCCCGCTCCATGCAGACGCCGTCGGTGCGGTATCGCACGCGGACGCGGTCGGCCATCGGTTCGACGTGGATATCCGACGCTCGGGATTTGACGGCCTCGGTAATGATCATCGTCACCAGCTTGACGATCGGGGCGGCGTCCTCGCCGGCGGCGTCTTCACCGGCCTGCTGGACGAGCATGCTCTCGACCTGCTGCTCCTCCAGCTCGTGGACCGCGGCGTCCACGCTGACGTCACCGCGGGTCAGGTCGTTTATTACCTTGCGCATCTTGCCCTTCGCCGCCAGACACGCCTGGACCTCGGTGTTCAGCCGGAAACGCAGCATGTCCATCGTTTCCAGGTCCAGCGGGTCGGAGATACAGACCTTCAGCCGACCGTTTTCCCGACCCACCGGCAGGATAAGGTGCTTGCGCACAATGTCGTCCGGGACCAGTTGCAGGTCGCCGTGACTGACCGGCTTCTGGTCGAGGTCGATGTACTCCATGTCGAACTGCTCGGCCAAGGCGCGGGCGACGTCGTCTTCGGAGGCCAGTCCTTTGGTGACCAGTGCCTCTCCGATGCGCATGCCTTCCTGGCGTGCGTGTTCGAGGGCTTCCTTGACCGCACCCTTGGAGACGACACCCCACTCTACGAGCAGCTCACCGAGTCGCTTGCGCTTCTTGCGTGCCATGATTTTATTCCCGGGGCTTGGACTAATGCTTTTTTACCGATGCAATGCCCGGCTACCGTGACGTAGGAAGCTTCCCGGCGCTCCAGGCCGCGGGCAAGCCGTTCGGTACGGGCAGCGCTATTCAGCAGAGTCCTGGGCGGGGGGCTAGGCGGGCGGGGCTGGTTGCCCCGGTGTATCTCCGCCGACCACAACTCTCCAACCGTCGCGCTACCGAATGCAGATTGATTGTACCTGTATGACCGAGTAAGGGTCAAGCTCGCTTTGACGGCGTCACTACGGGGCGCAGCGGCTTTCGCGTTCGCTTCTGCGAATCGCCGGAAAGCGGGTCAGCTCAGTGGCTTTTGCCCGTGTCGTGAGCGGAGCTTCTGCACGGCCGCCAGTGCATGCCGGTCGGCCTTGAGGACGCGGACGAAGTTGCTCGTGGAGACGCCGATATCGTCGGCGGCTTCCGATAGTCGTCCCTCCCTTGCCTCCAGCACATCCAGCAAGACAGCCGCCACTGTCCAGTAGCGCGGATTCTTGCGGTTTATCTCTATTCGGCGCCGGGAGCCGGACTGCCCCGAACAGCCGCGCATGCATTCACTCACACCGGTCGGCAGCTCGTCGCCGATAGTGACCGAACGCCTCAACTCGCAGGCGATCTTCATCCGCAGGCGTTTGAGGGCCTTGTGCCGGTTTTCGTGTTGCGAGCGGCTGTCGGCCGATTGGGCGGTTATGCCGGTGGGCCTGTGTTTCAGGCGAACACCGGACATGGTCTTGTTGCGATGCTGACCGCCGGGACCGGAGGCCTTGTAGGTCTCCGTTTCGCAGTCGGCGAGCAGGGCGTCGTCTTCGCTTTCGAGATATGGTCTCATAGTGGTCACACCGGCATCATAACGCGGTTCTGTGGTCCTATCGAGGGGCCTCCGGCGGCGTTTTCCGCGGGTCAGGTGGCTTTGTGGCTTGTCGGAATCGAGTGTTGGAGATAGAATTGTTTTTGGCTGGGCAAGGTAGCCGACGTGCCCGGCCGACCGGCGGGGGAGGCGAGCGGTCGGCGGGGACGTTACCGCGGGCATTGGAATCGGTAGTGTCGTTACCATGAACGAATGGACAGAAGCGGAATCACGGGCTGAGCGTGCCCAGAACCTATACGAGGAGGGACGATGGGCCGAGGCCGCCGCTGAGCTGCGGGCAGCCATCGACATCGTGCCCTATAACCCGGCGTGGTATTTCAATCTCGCGCTGACCCTCGAGGCGATGGAGGACTACACCCGCGCGTGCAGGGCGTATCGCTCGGCGTTGTCGCTGTCGCCGGACGACGTCGAGGCCCTGAACTGCCTGGGCATGAATCTCACACGGCTCGGTCGCTACGCAGAGGCACTGCGGTGTTTCCGACAGGCCGAACGCCTCGACCCCACCTCCGAGCCGACCTACTGCAACCGCATCGTCACCTATACCGAGATGGGCTGCCACGACCAGGCCGAGGTCATGTTCTACCTCGCCAGGCAGCTCAAGGCCGACTGCGCCGCCTGCTATCACAACATCGCGGTAAGCTTGTATGCCCGCGCCGATGTGGATCGGGCGATGTGGTGCTGGCAGCATGCCCTGGAGATAGACCCGGCCCATCCGGAGGCGCACTTCCGCCTCGCGGAGGCACACTGGAACCGCGGCGAGCTTCCCGATGCCGCTCGTCACTACCAGGTGGAGCTGCGGCTGCACGGGGACGACATCGCCACGTTGCTGGACTACGGCGAGTTGTTGATGGAGATGGGTCGGCTCCCGGCCGCCAGGCGGAAGTTCCGGCGGGTGCTGGAGCAGTCTCCGGACAATGCGGACGCACACTTCTACCTCGGCGAGCTGGCGATGCTGCGCGAACAGATGGAAGTCGCCGAGGAGCAGTTCCGCCTGGTGATGCGCCTGGACAGGGACTACCCCGGTGTGCGGGCACGGCTGGGGCGGGTGCTTCTGCGCCGGGGACGCCGCGACGAGGCGCGAAGCCAGGTGCTGGCCGAGCTTAAGCTGGCCGGCGACGACCCCGAACTCCTGGAAGAATTGTCGGAACTGCTCATCGAAACAGGGCAGACATATCGCGCCAACCGCGTGTTGCGACGGCTGGCGTCGCTGCAGCCGCGGGATGCGTCGGTGAGGCACAATCTCGCTGTGAGCTTCTTCATGCTCGACCGGCTTGACGACGGCATTCGTCAGTGTCGCCGTGCTTTGAAACTACGCCCGGACTACCCGCTGGCGCTCTACAACCTGGCGATGGCCCATCTTCAAAAGGGCGACCTTCGCCGGGCACGTCGCTACGTTTCGCGTGCGCTGGTGCTCGCGCCGCGGGACGAAGCCGTCGCCAAACTCGCCCGCCGTATCTCACACGCGGGATTCTGGCAACGCCTGCGGCTGCGCTTGACACCGCGTCGCGGCGCACGCAACATCTCTGCCTGACAGCGCGGCCGCTTCGGTCGCTTCCGTTCCTTTTTATCCGTTCCCCGACGCAAAGACGCAGGAGACCGCTATGAAGCCCGTTATCGTCGTTTCCGAGACGCTCAGTGACAGGGCGATTCAATGGCTCGCCGAGCGCGCGGAGGTTCGCCGCGCGACTCCGGAGAACGTCGCCGAGGTCATCGGCGATGCCGACGGGCTTGTCGTCCGCACCTATACACAGGTCAACGAGCAATTGCTTGACGCGGCGCCGAAGCTCAAGGTCGTCGGCCGGGCGGGCGTGGCGCTGGAAAATATCGACGTCCCCGCCTGTCGCGCCCGCGGGGTGGAGGTGGTCCACACGCCGGCCGCCAATACGCTCGCCGTGGTGGATTACACCGTGCGGATGATGATAGAGATGAACCGCCGCTTCTGGCCGCTTCAGGGCTACGTCCCGCCCGAGCGTTTCCACGAAATACGCAAGCAGCGGTTCGGTCGTTTCCTCGCCGACTGCACGCTGGGGATTATCGGCTGCGGACGCATAGGCAGCCGGGTCGGACGGGCGGCGGCCGGGCTTGGCATGACGGTGCTGTACAACGATATCCGCGATATCGAGCTGGACTACCCCGCCAGGTCCGTGGATAAGCCCACGCTGTATGCCGAAAGCGATATCGTGACCGTCCACACGCCGCTTACCGAACAGACTCACAAGCTCATCGATTCCTCGGTGCTGGAGCAATTCAAGGACGGCGCGCAGTTCATAAACGCCGCCCGCGGACCGATCGTGGACTACACCGCGCTGGCCGAGGCGATGTGCTCCGGCAAGCTGGACGCCTGCGTGATCGACTGCCACGATCCGGAACCGCCGCCGGAGGACTACCCCTTGTTCCATCTCGGCGACGCGCAGCAGCGCGCCATACTCACGCCTCACACCGCGGCCCGCGTGCCGAAGGCGATGGAGAACATGTCCGACGTGGTCTATGACGTAATCGCCGTGCTGGAAGGCAAACAGCCCGAGTACCCAGCGGAAACGGAACAGTAGAACCGCGAATCGAGGATCGCTCGCGGCTAGCAGCCTTTTTCGGCGGGCCTGCCTGCC
>JBKHJB010000009.1:0-29618 GCA_046538345.1 Phycisphaerae bacterium
TAGCTTCTGTCCTTCGCCCGCGGCCGCGTCGCCGTCCCCGGAGGCCTCAAGGGCCACCTGCGGGAAGACAATCTCGAAAGTTTGTCCATCGGCGGCAACTGCGGCTTCTTCCGCTACGGCTTCAATCGACGCCCCGTCGGGAAGCTGTACGGCATCGCTGGAGGCGAGCATATCGAGTAAGGCGGCGAAGGAGACTCTGATCTCTTTCCCGCCGTCGGTTTGCTCTTCGCTATCGTCCTGGGACCGTCGCGGCTGCGAACGTCCACAGAGAAAAGCGACGTCCGAGTCTTCGGACGCACCGGCCGGGCGGTCGGGCAACTCGCCAGATGTATCAGAGTCCGGCGAGGGCTTCGCATCGGGGTTTTGCGTGTCCGCTTGCGGGAGACCGGCAAGCAATCCGTCGCTCTGCCCACGGTCGGTCCGGCTGACCATGCGAGGCCTGGGGGCCTGCGGTGTGAGCAGCTCTGCAATTTGTATGGCTGTCGTGCCCATGCGGCGGTCCTTTCGCGAGCAGTCATTGTGCAACCGCTGTGCCGAACGGAGCCCAAAAAGTGGTTTGTCGTGCGTAAGACCCTTTTAGTACAGGCGTTACGAGAGAACAAACGCCGGACCGGCGAAATTTGGCCTCCTGAGAGAGTGGTGACAAGAGGGAAAATCCTTCCGGGGTGTGGAGAGAAACTCCTACTGGTCAGAACTGAAGCGCGGCGGTTCTCGCCGCCGGCTTTGAGACCGGCACGAACTTGTCCGCACACAAGAAAAGTTACTTTAGTTACTTGCGTTGTGCCGGTGAGACCGCTACCTTCCTGACCCGAGCAGGTGATACCGGCAAGGAGGCCGATAAGCCATTTTTTCTGCAGGGCCGATTGGAATGGAAGCCACCGGCGGCAACTATCCGAGAATTGCGGTTAATGGCGGCCGCGGCGTGCAATCCCTGTCTTGCGATAGCGGTTGCTCCCGCAGGGTCGCACAAGGGGTTTTTGCGGGGGTTTGGGCGAACTGCGACCGGGGCAGGCGGCAAAAGTTCCCATCTTGGGCTAATCCTTTTGGGACATTCTGGCCGAATAGTTATGCGCATCGGGGCTTACGTTTCCGCCGAGAGGCGGGGGGCCTCGAGCGCGCGCGGGTCGTATACCGCGCGTGTCACCTCTTTTTGTACCCGGATTTGTGGTGAGGGAAGACATGGAAGTCCAGATCGAGCGGTCCATGCAAGGCGTTGTATTGCTGGGACAGGTGGCATCGGATATGGACGGTCTTTGCCGCCGTCTCGAACAACTGTCCGCGGAGGTGGCGGTTACCGACGACGTGGAAGACGCCGTCCGACGGGCATGCTTCCTTGATGCGCAGCTCGTGCTGGTCCACGAGGGACTGGGCAAGCGCCGGGCGCTGAAGGCGATCCGGGAAGTCGCCTCCGAGTCGCCCCAGGCGGCCGTTGTCATTGTCTCCGATCGTCCGGGTGTGGACTCCGCGGTGAGTTTCGTCCGCGCCGGTGCGTACGACTACGTTCCCGGCCCGCTGGACGATGGGCGACTAGAGGAGCTGATAGACGCTCTGGACGAGGATTTCCTGCAGTCCGCCAGCGGCGAGGACCGCTATCTTTGTCCGGAAAGCCCCCCGCAACTGGCGATCGTCGGTCGCAGCGAGGGCATAACCAACGCCCTTCAGACGGTCCGCCGCGTGGCGCACAGCCGATGCAATCCGGTGCTGATAATGGGAGAGACCGGCACCGGCAAGGAGCTTGCCGCCCGCGCCGTCCACGCTTGGCGCTGCGGCGAGGACGAGCCGTTCGTAGCCGTCAACTGCGCCGCGCTCACCGCCAATCTGCTGGAGAGCGAGCTGTTCGGACACGTCCGCGGCGCCTTCACCGGTGCCGACAAGGACAAGACCGGCTTGTTCGAGCTTGCCGGCGGGGGGGTGATCCTGCTGGACGAGATATCGGAGATGCCGGTGGCGCTCCAGGCGAAGCTGCTGCGCGTACTTCAGGAGCATAGCTTCCGCAAGGTCGGTGGCACAAAAGACATAACCTTCGAGGGTACGGTGGTGGCCAGCAGCAACCGCGACCTGCCTCAAGAGGTGGAGAAAGGGCGTTTCCGTCGCGACCTGTATTACCGACTGGCCGTGTTCCCCATAAACTTGCCCGCCCTTCGCGAGCAGAGCCGCCGGGACGACGTCGAGGTTCTGGCTGAATATTTCCTGCGGACCTCGACCATTGCCGGTGAGCACAGCATTACCGAACTTACACCGGGGGCAATCGAGAAACTTCGCGCCCACGACTGGCCGGGAAACGTCCGCGAACTGCGCAACGTCATCGAGCGCGGGCTTCTGATGGAGACCTCCGATAAGCTCACGCCCGCGAGCTTGTACGTCGGCGGCGAGTCGCAAGGCAGTACTCCGGCGGCCGAGGCGCAGGCGAACAATCCCGATGACTTCTCGCTGGAAACGGCCGAGCGGGAGTTCATACTCCGGGCGCTCCGCGAGACGGGCTGGCAGCGTACCCGGGCGGCCGCCCTGTTGGGCATAACCCGCGCGACGCTGCATGCCAAGCTCAAGCGCTACGACATCAAACCGCCGGAGAATAACACCACGAATACCGGCGGCGCGTCGAAACGCTCCGGGGAAACACCCAAGCTCCAGGGCGTCAAGTAGTCGCGCCGGCACATTTCCGCACCGTTTTCTTTCACATCACCTGTTCGCTCGCTTGTGCTCGCGGCTAATCGTGAACCGGCGAAACAGGTGACTGTCACTATTTTTCGGGCGCGTGAAAAGCAAACGTCGCGCGCATAAACTCCTGACATTCCGATAGCGGGCCGGGATTGGCCCCTCGGGAGCGCTCTTTCGTTAGGCCTTATTACACAGGGCCTTAGGTGTTGTCGTCGGCGCGGGGTTTCGCTCTGGCACACCGGTTGCAACGAGAATTGCGGCGCGTGCCGTGCGCGATGACCGCATCCAGGCCGTCCCGCGCCGCCCCGGAAGGATACCGGGGCACGTCAGACGAACCGACGGATCGATGGCAGAGACAGAGAATCCCAACGCCGATCAGCCCCAGGGCGACGAGCCGGTCGAGCAACCCGGCGACCAGACCGAAGCGCCCCGGGCCGACGAATCCCAGCCGGGCGCCGAACAGCCCGCGGAGCAGGGCGATACGTCCCAGCCCGACCAGGCCGGCGCCGTCGGTGATGCGCCCCGGACCGGGGAAACCCCCGCCGAGAAGCCCGAAGGTGGCGAAAGCACCGATGGCGGTGAAGCGGCGCAGGAAACTTCGCCCGAAGCTCCCGACGCCTCCGCGGCGACAGAGCAGAACGCCGACACTTCCACCCCTGAGCAGAGCGAACAGGCGGAGGTTGAAACCCGCCAGGCGAGCAGTCCCGCGGCCCAGCCGCAGGATGGCGGCCCGGCAGCAGCATCCGCGGACCCGGAGACTTCTGCCGCCGGCGACCAGTCGTCAGCTTCCTCCGAGGAGTCTGATGCGACGGGGGGAAGCTTCGACGCATCAACTTTTCTTCAGGAGCACGAAACGCCTCTGCACAAGCGTATCCCGCTGGTCCCGCTGTTGTTGGGGTTCAATACATTGGTGGTGTGCTTTCTGCTGGCGGTTATCGTGTTTGTCGTTACCGGAGGTTCCGGGTCGCCGGATGAAGCATCCGCCTATCCTTCCGACGAATCAGCCGCCGTGAACAGGCCCCATCGCGACGAAGGCGAGTCTTCCATCGAGCCGCCGAACGTCGAGCCGCAGGCGTGGCTCAAGGCCGAACGGGCATTTGCGAATCAGGATTTCACCAAGGCATTGGGTTACTACCGTCACCTTCTCGAAGCGGCGGACGGTCGCCCCGTCGATGCCTTTGTGGTGGACTATCTCCGTCTCCGCAGCGGCGATTGCCTCGTCCGGTTGGGCCGCAGCGACGAGGGTCGCGAACTGCTGGAGCGTGTCAGCAGCAGCGGCTCGCCGATCGTGCGAGCGGTTTCAAACTACCTGCTTGCCGAACTGGAGCTGAGGACGGAGCGATACCCGGCCGCCCGCCGACGCGCATACACTGCCGTTGCCGCGCTGGGAGCCATAGAACGGGAGATTCCGCTGCAGCGGGATTGCGACTATCTCGTCGCGCGCTGCCTTACCGAAAGCGCCATGCGGTTCTACAACCCCGACGAGTCCATTCCCTGGCCCGGTCACAACGCCTCGGACCCGTTCACCGGCTTGGACGACTCCGAACTGCGCAGTCTGTTGCACGACGGCGCCGAACGGATGGCCGAGTCGGTCCTGGGTCCGGAGGTCTCCCCGGCGCGGCGAACGGACGCGGCGCGGTTATGGTCGGTAAGCTGCTGGCAGGCGACGCTGGAGGAGGTGCTCTACAGGTTCGCCTCGGCGTGCGATATGAACGTCCACTGGGCGTCGGCCGCTCCGCCGGTGCGTCGCCGGGGGGTTTCCCTGGCATTCAGAGAGGTAGGCGAGCATCGACTTTTCGAGGTCGCCTGCGGAATGGCCGGGCTTGTCGCGAGATTCCAGCGCGACGAGGTGGAGGTACATGACCCCGACGCCGTAAGCTCGCTGTCGAACAAGCGGGAGCTTCTGAAAGCCGAGGCCGTCTCCATGTGGCGCAGGTTCTTCCTCCGCGCCTCGGACGACCGTCGTCTGCCGGTGGGGCATTTCGCTTTGGGGCGGCTCTACGAGTTGGCCGGAGAAACCAGCGACGCCATGCGCGAGTATCGTCTGACGGCCGGTCGTTTTCCGCGGCATGAGCTGGCGCCGAGGGCGCTTCTTCGCAAGGCGCGGATGCAGATATCCTTGCGCGACTACGCCGGCGCCCGCGCCGACCTCATGGACCTGTTGGACATGTATCCGGACTATCCGGCCGTGGACAGCGTGTATCTCTACCTGGGCCGAAGCGCGCTGAACACGGGTCTGTGGGACGAGGCGATCCGGACGTTCCGCAAGCTCTACTACCTGGAATTGACGAAGGCGTCCCGACTGGAGGCGTGCAGGGGGGTGGCGCGAAGTTACTTCGAAAAGGGCAACTACAGTGACGCCCGCAAATGGTATGAGCGCTACTTCCAGCAGTCCGACGATCCGTCCGGCGAGGAGCCGGCGGAGGCGTTCCACACCTGGGGTCGCTGCGAAGAGGCACTGGGGAATGTGGACAAGGCCGCCGCCGCTTACAAGCTGTCGCTCGGGGCAGGTGGCCCGACCGGGTTGCGGACGCGCGCGTCGCTGGATTTGGCGCAGAGCGAGCTTCAGAGGCAGAATTTCCTCGCGGCCTTGGCGATATTGAACGATCTGGACGCCGGCTCGCTCGACGACGAGCAGAACTACACACGCCTGCGGCTGCAAGCGCGGGCACTACGAGAGATGGGCCTGCCGCTCCGCGCACGGCGGATGCTTTCGCGTCACATGCCGGAGGTCTCCGACTCCCACCATCGCGGGATGCTGACGGTTGAGCTTGCCAAGTGTTTGGTGGATGAGGACAAGTGCGGCGAAGCTCGCGACGTGCTTGCCAATTCGCTGGGGGAGATGCGCCCCGGTCCTGAAAGCCACGAAGCCGCCCTGTATCTCGGTCGCCTGTGTCTCGAGGATAAGCGTTACCGGCAGGCGGCGGAGGTCGCCAGGACACTGCTGGACAGCTCTGCGACCGGGCACATACGTCGTCAGGTGCAGGAGTTGCTGGGTATGGCGCGGGCGTATGAACGTGACTATGAGGGCGCCGCGGAGGCATTTTCCGCGGATGCGGATGGTTTCTCCGGCGATATGCCGGACGGTGGCAGGGAGCCGACGCCATGAACCCGCGGATAGTGATCATATCGACCTGCCTGATGGTTCCGGCGGTAGCCGCCGCGGCGGACGAAGCCGCCGAGCGGGGTCCGTTGGACCAGGAGCTTCACGAGCTTGTGGAGCAGGTCAGCAATTCCGCGCGAGAGTTGTGGTACGAGAACATAGAGGCGCCGCCGCCGCTGGGAAACTCCCGGCTATCAGAGAAGGTCGGCGTGATCAATCGTTTGCGTCTGGACTCTGAGCGTGCGTCGGAGCAAAGGGACCATGCGCTGGATACATCGAAAACCTCACAGGAGCCGACGTCGCGGCCTGTTCGTCGTGAGCGTCCGACGGACTCCAGCCGAGCACCGGTCGCACCCGAGGTGCTCGCCAAGCTTCAGGCCTCGGCGCCGAAAGACCCGGCCAAGGCGGCCGAACTGGCGGACACGCTCTTTTCTGACGGGCATTACGAGCCGGCCTACGCGCTGTATGAGGCCGCGCTGAAGGGCGAAACGTCCGAACCACGGGCGTCGTGGCTGGTTTTTCAGATGGCCAACTGCAAGAGGGAAAGCAACCCCGAGTCCGCGCGGCAACTGTACCTGCAGCTCATCGAGCAGTACCCGGAAAGCCGGTGGATCCCGGCGGCCAAAGCCCAGGAGAAGATCATCCAGTGGCAACAGGTTAACGAGCCGCAAAAGGTGCTTCAGCAGGCCCGCGGCAGCGTTGGCGAAGACGTCGAGTAACCTTCACGATGTCCGACAGCGACAAAAAAAACGATGTCTGAGCGAGTCCATCAGAACGTGCTGGTGGTTCACCAGCAGTGCGAAACGACGCGACGGGTGCTTGAGCGCCTGGCCGCAAGAGGACTGCGAGGCGCGGTAGAGGCGGACCTCTCGGCGGCGGCGGAGAAGGTCGCCGAAGGCAGGTGGGATCTGGTCGTGGTGGCGCCGGCGGCGGTCGGCGAGAAGGCATTCGAGCTGCTTTCGGAGGTCAAGCAGAACTTCCCCGAGCTGCCAGTGGTGATGCTGGGCGGTTGCGACGAGACCGACCTGGCCGTGCGGGCGCTGCGAGGCGGTTGCGACGACTACCTTCTGGAGCCGGTAACTACCGAAGCCGTCGACGACATGCTGGATTCGCTGCTGCCCAATCACGCTGTAAGCAATGCCGCGGCGGCCGAGGAAGGCACACGCCGTCTGCTCCAGATTGCCGGGCGCAGCGATGCGCTGCGAAGCACGCTCGAGCTGGCCAGGAAGGTCGCGCCGACTTCAATACCCGTGCTGATCACCGGCGAGAGCGGAACGGGCAAGGAACTGGTGTCGTATTTCGTCCACCGTCAGAGCCAGCGGCGGCGCGGGCCTTACGTTCGCGTGAACTGTGCGGCCGTTACCGATTCGCTGCTGGAGAGCGAACTGTTCGGACACGAGCGAGGCGCTTTCACCGGCGCATATTCACAGAGGAAGGGGCGTTTCGAGCGGGCGCACGGCGGGACGTTGCTTCTGGATGAGATCTCCGAAACCACGCCACGACTGCAGGCCGAACTCCTGCGAGTGCTGGAGCAGCAGGACTTCGAGCGCGTCGGCGGCAGCGAGTCTGTCTGTGTCAATGTGCGGATTATCAGCACCTCCAACCGCGAGTTGGCGTCGGAGACCCGCAACGGAAATTTCCGGTGCGACCTGTACTATCGCCTCAGCGGCGTGCACCTGGTAGTGCCTCCGCTGCGGCAGCGGCCTGAGGATATCCCGGTTCTGACGTGGCACTTCGTGAACCTTTACGCCCACGAAGTGCGTCGCCGCATTCGTGAGCTGGACGAACAGATGCTCAAGCTTTTCCGGCAGTACCGTTGGCCCGGCAACGTCCGCCAGCTTCGCAACGTCGTGCGCACGGCGCTTGTCCTCGGCGAGGGTGAAACTCTCTCGCTGGACGGCGCCCCTTGGCTGGCAACGGAGATGCAGCGCACAGAGTCGCCGAAGACCGACGCGGAGAGCTTGCGGCTGCAGGAGCTTGAGAGGCAGGCGATCTTCGAGGCCCTGCGGCGGACCAAGCGTAACCAGGCCAAGGCCGCTCGAATGCTGGGCATAACCGACCGCACATTGCGGGAGAAACTCAGACGGTACAAGCAGGACGGATACGCCGTACCCACCGGAGGCGGCAAATGACCAGAAACATCCAAACCATTCAGTGTCTTCAGGCGGCGCTGCGGGCGGCGAGCACCCGACAGAGCATCATCGCCAATAACATCGCCAACAGTGAGACGGCGGGCTACCGTCGCCAGGAAGTGAAGTTCGAAGAGCTTCTGTCCAAGGCGCTGGATTCAGACGGGCGGATAGACATTGCCCAGGTCCGGCCGGAACTGTACCAGCCGAAGAACACACCCGTCGGCGCGAACGGCAACGACGTGAGCATGGAGGCCGAGGTCGGTGAGCTTATCGAGAACACCGCCATGTACAAGACCTATATGCGGTTGCTGGCGAAACAGTATCGCAAGATCCAGATGGCGGCTCAGTGAGCCGGAGGTGAGTGATGAGCGTAAATGGCGTTTCACCTGTCAATATAGCGGTATCGGGGCTGACGGCCCAGCGGCGGCGGCTGGACGTAATCGCCAACAACATTGCCAACGCCCACACTTCCAGGGGTCCCGACGGACGACCGTACCGGCGACAGGATGTCCTGCTGTCGTCCGACAGCAAGGAGCTTTCGGGTGTGGACATTCGCGGAGTGTTCGAGGACACCGTCGCGGACTTTCAGCAGGTGTATCAGCCCGGCCACCCCGACGCCGACGGCGAGGGCTTCGTACTGATGCCCAACGTGGAGCTGCCCGTGGAGATGGTCAACATGGTCAGCGCCGGCCGCGCCTACGAAGCCAACGCCGCGGTGCTCAAGAGATATCAGGAACTGGTGGACGCGACACTGGAGCTGCTGAAGTAAGGAGCGAACGATGGCCGGTATAAACCCAGTATCCGGAGCAGGTCCCACCTGGCCGCAGTCGGCGACAAGCTCGCCCCGCGCCACTGAAGGCGCCGGCGGACAGAAGGGCTTCGGCAACCTGCTTAAGACCTACGTCGAAAATGTTGATTCCGACCAGCGCGCAAGCGCCCAGGCGATACAGGACCTGATTGCCGGAAAGACCAACGACGTGCTCCCGGTGGTCGATTCGGCCGCCCAGGCGGACATGAGCTTCAAGTTGCTGATGGGCGTGAGGAACAAAGTCATCGAGGCCTACAAGCAGACCATGAACATGCAGATATGACCGCCGTCGGAGTTGACCGCGAACCATGACGCCGATGCTTGAAAATCTCCAACAGGTCTGGAATGGCATGGGGCTTATCCAGCGGGTGATCCTGCTGGGTGTGCTGCTGGCGTGCGTCGGCGCTATGGCGCTTCTGGTCGGTTGGGCCAAGCAGCCCGAGATGGCGCTGCTGTACAGCGACCTCGCGCCCGATGAAGCTGCCGAGATAGTCGAGACCATCTCCGACGAGGGTATCGAGCACGAGCTGCGCAGCGGCGGAACGAGCGTCTATGTGCCCAAGGAGAAGGTTTACGACCTTCGACTGAAAATGGCGTCGGCGGGACTGCCCGAGGGGTCGCACACCGGTTATCAGATTCTGGACAAGGAAAAGATCGGTGCCAGTCCGTTCTCCCGGCGGGTCAACTACACGCGGGCGATCGAGGGCGAGCTGGCCAAGACCATCGAGCTTATCGACGGAGTATCGTCGGCGCGGGTTCACGTTGTGCGACCGGAGGCGCCCGTATTCGCCGGAGAGCAACGCCAACCGTCGGCGACGGTGGCTGTTCGTCTGCACCCCGGTCGGCGGCTCGGCAGCGGCAACGTGGCGGCGATCGTGCACCTGGTGGCCGGAAGTGTCGAGGGACTTGGGGTCTCCAACGTAGTGGTGGTGGACGCCGCGGGGAACCTGATGACCAATGATGAGGACAGTGAGCTGGCAAAAGGCGCCAACAATCTGCTGGACTACCAGAGCCAGGTCGAGCAGTACCTCTCCAACAAGGCCGAGAAAATGCTCAGCGCGGTGCTCGGGCCGAACCGGGCCTCGGTTCGCGTCAGCGCCACCATCAACACCCGCAGCGTCGATGAGACCGTGGAGAGCTACGACCCGGAGGGGAAGGTTATCGCCAAGGAGTCCATCGAAAGCACGCAGAGCAATTCGCCTTCCGAGCAGGGCGGCGGCGGGAACAGCAAGGAAGAAAACATAGTCACAGAGTTTCGGCTCGGCAGGACCGTGCGTCAGCAGCGCGAGCTGCCGGGCAAGGTCGAGTCGCTGTCGGTGGCGGCGTTCGTGGACCTGTCCGGCCCCCAGGTCGAGCAGAGCGAAGACGCCGAAGGCGACGAGGTCGCCACAGCCGGGGCGAGCATGTCCGTCGAGGACGCCGAGGAGATTATCCGCAACGCGCTGGGTCTCAAAACCGACGCGCCGGTGAAGGTGGTCGATATGCCGTTCAACCAGCCCGAAACCGCGGAGGTCGCGCCCCAGCAGCAGGACGAGGGGATATTGCCCCTGATTCTGGAAATAGCAAGGCGCAGCTCGCTGGGCATCCTGGTCATAGGCGCGCTTATCGCACTGAGGATGTTCACCGGTAAGAGCAAATCCCGCACCGCGGCTTTGGAGGCGTCCAACACCGACCAGAACTATCTGCCCTCGGAGGATGAAGACGACTCCGAACAGCTCCGAAGACGCATAACGAAGGCGCTTCAGGACAACCCCGATGAAGTCAAGCGACTGTTCCTCAGTTGGGTCAAGACCGAGGAAGGAGGTTAGGCGGTGCCCAGCACCGGAGCACGCAAGGCGGCGCAGTTGCTGGTCGACCTCGATCCCGGCACGGCGGCCGAGTTGTTGAAGTCCGCCGACGAGCAGACCATCAAGGAGATCGTCGCCGAGCTGGCGTGGATCAGCAACAGCGGTCGTCGCTCCGAGGGTGAGGGCGAACGCCCCGTGAGGGAGTTCTCCGAACTGGTAGCCCAGAAGGATCAGAACCTTTCCGGGCAGTTTTTCATCGACGCGTTGCTCGACTCCGCCGTCGGCAAGGACCGCGCCGAGGAGGTCCGACGCGAAGCCGGCGAGCTGGTGCGGGCGCGAGAGCCGTTTTCGCCGATTCGCTCCGCGGACGTGGAGCACGTCGCCACCGCGCTGGCGGGCGAGCCGCCGATGGTCGCGGCGATGGTGCTTTCGGAGCTTCCGCCGGGAAAGGCCGCCAAGCTGCTGCCGCTGCTGGACGAGGAGGTCCGCCCCAAGGCCGTTATGGAGATGACCAGCGGGCGCAGCGCGAACCCGGACATCCGCCTTCGCATTGCTCGTCAGGTGTGCAGCCGTCTGGAGGCGCTGAAGTGGCAGGAATCCGGCGGAGCGCAGCGGAACGAATCCGACGCCCAGCGCAAACGACGGCTGCGAAGCGTCGCGGTCATCCTTCAGGGGCTGAGCAGCGAGTTGTGCGAGGCGCTGCTGGAGGGGCTCAACCAGACCGACCCGGAGTCCTGCAAGCTGGTGCGCAATCTGATGCTCATATGGGAGGATATCCCGCGGGTGGCCGACAGGTCGCTGCAGGAGGCGCTGCGTACGCAGGAGCCGCAAACGCTCGCGATGTCGCTGTACGAGGCCCAGCCGCGTATCACCAAGAAAATCCGCGCGAATATATCCGAGCGTGTCGCCGCGCTGGTGGACGAGGAGCTTTCGCTGCTCTCCTCGCCTAAGCCGGAGAAGATTCTCGAAGCCCGCGAGACCGTTCTGGAGGTCCTGCGGGACATGAACGCCAAGGGTGAACTGACGCTGGAAGAGGCGTAAGCCGGTGACTCAGGTCGTGGAAATAAAGCTGCCGGCTCCCCTGGCTGAGGCGGGTATTGAAGGCGCCGGAAAGACCGCCAGGGATGACCAGGGCGCCAACCAACAGGCGATGGAGCAGCTCCGCCGACAGATGAACAAGCAGCTCCAGCAGGACCGCACGGCTCTGGCGTCGGCTCACAAAGCGTTGCAGGAGGCGGCGCGCGAGTTGAGCGAGATTCAGCAAAAGGTAATCGCAGAAGCAGAGCAGCAGCTCGTCGAGCTTGCGGTGGACATCGCCGGCAAGATCCTCGCGCAGGAAATCAAATCCGGCGGTTATGAGATCGACCCCATAGTTAAAGAGGCGCTTTGTGAGGCGCCCACCCGTGAGGGCGTGGTGGTGCGTCTGAATCCCGACGACCTGTCCCGTTGCGAATCGGCCGCCGGAACGGGCGATTGCGACGGGCAAGTCCGATTCGTGTCCGACCCGGGCGTTCCCGCGGCGGGCTGCGTCGTTGAGACCGAGGAGGGGATGGTGGAGTCCGACCCCCAGCAGCGGCTCAAAGACGTCGGCGAGGCCCTGAAGGATCCGGAGTAAACCGTGGTCGTGGACCTGAGCAAATACCGCAGCAAGCTCGAGACAGTCGGGTCGGCCGCCTGCCGCGGCTCGGTGGTGCGCGTGGCCGGACTGACGGTGGAGTCCAAGGGTCCGCCCGTGGGTATCGGACAGCTTTGCGACATCCGGCTTTGCGACGGGAGGCGCATACCCGCCGAAGTGGTGGGCTTCCAGGATAATCACCGCATCCTCGTGCCGCTGGAGGGAGTCGAAGGCATAGCGCCCAACGACCCGGTCCTGGTGCGCAGCTCGCCGCGTACGATACGACTGGACGATTCCATACTCGGGCGCGTCATAGACGGTCTGGGCAGGCCCATCGACGGTCAGGGTCGGCTGTCAGGCGGCGAGTATCGCTCTATCGAGAACACCTCGCCGCCGCCGCTGGCGCGGAAGCGCATAACGGAGCCGCTTGCGACCGGCATACGGGCGATGGACGGCATCATCACCTGTGGGCGGGGTCAGCGGATGGGGATATTCTCCGGCGCCGGCGTGGGCAAGAGCACCATGCTGGGCGAGTTGGCGCGTACCAGCGACGCGGATGTCAACGTCCTGGCGCTGGTCGGCGAACGAGGCCGCGAGGTAAGACAGTTTCTTGAGGAGTCGCTGGGTTCCGAGGGTTTGCGGCGGAGCGTGGTCGCCGTTGCGACTTCGGATGCTTCCCCCATACAGCGGGTGAAGGTGGCGTTCACCGCCATCACCGTCGCGGAGTATTTCCGCGACAAGGGTCTTAACGTGATGTTCATGATGGACTCCGTCACGCGCTTCGCGCAGGCGCAGCGTGAGATAGGTCTGGCGGCGGGCGAGCCGCCCACGACCAAGGGCTACTGCCCGAGCGTTTTCAGCTTGCTGCCGAAGCTCACCGAGCGGCTGGGCTGCGGCGAGACCGGGAGCATCACGGGTATGCTGACCATCCTGGTCGAGGGCGACGACCTTGCCGACCCTGTCGCCGACAGTGTGCGATCGCTGCTGGACGGGCACGTGGTCCTCAGCCGCAAGCTCGCGGAGATGGGGCACTACCCGGCGATCGATATTCTCCAGAGCGTCAGTCGATTGATGAGCGTGGTGGTGGACGATGAACACCGCCTGGCGGCCCAGCGGTTCCGCGCCATCTATGCCACTTATCTGGGCGCAGAGGATCTCATCAACATCGGCGCGCTTTCGCCGGGCAGCAACCAGCGGATAGACAAGGCGGTTTCGCTGATTGACCGGGTGAACGAGTTTCTCGTCCAGGACGTGGGCGAGCGGACCGAGTTCTCCGAGACGGTGCGTTGGCTCAAGGACATTACGGCTTCGTGGGATTTCCTGCTGCCGGGTGACTCTCAGTCCGCCAAGCCCGGCGCCACCCCGCAGTCGGCCTCTGCCGGTGAGGTGCGAGGATGAAGCGTTTTCGCTGGCGACTGCAGCGCGTGCTGGACGTGACGGTCCAGCGTGAAAAGGCGCTCCGGGCGGAGTTGTTCGCCCTGAGCCGGCGAATCGTGCGCCTGCGACAGGAGATTATTCGCCGTCGGGCAGACCTGCGGAGCGTGTTGTCGGATTTGGCGGGTCGCCCGCCGGCCGAGCGCATCGCGCGACAGGAAGTGTTCATGGGCTGCGCCGAGGCGGTGGAAAAAGAAATTGCGCGACTGGACAGCGAAGCCAGAGAGCTGGAAGCGACCCGCTCGGAACGCACACAGACCTTCATGCGACTACGGTCCAGTCGTCAGACGCTGGAGCGGATGCGCGAGGAGACGTATCGCAGCCACATGCGCGAGCAGTTGAAACTGGAGCAAAAGCAGTTTGACGAAAGCGCGCAGGTCTCCTTCGCCCGAACGGTTTCTGTCCGCGGCGAGAAGGCGGCGGAAGGGAGTCAATGACCATGAGCAAGAAACTACGGATAGTGATAGTTGCGACTCTGGCTCTGGCGGCGTTCGGCGCGTCGTTCATGTTCTCATGGTCGCGCGGTAGCTCCACGGCTCCGGAGGGGGACGGAACACCCGGAAGCCAACAGGCCGAAAGCCCCTCAGGGGACCTTCTCGCCGAGTATGCGGAGAAGGCGTCCATGCAGGTCCAACCGAGCGAAGCCGAGATGCATCAGCTCGTCCAGGATCTCCGTGAGAAAAGACGCGACCTGGACCGTCGTCGTCGTCAGTTGGACCAGCGGGAGCGGCAGATTGAACTTGCCGAGGAGTTGCTCGACAAACAGGCGGAAGAACTGGAAGACCTGCGTTTGCAACTGGTTGCGCCTCTGACCACCTTGAAGGAAGCTACCCGTGAACTTCAGGAGTCCCGCGAGGTCATCAGTCGCCGGGAGCAGGCGAACATCCGGGGCATCGCCGCGAAATACGAGCGTATGGACGTGGATTCCGGCAGTCAGATTCTGGTGAGCATGGCTCGGAACGGTCAGGAATCCGACGCGGTGAAAATCCTGTATTACCTTTCTGAAAGAGTCGCCGCGAAGATGCTCGGCGCGATTGAGGATCGTGAGCTGGCGGCCCGGTTGATCGAGCGGATGAAACGGGTCGAGGAAGAGGGATAGCGTCGTGGATATTGCCACCATCATCGGTGTACTGGCGGGCTTCGCGTGCGTGGGCGTAGCCGTCTTCGCCGGCGGAGGGGCGGGTATATTCTTCAATATCCCCTCCATGCTCATCGTCGGCGGCGGGATGATGTCGGCTACGCTGATCCATTTCTCGCTGGGGCAGGTTCTGCGCATAGGCGCCGTAATAAAGAAGACGCTGTTCTGCCAGATGTCCACCGAGGATGAGCTTATCCAGCAGATGGTGAATTTCTCCGCCATCAATCGACGCGACGGTGCGCTGGCTCTGGAGCAGCAACTGCCCTCGGTGCACGATGAGTTTATGGTCAAGGGTCTGCGGATGGTAATCGACGGACAGGAAGAGCAGGTCATCGCGGACCAGCTTTCGATGGAGATCCAGTATCTCCAGGAGCGGCACAGCGGCGGTAAGCGGATTCTGGAGTTCATGGGCGCCAGCGCGCCGGCGTTCGGGATGATAGGGACACTCATTGGTCTCATCCAGATGCTCAAGGACCTGGACGACCCGTCGAAGATCGGCGTGGGTATGGCCACGGCGCTTATAACGACCTTTTACGGCGCGCTTATGGCGAACCTGGTTTTCATTCCGCTGGCGGGCAAGCTGGGCATACGCTCCAAGCGCGAGTCGCAGCTTCGCGAGATGATGCTGGAGGGTGTGCTGGGGCTGGTGCGAGGCGAAAGTCCGACGGCGATCCGCGAACGCATGCAGGCGTTCGTCTCGGCCAAGAACCGCGAGGAGTTGAAACCGAGCGTGTGAGATGATCCCGGGTCGCAGAAAAAAGAACAACGACGACGACGGCCCCCCGGCGGCCGGATGGATGATCACCTTCAGTGACTGCATGACGCTGCTGCTGTGTTTCTTCGTGATGCTGTTGACTTTTTCGGCGTTCGACGAGAATCGCCTGGCGCAGTTTCTCAATGCCATGAAACTGATGGATTACAACTCGCTTTTTCCTCCGGACGACACTCTGATTCGTTCACTGGCGCCCCCACCACCTCAGGAGGTGGACCGCACCCCGGAGGGCAGCGAGACGCCGACCGACGAATTTCTGGAGGTGCTGGAGCAGCCGCAGAAATCGCTGCGCTTGGCCGACAAGGACGCCTTCCAAGGGTGTAAGACGTTCTACCTTCCGTCTTCGGAGCTGTTCTGGGCGCGGGGCAGCGGTCTGACGCCCGGCGGACGCAAAAAGCTTTCGTTGATAGCCGAGATGATGAAACTGGTCCCATCGCGCGTGGTCGTCAGGGAAATCGGATCGGACGGGCAAGTGCGAGCCGACGCGGCGGGCCTTGAAAGGTGCCATGCGGTTATCGACTTCTTCGCCCGCGAGAAGGTCGGTCGGGACTTGCTGTTCGTTTCCGCCGGCAGGGCGGCGGCGAAGGAAAGTGGATGCATAGAAGTGTCACTATTGCCCCACGGGACTGACTGATGGCCGGACGAGAGCGAAAACCTTCCCGGGATGAGGATAGTTCCAACGGTACGCCTGGTTGGATCGTATCGTGGACAGACATGGTTACTCTGTTGCTGTCTTTCTTTGTAATGCTTCAGAGCATGGCCGTGGAAAAGAGTGACATGCTGTTTCAGATCGGCCGCGGTTCTTTCATACGTGCTATTTCGGGTTTTGGCATACCGGACTGGCTGCACGGACACGAGCCGCCTATGCCCAGTCGGCAGTACAAGAAAGTCATGCACTCGATGGAAAAGCGAGAAGCGTCGCGACGCGACAGGGTCATCGACGCCGAGGCCGAGAGAATACGCGAACTTTTCATGGAGCTTCGCAGCCAGATCGAGACGGAGACATCGGATTCGCACGAACGCCATTTGCGTTCCGACGCCTTGGAAGTGCGCTTCACGGAGGTTAAATCCGATTTGGGCGAAGCCCAACGGGAGTTGCTGGTCAATTACGCCGATAACCTCAGACGGAATCTTTCTGGAAGGCGCATCCGCATCTATGCGGTGGGTCTGGCGCCGGACGTACCGTCGCCGGCCGAGCGGGCAAAGGTTGCAGCCCTGAGGGCGCGCTCGGCGGAGAAAGTCCTTCACCGCGTAATGACGGCGGAAATCGACACGGGGCAATGGGAACTTGGCTCCTGGGGCGCCGCCGACGGCGCATCCATAAGCCGTCAGGCCGGTGTCGTGCCCGGTGAGGCGCAGATCATCGTCGTGGTTATGGAAGTGAATTAGGCAGGTATGGCTGAGGAAATCGACAATCAGGAAGCTCCGCAGCAGTCGCAGGACGACGGCAAGAAGATGCCCATCTGGTTGGGCCTGTGCGTGCTGGTGGTCGTAGTCGCCTCTGCGGCGGGGTACGGCGTCGGGCAGTTGGTTTCCACTGCCCCGGCGGCAGAAACTCCGCCGCAACAAACCCGGGAAGTAAGCGCCCCCGGCGCCGACGAGGACTACGGTTACCACGACTTCGAAACCATTACCGTAAACTTCGACGAGCCGCGAATGGCCCGCTACGTTCGCGCTACTATCACTTTTGGCATTCCACAGAAACACTACAACGAGGCCGTCGCCACCATAAAGGAGCACACGCCCGAGCTTAGGGACTGGTTGACGACCTATCTGTCGGGCTGCAAACTCGATGACCTCCGCGGGCCTAAGAATCTCAATCGCATCCGCAGGGACATCGAAGATGCCTTCAATCGGCGTCTTTGGCCGGACAGTAAGCCGCGGATAGACAACGTGTTGTTCAAGGAATTTTTCGTTCAATGACCGGTCATCCAGACAAGACACAGTTGGTTGTCGAGCGGCTTCGCCAGGCCGCCGGAACCGGCTCCAAGCCCATCCACAGCGACGTCGAGGCGAGCGATTACGACTGGTCACTGCCGCACGCCTTTACAGGCCGCGAGATGCAAAAACTCAAGGAACTGCTCCATCGCTCGGGCCGGACTGTCTCTCGCCGGCTGGGTGAGCAGTTGCAGGCGGATATCGACGTCGCCGCAGGTGAGCCGGAGCAGCTCTACCGCCACACCTTCCGCAATGAACAGCGCCAGGGCGCCGAATATGTCTATCCCTTCAACCGGAGCGGTGGCGGATTGTGCGGAATGCTCATCGTCAGCCGTCCTCAGGCCGTCACGCTGGTGACAAAGATGCTCGGAAGCAGCAGCGAGCAGTCCGCGAAGGACCGCGAACTGTCTTCCCTGGAGACCGACCTGCTGGGCTATCTGCTCGGTAGCGTCATGGACGCAGTCTCCGACATTCTCGCAGAGCTTGACGGTGCGAAACTCGAAGCCGACGGTAAGCTGCTGGAAGACGAAAGGCCCGTTCCGGAGAGCGTCACGGAGCTTTGCCGTGTGAGCTTCGATGCGCAGGACGACGGCGATCTCAGCGTTACGCTCGTGTTGGACAGCACGATAGTCGCGGAAGTCATCCGGCCCGAAAGCGCCGCCAAGCGATCGGCCGAGGAGATAGCCGCGGAGATGCGAGAGTATGTCGGACAGGCGCCGGTTCACGTTACGGCCCGGCTGGGTACCGTGCAGGTTCCCATGCGGGCGATAGCCGATCTTGCCGAGGGTGACGTTCTGGTGCTGCCGAACCTGGTGGATACGCCCCTGACAGTCCGGGCGAACGGCAAGGCGGTACTCCAGGGACACCCGGTCGCCTCGCACGGCAGATGCGCACTGAAAATAAGCGCTCGGCTGGACGAGACCTAGACCGGGCGCACCGGAGAGGACAAAATCGACGGAGTATGGCCCTTTCGGGCTTCCAACCGCCGACATTTGGCACGGAAAGGATTCTGAAGCCATGGCCGAAGCGACAGCCACCGAAGAAAAACAGGACGCTCAGAGCACACCCGAGGACCAGCAGCAACAGCAGCCCGACGGGGCGGAGGTATCCGAGGCCCAGCTCAGCGAAGCAGGCGAAGGAAAGACCGACGCCGCGCCGGGGCAGATAGACATCCTGCTGGATACCACCATGCCGATTACCGTAAACCTCGGCGAGGTGGAAATGCAGGTCCGCGAGCTGCTGGAGCTTGGTCCCGGGTCGGTCCTCAAGCTGGACCGGCGTGTTGGTGAGCCGGTGGACCTGTACCTGCGGGGGATCCGCTTTGCCGAAGCCCGGCTGGTGGTGGTCGAGGAGAACCTCGCCGTCCGCATCGAACGGATACTCCCGGCCCATCAGGAGCTCCAGGACGAACAGGGCTGATCGCAGCGGCGAAGGCGGGTGATTTACGCAGCCGCGGCGGCTTTCTGCGCCTTGGACGACGGGTCGTCAATTTTTTCGGCGCCGTGTAAGATTTTCCACCCCCGTTCCGTCCGTGATGCGCATGTAAGCTTTTATTTTTACATACCTTAAGTTTGGCACGTCGTATGCAACGCCTCTGGAGCGTACATGGATTGTGCGCTTGGAGTCTATGGAGAGATGTTGCCAGCGACACGTGTCAGACTGTTGTTATCGGTATCGGCCGCCGCGGTGACTTTGGCGGCTCTGTCGGCTGAAGCCCGCGCGGAGCCGACCAGCCGTGCCGCCACCGAGCCGGCCACTGCCACTCGTCCGACGGACACGCAGCCGACCGCCACTCAACCCTCGACCGCGCGGTCGGGAGATGCCGGTTCGGACGCATCGGGAGCAACGCCTGACCGGAACTCCAAACGCCGAAGTCTCTACGAAGATGATGACTCCCCGGATACCGGCACGGGCTTCGCCGACACCCGCGAGATGCTCTGGAAGATGATGGCGTCGCTGATGGTCCTCGGCGTCCTGGCGGTAGCGGCGTGGATTGTGTTCCGGAAGCTCCTGCCTCGTATAGGCCGACCTACCGGAAGGAGCGTCCGGCTGCTGGAGACGACCTACGTGGGGCCCCGAAAGGCCGTCCACCTGCTGCAGGTCGGGCGCAGGCGCCTGCTTGTCAGCAGCACGCGAGACGAGGTCTCTCTGCTGGCGGATGTTACCGACGCCCTGGATGATGAGTATTTGACCCCAAGTCAGGAGCATACCGGTGATGTCTCGTAAGCTCGTCATACCGGCTCTCCTGCTGGGACTGCTCGCCCCGGCGCTTCCGGCGTCGGCTCAGCAGTCCGACGAGACCGGCGAAAACGCCGGCGGCGGCGCGGTGGAGGGCGTGCTCGACGCCATCAACAAGATGTCCAGCCCGCCACCGGAAGGCCCGGACTGGTCGGCGCCGGTGAAGATCGCCGTTATCTTCGGCGCTCTGGCGATCCTGCCGAGTTTGCTGGTGATGGTCACATCGTTTACCCGCATCGTCATCGTGCTGTCGTTCATTCGACGGGCTTTGACCACCCAGAATATCCCGCCGACAGTGGCGATTATCGGACTGGCGCTGTTCCTGACGCTGTTCACGATGGCCCCGACGTTCGGCATCATCAACGAAAGTGCCGTCGAGCCCTACGTCAGCGACGAGATAACCTTTCCCGAGGCATTGTCGGAGAGCTTCGGCGCACTGAAGGAGTTCATGCTCCGCCAGACCCGCAAGTCGGACCTGGCGCTGTTCACTGAGATTGCGGAGCTTGAAGAGGCGGCGTCCGCTGAGGACCTTCCGATGCATGTGGTCGTCCCCTCATTCGCCATCAGCGAGTTTCGCACGGCGTTTGAGATGGGCTGTCTGATATTCATCCCGTTCCTCATGGTGGACCTGGTGACCGCGGGCATCCTGCTCAGTGCGGGCATGATGATGCTGCCGCCGGTGATTATCTCCCTGCCGTTCAAGATCATCCTCTTCGTGCTGGTTGACGGATGGTCGCTGATTGCCAGAACGCTGGTTTCGAGCTTCAACTGACTACGCCATGGACAGTCAATTTGTGCTTTATATCGGTAAGGAGGCGTTGCAGACGGCGCTGCTGATAGCCGCGCCGGTGCTGCTTATCACGCTGGTGGTTGGGTTTCTGGTCGCCATGCTCCAGGCCGTCACGTCCATCCGCGACATGACGATGGGGCTGGTCCTGAAGCTGGCGACTGTGGGTATCTGCCTGTTGGTCTTCGGCGGATGGATGATGAAGCTGGCGGTGAGCTTTACCACGCAGATATTCGGCCACATGGCCGCTATGGGACACTGATATGGAGACGCTGACCATATTGCTTCTGCCGACGCTGCTGATGCTCGCGAGGATCAGCGCGTTCTTCGCGGTGCTGCCCATTTTTTCCTGGCGGGCGCTGCCGCGGATGGTTCGGGCGTCCATCGCGCTGGCGGTGACGGCCTTTTTTCTGGTGGTACGTCCCGTGGGCATTGCGCCCGGTCCGATCCCCTGGATGGCGGCGGTGGTGATGGTGATACAGGAAGTCACCTGGGGTCTGGCGTTCGGCCTGGTTCTGCGGCTGGTTTACGTATCGATAGAGCAGGGCGGCCGAATAGCCGAGCGGCAGATGGGCACGGCCGACGCCGGTGTCATAGACCCCGTCACCGGGCAGCAGGGACAGGCGATGGGGACGTTCTTCGACATAACGTTCACGCTGCTGTTCCTGATTGCCGGTGGGCACCACCTGTTCGTGCGGTTCCTTGACGGCACGTTCGACGCGTTCCCGCTCGGCTCGACGCCGGATACAGCGGCGATGGCTCGGGGCATGGTTGCCGCCGGAGCCGCCATGCTGGAGTTCGCGCTGAAGCTGGCCGCGCCCGTGCTAACGGCGTTCCTGCTGCTGGCGGTGGTGCTGGCGATTCTCGCGCGAGTGCTTCCGGAGATGAACATCCTGCTGGCGAGCTTCCCGCTGCGAGTGGGAATGGGGCTGTTCATAGCGGCGGCGGTATTGCCTACGCTGCACGCGTTTACCGGAGAGATCGCCGACTGGATGAAACGTTTTCTGATGTCCTGACGCTGACGAACTGAAATGGCTGAACAGGATCAATCTTCCGCCGACCGGACCGAGGAACCAACACCGGAACGGCTGCGCCGGGCACGCGAGCAGGGACAGGTGCCCCAGAGCAAGGAGGTGCCCTCGGCGCTTTTGCTGCTGGTGCTGCTTCTGATGCTGGCCGCTCTGGCTCCGGCGCTTTACGAGTATTTCTACATGCTTGTCACCGACGCGCTGACCTTCGACAACGTCGGGCCCGGTTCCTCGGACGGCTTCATGGACATCTTTCGCTCCAAGAGCAGGTCCACCATGCTGATGCTGGTTCCGTTCCTGGTTGTGGGGATGGCAGTTTCGGTCTTCGGCAGCGTGGTCGTCGGAGGGTGGAATTTCTCACCCAAGGGCATGCGTTTGAATTTAAACCAGATCAACCCGGTTCGCGGGGCGAAACAACTGTTCTCGCTGAAGTCGGTTATGAATCTGGTTGTCTCTTTGATGAAGCTGACGCTGGTGCTTGTTCTGGTGTACAGCTTCGTCAGGGGCAAACTGGATGAGATAGTGGCATTGGAATGGACCACCGCCGAGGGTCTGCTGGTGTCGATAGCCCGGCTGGTCTTTTCGCTGGTGATCCGCATCGTGGCGGGATTGCTGCTGATAGCGGGCATCGACTGGCTCTATCAGAAGTGGAACTACAAGCGCCAACTGCGGATGACCCACCGCGAGATAAAGGAGGAGCGCAAGCAGTACGAGGTGTCCCCGGAATTCCGCAGTCGCATCCGCCGCATCCAGATGGATATGGCGCGGAAGCGCATGCTTCAGTCCGTGCCCGAGGCGGATGTGGTGGTCACCAACCCGGAGCACGTGGCCGTTGCGCTGAAATACGACAGCGACGAGATGGAGGCCCCACAGGTAATCGCCAAGGGGGCCGACCTTCTGGCCGGTCGGATTCGTGAGATTGCTCGCGCCAACGAAGTGCCCATAGTGCGTCGTCCGGAGCTGGCTCGAACGCTCTATGCCGGGTGCGAGGTAGGCGATTTCGTTCCCGAGACGCTTTACATGGCGGTTGCTGAGGTGCTGGCGACCATCTACCGCCTCCGCCGCAAGGCGACTGGTGCCGCAAGATGAGTGAAGAGACCCAACAACTCGGAACGTATCTGCTGGACAGGTCGAACAGCCGGCTGACGCGCATCCTGGCCCATAACGACGTTCTGTTCGCCGTCGGGCTGGGCATGGTGCTCGCGACGCTGCTGATACCACTGCCGACGTTCATGCTGGACATGATGCTTTCGATAAGCATCGCGGTGGCTGTCGCCACGATGGTGGTCGTGCTGAGCACCGAAGAGCCGATCCAGTTTTCGGCGTTTCCGTCGCTTCTGCTGTTCGTGACGCTTTTCCGCCTGTCATTGAACGTCGCCTCCACGCGTCTGATTCTGCTTCAGGGCGACGCCGGACAGATTATCGCCACGTTCGGGCATTTCGTGGTCGGCGGCAACCTGGTCATCGGCCTGGTGGTATTCCTCATTCTGGTGGTCATCCAGTTCGTGGTCATCACCAAGGGCGCCGAGCGCATCAGCGAGGTGGCCGCCAGGTTCAACCTCGACGCCATGCCCGGTAAGCAGATGGCTATCGACGCCGACCTCAACGCCGGGCTTATCGGCGAGAGGGACGCCAAGCACCGTCGCGAGAAAATCGTCGCCGAAAGCGAGTTCTACGGCTCCATGGACGGTTCCAGCAAGTTCATCCGCGGCGACGCCATCGCGGGTCTGGTAATCACAGCCGTAAACCTTATCGGCGGCTTCCTCATTGGCATCACCCGCGGCATGACACCGGCAGAGTCGGTCGGTACCTATTCCATCCTCGCTGTCGGTGACGGTCTGGTAACGCAGATTCCCGCCATCATTATCGCGACATCGGCGGGCTTTCTCATCAGTAAGTCGTCAAGCAAGCATAGTTTAAGCCAGGAATTGGTGCGGCAGTTCCTCGCGAGGAGCCGTCCGCTGGGTGTGGCCGCCTTCCTGTTTGCGGCGATGGTGTTTGTGCCGAACTTCCCCAAGGCGCCCTTCGTGGTCCTGGCGCTGGGGACCGGGCTTCTCTCCCGGGCGCTGGCTCGACTGGAGCAGCAGTCCCGCCAGGCCGCCGAAAAGAGCGAGCAGAAAGAGGAGTCCGAGGAAGCGCCCGTGGAGGAGCTGCTGGACGTGGACACGTTGTCCGTGCAGGTAGGACCACGGCTGATACAGACTGTGGACCCCAGGCGCAAAGGCAGCTTGTCGCAGCGTATCAAGCCGCTGCGACGCAAGTTCGCCGAGCAGTACGGTATCGTCCTTCCGCTGGTGCGCCTGCGGGACAACGTATCCCTGGAGTCGAACGTCTATCAGATCCGCCTGTATAACCACGTGGTCGCCGAGGGACGTCTGGAGCCGGACAAGCTGCTGGCGATGGACCCCGGAACGGTGCAGAAGCGCGTCGAAGGTCAGGCCGCCGAAGAACCGGTGTTCAACCTGCCGGCTTTGTGGATTTCGAAAGACAAGAAGGAAGAGGCCGAGATGGCCGGCTACACCGTGGTGGATCCCGAGACGGTTATGGTTACGCACCTCTCGGAAACGCTCCGGCGGCACGCATACGAACTGCTCAGTCGCGACGATGTGCAGGTGCTGGTGGACCGCCTGCGCGCCAAGCAGCCGGCGCTGGTGGACTCGGTCGTCGGTGACATGGTCCCGCTTGGACTGCTGCACCGCGTGCTTCAGCGCCTGCTCGCCGACGGTATCCCCATCCGCGACCTCAAGCAGATACTCGAGACGCTGGGCGACCATGCCGGTGGGACCAAAGACCCCCTGGCGCTTACCGAGCGGGTCCGCAAGTCGCTTTCCAGGGCGATTACCGAGCAGCACCGCAACGCCCAGGGGGAGCTGGAGGCGATTACGATGGAAGCGTCGCTGGATTACGAGCTGCGCAACAAGGTCTCCCAGGACGGCGGCGGATTGTCGCTGGAGCCGAACCAGGCGTTGTCCCTCATCCAGCGAATCGCCGATGTGTGGAAAGAGGCGATGGCGGCTGGTCACGACAAGGCCGTCTTGCTGTGCGATTCCCGCGTGCGTCCACATCTGGCGGCCTTGCTGAGCCGGCAGGTGCCCCAGCTTCCGGTGCTGGCGTACGACGAGGTGGAAACGGGCACGAATATTCAGACTGTGGGAGCGGTATCCCTGCAGAACGAAGGCGCCGAAAGGTCGGCCTCGTTAAGCTCGAGCGGACAAGGCGCCGCAGTGGGTGACATGAAGGCATGAGACAGGCATCTGTCATCATGGCGGTGATCGGCTTTTTCGTCGTCGCCTTAGTGGGCACGATAAGCGGAGTCGAACCGCACGTCTGCAGTCTGCGGGCGTTGGCGGGAGCCGCGGTGATGTACATTTTGGCCCGCGTCTGCGGCGGTCTGGTAGTCCGGGTGGTAGCCGACGCCGCAATTCGTGGCATGAACATGCAACAGCAGAAGGGTTCCAGTGACAACAGCGGAGAGTAAAACCCAAAGCGGACCCGACGACGCGTTGAGGGCACGTGCCACGCAGGCATATGCCCAACAGTCGCGGCAGGCGCGGGAGCAGCAGTGGATCCTCCAGTACCTGCCGTTGGTTCGTCACGTGGTCTCCAAAGTCACGGCCAAGCTCACCTACAAAAAGGACGTGGAGGACCTGATATCCGCCGGGACGCTGGGTCTGGTAAAGGCCGCCCGGGCATATGACCCCTCGCAGGAGACCTCCTTCAAGACATACGCCTATATCCGCATTCGCGGAGCGGTTATCGACGAGCTGCGGGGGCGCACCTTCGCCCCGGCCGGCATACACGCGCGTGTGCGCGAGGCAAAAGAGGCCTACGAGCAGTGCCTCGCGGAACTGGGCAGACCACCGGGCGACGAAGAACTGGCAGAGAAGCTCGGACTCTCGCTGGACGAGCTTTACCGCCTCTTCGAGGACATGCGGAAGCAGCACTTTCTTTCCATCCACGGGTTGAGCGATGATGAGCCGGCGATTCTGGGTCGGCTGACACCGGCCGACAACGAGCCGTCTCCCGCCGACAAGGCCGAACACAAGGAAACCCTCGAACGACTCCTGCAGGCGATTCGCGAACTGCCCGAGCGGGACCGTATAGTCATACTGCTGTATTACGAGCGTGACCTGACCATGAAAGAAGCGGCCACGGTGCTGGAGGTGACCGAGTCACGTGTCAGTCAGTTACACGCCGGGGCCCTTTTCAAGCTGGCGATGAAACTCAAGGAGACATCGTGATGCCAGGGTCGGACTATTCACTGCGTGGCGCCGGGGAAGTGCGCAGCTTACCCTCGATCGCCCAGCACGACAGAGGTGTGAGTGACCGCGGTCCGAAGCAAGCACAGCGCCGTCGCCGTAAGAAACATCGCCGGGATGATCCGGAGCAATCCGAGACCCAAGACGCCGAGGGGTTGGAAGAAGATACCGACGCCGACGAGCAGGACAAGCAGGAGAACCCCGGCGCAGCAGATGGCGAACAAGACGATTCCGACGGAGACGACAGTGAACCGCCGAAGGTGGACTTCTATGCGTAAGACCATGCTGAAAACAGACCTGCGTTGCCGGACGGAGAAAGTGAAATGAGCCGTCACTCCGCGGTCATATTGAAGAAGGGCGAGTTTCGCACCGGTGAGCCGATGCCGCTGCCCGCCGGCGATGCCGGCGGCAAGGCGGCGCCTCAGGCCCGCGCGAGAATCGCCCGCAAGACAGCCCAAGGCGCTGTGATAGAGGTCGTCTGCGGCTGCGGACAGCGGATTGAGCTGCACTGTAGCTGGGGCGCCTCGGCTACGGCCGACCGCGCGGAGCAATCAGGAAACGGATAGCCATGATATTAGGAGCACGGATGATGAAGAATACGACGGTAATATTGACGGTTACCTTGGCATTTGTGGTTGCCGGTTGCGACGAGCAGATGTCATATCGCGATCGCACGCCGCCGCCGACGACGTCCAAGCCGGCAAGCGGAAACGTGGAGTATCTGGCCGATTCATCGGTCGCCCGCAACGACGACAGTACTGCTTCGCCCTCGGCGGTGGAGGATGCACTGCGATGGTCGCGGAAGTATTCCGATACGGCCGAGAAGCTGGTGGGAGCTCAACAGGAGCTGCACGCCGCCAGGGAGGAGAAGCAGGAGCTTCTGGCGAAAGTCGCGCGGCTGCAGACCGAGCTTGACCGCGCCAAGCAGGAGCTGCGGGAGTCCAATCAGATGCTCGTCGAGATGCGTGAGGAGCTGAACCGCTGGAAGACCAACGTGCTGGGCTATCGTGACGAGATGCTGGCCGCTCAGGAGGCCCAGCTCGACCGGCTGCACGAGATTATCAAGCTGCTCGGCGGGCAGGTTCCGGCTCCTGCCGAAAACGCCGCCGACACCGCCGGCGGCAAAGAAGGAGACGATCGTGCGGATGACTCGTAGTAAGGCAGTGTTGTTTCTGACGGCACTTGTCTCGACGGTGCTGAATGGTTGCGGGCCTGAGGCGACCGAGCCAGCGTCGATAGGGCACTACTTGCATTCCCCGGAAAGCGTCTCGCGATTAGGGCGTGTGGTCTTCGTGGAGCTTGGCGACCGCAGCGGTGACGAGAGGTTCGCCAAGACCATGACAGACGCCATCAGCCGAAGCATCCGCCATAAGAAGCTCTTCCACGTCGATGTGTTGCGGCGGAGCGAACCGGTCTGCCGGATTCTGCCGGTAGACAAACAAGAAGCGCTTACTTACGAGGAGCTTATGGACCTTCGCCGCCGCCTGAATTGCGATGCGTTGCTGTTCGGCTGGGTGGACAAATACTCGCCTTACCCGCACATGGAGGCCGGTATCTACCTGCGGCTGATGGACTTGGACCGTGGGCAGCTTGTCTGGGGTGTGGATCACGTATGGGACACCGGTGAGAAGAATGTCGAACGGCGGATCCGCGATTTCCACCACGCCACTGCCGCCGGCGGGCAGGAACCGGCAGAGTGGCGCATGGGGGTTATGAGCCCACGGACGTTCGGACGGTTCGTGGCCTTCGAGATCGGTCAAACCCTGCCCGACACCGGCCCGACCGAGCCGCTGGAGGATCGCGTCCGTCGCGAGAAACGCCGCGAAGTGATTGAAAAAATGGGTGAGAAACTGGAAGATTTGTAGCAGAATGCATTCAAGCACACGCTGCGTGTCGCGAGAATGCGGGTGTGCAATCAATGACGGGAGACAGTACGGTGCGTATAGATGGCATACAAGGTCACCAGGCCCACAGGCCCGACGACCACAGTCCTCTGGCACGACCCGGCGGCTCCGAGCGGGGCGCCGCCGCTGATAAGGCGGTCGATAGTTCCGGTATCCTTGCGGAGGTCCGTCCGTACATTGACTCGGCGAGGAAGGTCGGCCAGGTCAACGCCGACGCCGTTGCCGAGGCGAAGGAGATGCTCGCCTCCGGTCAACTGCAAAGCCCCGAAGCGATGCAAAGAGCGGCCGAGGCGATACTCTCAAGAGGTCTGTAGCGGCCTTACTGAAGCTAATCCGCGGGGCGGAAACCATTCCCGGCAGCACGGCCCAATCGCACATTTCCACTCAAAAGTTGCGGTATGCGCGGGGCTCTGGAACCCGGCTCAATTTCCCGAAACCCGGTGAAGCAGGACAGTCCGCGGAACCCCCCTCGGCGATTTTTTATGCAGAGTCCTCAAGTCCTCCACCTTCGCGCCGATAATGCCTTTGGACGAGGTCGGAAACCGGCCGGGACAAATGCGCCGGTCTTTCCGTCCGTCGAAGTCAGTTCAGAACACAAGCAAGTGGGTCCTGTATGGTGCAGGCTGCGTGGGTCTGCTGGTACGGTTTTTCTATCAACTTGAGGGAGAAGGCAGATGCTAGCAATCAAAAACAACCTTATGGCCGAGAATGCCGCAAGGCATTTGGGCACGTCGTATGACTCACTGTCCACATCGGTCGAGAGGCTTGCGTCCGGCCTGCGCATCAACAGCGCGAAGGACGACGCGGCGGGTTTGGCCGTTCGCGAGCTGCTCCGAGCAGATGTAGCTGTGTACCGTCAGGCGTCGCGAAATGCAAGTGACGGCGTGTCCATGCTCCAGACGTCTGAAGGTGCCATGGCCAGCATCGACGAGATCCTTGTTCGTATGAAGGAGCTTGCCGAGCAGTCCGCAACCGGTACGTATAACGACGACCAGCGGGAATTGATGGACGCCGAGTTCCAGGAGCTGGTCGAGGAAATCGACCGCATCGCCGACAGTGCCGAGTTTAACGGAAACTTCCTGCTGAATGATCCCACCGGCACGAGCTACGACATCCACGTCGGCGACAACACCAACGTCATCCAGGTCGAGGCCAAGGACACCACCGCGGCCGGTCTGGGCGTTGGCGGCACCAAGGCATACGGTAGCATCATGTCGTCGGTCGAAGACCCTTCGGCCGCGGGCTGGATCGACGTAACCAGCAGCGGCGACCTGAACTTCAACTTTACCAACCAGGGCACGCTGACGGTAGGCCTGACCACCCAGACGTACTCCATGAGCGATCTGGTCGATGCCATCAACTCCGCCAGCCGTGCTCAGGAGGATTACGACGCCGCCGAGATCGTCACCGACGAACAGACGGGTCTGAGCACCATAAAGGTCTCCGCCGAGTACGGCGGCACTGAGACGCTGACGGTCAGCCACACCGCTACGCTGGACGAAGACCTGTTGGCGGCATCCGAGTGGTCCACGGAAGACGGCAGCGGAACAGCTATCAGCATCGATTCGGACACCAAAGCCCAGGCAGCACTGGGTGCGCTGGACGACGCGATCGACGCCAAGGACGCCATCCGTGCAGAGTTCGGTTACCTGATGAACCGCATGGAGCAGGCAGGACGCGTGCTCGATATCCAGTCGGAGAACATGCTCTCGGCAGAGTCGCGAATCTCCGATGTGGACGTCGCCACCGAAATGGCTGCCATGACGCAGAACCAGGTGCTCTCGCAGGCAGGCGTGAGTATGCTGGCGCAGGCCAACTCCATGCCGCAGATGGCGCTGCAGTTGCTTGGCTAGAAGTAAAAAGCGGAGTTTCGCCGGAGGCGGCCCCGCCGCCTGAAAATCAAACGTGAGCCCCGATAGCAACCGGTGGGGCCCGCCTCCGGTGAACTCCGAAAATTACCCACACCTATCGAGACCCGTGGCCGGTCGGCTGCGGGCCTCTTTTTTGCCCTTTTAGA
>JBKHJB010000123.1:0-7020 GCA_046538345.1 Phycisphaerae bacterium
CGGCCGCCGATGCCGACCTGTGCGTAGCGAGTCTTTGCTGCGGGCATGTTGTTGCTCTCCTGTCGTCCGGTGTGTGGGTGAATTCGCTGGAATTCCAGTCTATGGACGCCCCGACGATAGTAAACCCCTTGCCCGCAGGATTGTTTCCATATAACGTCCCGAGCAATCAACGGAGGTGGACCTGATGGCGGAAAAAGCCGTGATCTTCGATATGGACGGCGTGCTGATAGACAGCTACCGGGCGCACTACGAGTCGTGGCGAAAGCTGGCCGAGGCGCACGGGCTGGAGATGACCGAGCAGCAGTTCGCCGACACCTTCGGCATGACCAGCCGCGAGATAATCCGCCGCCTCTGGCCCGCAGCGGCGGACGAGAAAGAAATCCCACGCTGGGACGGAGAGAAAGAGCAGTACTACCGCGACATACTGCGGGAGGACTTCCCGCAGATGCCCGGATCGGCCGAGCTTATCGAAGCCCTGCACCAGGCGGGCTTCGCAATGGCTATCGGCTCTTCCGGACCACCCGAGAACGTCCGGGTGGTGCTTGAACAGCTCCGCGGCGGTGAGCGCATCGCCGCGACGGTTGACGGGCACGAAGTCTCCCGCGGAAAGCCGGACCCGGAGGTTTTTTTGACGACGGCCGAGAAGCTCGGAGTCCCCCCGGCCAATTGCGCCGTCATCGAGGACGCCGTCGCGGGTCTGCAGGCCGCCCGCCGCGCCGGCATGGCCGCTGTCGGCATAACCGGGACCGCCCCGCGCGGGAAGCTCGCCGAACACGCAGACACTGTGGTGGACTCGCTGGAGGAGCTTTCGCCCCGGCGCGTGGCCGAACTCATCCAGGCCAAACAGTAAATCCGCCACACCGGCGACGACAAAACGGCTCCCAATCCCCTGCACTGACACACCTTCCAAAAAAGCTAAACTTTCCGTTGTGGTTTGGCCGATGTTCGGGTACGTTGGGCGCGGGTAGCCGGTGGTGTTTGCCCGTGCGGATGTTTGTTTGTGCCCGGATGGGCGAGAGCTTCACGGAAAGGATGCCGGCCAACCATGCAGGATGCACCATTGTGTCAGTTCGGTCCCGGTGGTGATTATGTCGAGGTCTATCCGCCGACGGCCCAGCCGTTGGCGGATGAGCAGCCCTGGGATGTCCGAGCCGGCGTAAGAGTTCAGCAAGAGATACCGCTGGTGAGCATTGGTCCGGACGGCTTGGGCCGCAGGGACAAGGGCATGTCGCTGACGGCGGCGGCTTGGCGGACAATCCGGCGATTGGCCGGCACCGCCCGGGACGCACTGAAACGTCGTCGCGCCGCAGCGGCTGCGGACAAGAGCGTAGTTGCGGTGCGTTCGGCGCCGCTGAAGGCGGTCGCGCGCCGCGGCGCGGCTGCGGAGATGACGGCCGATCGCGGCTATGTGCTGGCGGCGGACGCACCGAAGGAGAATCGGCATGGAAACAACGCTGACACCGAAACAGTTGAGCATAGTGCGGTACATCAGGGAGTTTCGCCGTCGAGAGGGTTATTCCCCGACCATGCAGCAGATCGGCGATCACCTGGGGTGTACAAAAGTCACGGTCTTCGAACACGTAAAAGCACTGGTGGAAAAAGGCGTTCTAGATCGCGGAGCGAAGCACAAGGCACGCTCTTTACAGGTCTCTGATAAGTTCGAGCTGTCCGAGCAACGCCCCACGCGCATCCCACTGGCGGGGCGCATCGCCGCCGGTGAACCGATCGAGGCGGTGGAGGACGTCGAGCACCTGGACATCGAGGAGATGTTCGACAGCGGCAAGGACACCTTTGTGCTCGAAGTGACCGGCAACAGCATGATAGACGAGCAGATACGCGACGGCGACTACGTCATCTGCGAGCGGCGCAACACCCCCCATAACGGCGAGACGGTCGTGGCGCTTCTGCCGGAGGGAGAAGCCACCCTCAAGAAATTCTACAAGGAAGGCAACCGCATCCGCCTCCAGCCGGCGAACCCGGACTACCAGCCCATCTACACGCGGAACGTGAACATACAGGGCGTCGTCGTGGGCGTCGTCCGCCGCGTCTGAGACCGCCGGACTATTCGAGCGTGGCCGAATCTCCCCGCTCGGAGCGTGTTACCGGGCAAAGAGATGGCAGATTCACATGAATTGCGCGAATGCCGGCAAAGACGGCTGAAGCCACATTCTAAAGCCCGTTGAAACGGGCTTCATGTAAATGTATCCGCCTTCGGATACCACGACTAAAGCCGTGGCCTGCTCCACTATCAAAGCCGTGGCTTATTCCACAATCTCGCCTTCGATGGTCTCGGACGAATCCGTATCGCCCGCAGTGGCGGCCTGTCGTTGACTCGTAGCGACGTTCTCCGCCTCGAAGGAGAAACTTTTGCCTTCGGCGTCGATTTCAACCTTCGCGCCGTCGCGGATTTCACCCGCCAGCATGCGACGGGCAAGCTCGTTCTCGAGCTTCTGCTGAATGACCCGCCTCAGCGGACGCGCTCCGAATGTCGGATCCCAGCCCAGCTCGCTGAGAAGCTCCTTCGCCGAGTCGGTCAGCTCGATGCCGATGTTCCGATCGGCAAGCCGTTCGGCAAGCTGGCGGACCTGGATGTCCACGATGCCCTTGAGGTCCTCACGGCTCAGCGAGTGGAAGACGATGACCTCGTCTATGCGGTTTAAAAACTCCGGCCGGAAGTGCTGCTTCAGAGCGTCCTTCAACCGGGCCTCTATCTCCCAGTGCTCGGCCTGCTGTTCGGCGAGCTGATGGATATATTCCGAGGCGATGTTACTGGTCATTACGATGATGCAGTTGCGGAAATCGACTGTCCTGCCCTGCCCGTCGGTCAGTCGCCCGTCGTCGAGCACCTGCAGCAGCACGTTGAAGACGTCCTTGTGGGCCTTCTCGATCTCGTCGAACAGTATCACCGAGTAAGGCCGCCTCCGGACCGCTTCGGTCAGTCGGCCGCCTTCCTCGTAGCCCACGTACCCGGGTGGAGCGCCTATCAGCCGGGCCACCGAGTGCTGCTCCATGAACTCCGTCATGTCGATACGGATCATGGCGTCCTCGGTGTCGAACAGCAGCTCCGCCAGCGCCTTGCACAACTCTGTTTTGCCGACGCCCGTAGGCCCGAGGAAGATAAAACTGCCGATGGGTCTGCGCGGGTCGCCCAGACCTGCGCGGTTGCGGCGAACGGCCTCGGAGACCGCCCAAAGCGCATCGTCCTGTCCGATGACGCGCTCGCGCAGGCGGTCCTCCATGTGCATCAGCTTCTGCCGCTGCGACTCCATGAGCTTCGCGACCGGTATGCCCGTCCACTTGGCGACCACCTCCGCGACGTGCTCGGGGGTGACCTCCTCGCTGGTCAGACCGCCCTGCTCGCGGACCTCCCGCATCTGTTGCTCACGCTGCTGAAGCTCCGCCTCCAGCTCGCGAATGTCGCCGTACTGGATGCGGGCGGCGGTCTCCCAGTCGCCGCCGCGCTGGGCCTGCTCCAGCTCCGTGCGCTTCTGCTCCAGGGCGTTCTTAATCTCCTTGACGCGGTCCAAACCCTCTTTCTCCTGCTGCCAGCGGGCCTGCAGGGCGTCGAACTGCTCCTGCAGGTCGGCCAGTTGCTGCTCCAGGTCCGCCAGGCGCTGACGACTGGCGTCGTCGGTCTCCTTGCGCAGACCCTCGCGTTCTATCTGAAGCTGTGCAATGCGCCGCTTCAGCTCATCCAGCTCAGCGGGCATGGAGTCGTTCTCAATCCGCAGCCGACTGGCCGCCTCGTCGATGATGTCAATCGCCTTGTCCGGCAGGAACCGTTCGGTGATGTAGCGCTTTGACATCCGGGCGGCCGAGACCAGTGCGGAGTCCTGTATCCGCACGCCATGGTGGGCATCGTAGCGGGGCTTCAGACCTCGCAAAATCGCGATGGTCTCCTCAACGCTCGGCTCGTCCACCAGCACCGGCTGGAATCGTCGCTCCAGGGCGGCGTCTTTCTCGATGTTCTTGCGGTACTCGTCCAGAGTGGTTGCGCCGATGCACCGCAGCTCGCCGCGCGCCAGCGCCGGCTTGATGAGGTTGCCGGCGGATATCGCGCCCTCGGCGGCCCCGGCGCCGACCACCGTGTGAAGCTCGTCGATGAACAGGATGATCTGTCCTTCGGACTGCACCACCTCCTGAATGACCGCCTTGAGACGGTCCTCGAACTCACCGCGGTATTTCGCACCGGCAAGCAGAGCGCCCATATCCAGCGCCACCACACGCCGGTTGGAAAGCCCGGAAGGCACGTCGCCGTTGACTATCCGCTGGGCGAGTCCCTCCACGATAGCCGTCTTACCGACACCCGCCGAGCCGACAAGTACCGGGTTGTTCTTCGTCCGTCGGCTGAGTACCTGCATGCAGCGACGGACCTCGTCGTCGCGGCCGATGACCGGGTCGAGCTTACCCTCGCGCGCCATCTCGCAGAGGTCGCGGCCGTATCGCTCCAGCGCCTCGTACTTATCCTCGGGGTTCTGGTCGGTCACGCGCTGGGAGCCACGGACCTCGCGCATAGCCGAGAGAATCGTGTCCCTCTCGGCTCCAAGCGTGGAGAGCACTTCCTTGGCGTTGGACGACTCCTCCGCCAGCGCCAGCAGCATATGCTCAACGGAGACGTACTCATCGCCCAGTTCGCGCGATTCGCTCTCCGCGCGATCGAGAACCTTGTTCAGCGCGGTGTCCATGCCCATTCCCCCTCCGGAGGACTGACTCGGCAGACGGGAAAGCTCCGATGATATCACAGATCGAATACGCTCGGTGGGTATGCCAACCTTCTCCAGCAGCCGGGCCGTCAGTGAATCTTCCTGCTCCAGCATCGCGCTGAGCAGGTGCAGCGGAGTTATATTGGCGTGCCCCGCATCTGAAGCGGCGGCTTGGGCTTCGGTCAACGCTTCCTGTGCTTTTACCGTAAGTTTATCCAGTCTCATGTGTTGTCACCTCGTTTGCGCATGGAAACTTCCTCTCTACGAGACAGCAAACACCGTGCCTGGAACAAGCTGCGGAAGTCACAGGACTTGCGCGCGCAGAGTGGGTAGCCGGGCTGTCAAAGCGCATTATATGGCCCGTTGGGTTGCCATTACGGCAGTTTCCAGACCGGCAAAACCCCCTGCCGGCGGCTTCAGCGACGGTGCGAGGACCGACCGGACATCTCGGCCTCGGTCTGCTCGATCGCCTCCATCACACGCTCGGAATATGTACCCGGCTCGCGCCGCTGGTCAATGCCCGCCTCAGCATGCTGTATGGAGATACGGGCGGCGTAGGCCACGCACGCCAGCAACGCCGCCGCCACCGCCATCGCCACCCACATCGGTGCGTCCATCCTCACGGTCCTCCTCCTATCTGCCCCGATGCATTCCCTTCGTCTCCGGTCGGAATATACGATTCCCCTGGGGCCTGACGCATATGTGGTTGAGCTTGCGTAAGCCCCCGCAGAGCGATAAATTGGACTTACTCGGCGGTCGTCAGTGCACCGATCCGGACGCCGCCGCCTAAGGTAGGGTGGCCGAGCGGTTTATGGCGCCGGTCTTGAAAACCGGTGAGCCCTTCGGGGCTCCGTGGGTTCGAATCCCACCCCTACCGGTCCGGCTGCGGTAATCCCGCGGGCGCCAACGGAGGTGAATTTGAGCACACCGCACACATCCAAGCCCGGCGAGACCTCCGACAGGTGCGTCGCGCCGGAGTTGACACCGACCGACGACGGCTGCATCGAGGTCGGCCTGCCGACCGCGGAGAAATCGGCCGGCAACGGGCGGCACTGGTCGCTTACCGTCGCCGGCGACTGGGCATCGTGCCGCTGCTTCGCGGACGCGGCCGAGAAAGACCCCGCGGACTTCTACGACGGATTGCTGGAACACATCCGCGGCGCGGACCTCGCGGTTGTGAACCTGGAGTGCGTTCTGGACGGCGGAAGCCCCATCCCCAAGGACGGTCCGAACCTCAAGGGCAGCCCGGAATCCGCGGCGGCACTGCGGCAGACCGGCTTCCACGTTGCGACACTGGCCAACAACCACGCCTTCGACTATGGGCCGGAAGGACTTGCCGGAACGCTGGAGCTTTGCCGCTCGGCCGGTCTGGAAACCGTCGGTGCGGGCATGGACCTGGAGGCGGCGGTCCGGCCTTTGATTATGCAACGCGGCGGAGTGAGCGTCGGGCTGCTGAGCTTCGCCGACCGCGAGGAAGGCGACGCCGAACCAGATTCGCCCGGCGTGGCGCCGGCTATGGATATCCACGTGCTCGATCGCGTCCGCCGACTCGCCGGGCAGACGGATGTAACCGTCGTAGTCGTCCACGGCGGCAGGGAGTATATCCCCGTACCCTCGTTGTACTGGTACGACCGCGTACTGGCGATAGCCGACGCCGGCGCGGATTTAATCGTCGGCCACCACCCCCACGTGCCGCAGGGCATGACACTGCTGAAGCGAGCCGACGGCGCGAAAGTGCCCGTGGTCTTCAGCACAGGCAACTTCATATTCAGACCCTCCGAGTCGGTGGCAAACGAAATACCCCCACGCACGCAGGACGGATACATGGTCTCGGCCCGTTTCGCGGGTTGCCAACTTACGAATCTGACGCTCGTGCCGTATCTCATCGACGCAGCCGCGGGGCTGAGCAAGCTCCCGACGGAGCCGCTGCGGCGGTTCGTTACGCTGCTGGAGGCGATGAGCGAGCCGCTGACGAGCCGACCGGCTGTGAAGGACTGGTTCGACACCGTCGTGGACCACCAGTGGGAACACGGATATCGCGAGCGGGTGGAGGCGCTCACGCGCAAGATGTGTGCCGGCGACCTGGAGGCGATGCGCCACGCACGCAGCCATCACCGCTCGCCGGCTCACCTGAGCATTATCGACCGTGCGATCGAACGCCGGCTGCACGGGCTTACCGGCTCGGCGCCGCCGGAAATAGTCTCGAAACTCCACGGCTGGTACGAGGGAACCTGGCCGTGCCGGCCAACCTAGTTGCCGGCTTGAAAACCGATTGCCCTGCTCATAGCATTCGGCAAGCAGTGGATTGACGCAGCCA
>JBKHJB010000124.1:0-6912 GCA_046538345.1 Phycisphaerae bacterium
CGGCCGATGGTCCTCCGGTAGTGACAGAACCTCGGCGACCTGTTCGTCGCGGAATGCGCCGACGGGCACGGCGCCGAGGTCCATCGCCGTCGCCGCCAGCAGCAGATTCTGCGCGGCGTGCCCCGTCTCCATCCAGACATAACGTTCAGCCCGCTCGCCGTACTTGCTTTCAGTCCGCTTGAAGACGCCCGCAAAAACGAACACCACTGGTGCATTCTCGACCGAGGACTGGTGCAGGGCGGCCGCCGCCAGGCGACTGCGGACGTCGCCGGAGGAGTGCCGCTGGACTGCGTGTTGTTCCGGGACGTAGCGGCTTACACCGTCGGCGGTGACGACGTAAAGTTCCAGGGGATACAAAGCGCCGGCCGACGGCGCCGTGCGGAAGCCGCGCCGCCGGTCGCTTATGCCCTGCGCCGCCCAGCACAGTTGGGCAATGCGCTCTTCACTCACGGGATTATCGCTGTAGTTCCTTATAGACCGTCGCTTTGAAAGTGTCTCCTGGAGTGACATCGACATTTCCTCTTTCGGCCTGGGCAGCGGCCTGGCTTCCGGGGCGTCGTTGGCGAGAACGTGTACAGCCGTCAGCGCCGCCAGGGCAACCGCCACTATCGCGGCGGACATGGCTATAAGGGTTTTCGGTCGTCTCATGTTTCAGCGGCCTTTCGCGTGCCTTGATTCGGACGCACTTTCATGATAGACGCCTTCGGTCACGCGACCAAGTATCGAGCAGGATCGCCCACATGCCTACCGATGAATTACTTGTGCCCGTAAGGCGATGTCGCCGCGGCGAGGGGACTATGGACTGGCCGAAAGAACCCGTCCTCGCCGCCGCCGCGGATGCGGACCGGCTGCCCCTGGAGCAGCTAGCTTCCGACCTGCGCCGCCTGGGGCTTAAACCGTCAGTCGCGCCGGCTGGTGGGGAGGCATCGGCCGTCGCCGTCATCCGCGACCCATCCGTCAAGCACCCGGAAGGATACCGGCTGACGGTCGGCAAGGACCGCATACGTGTAACTGCGTCGTCCGACGCCGGGGCCTATTACGGCCTGGGGACGCTGCGTGACCTTCTCGGCATTCATGGCGGGGCGATTCCGTGCTGTCGGATCGACGACGAGCCGGACTTCACCCGCCGTGGTGTTTACCACGACTGCTCCCGCGGCAAGGTGCCCACCGTCGGTACGCTCAAGCAACTCATCGAGCGGCTGGCCCACTGGAAAGTCAACGAGCTTCAGCTTTACGTCGAGAACGTCTTCGCCTTCCGCCGGTATCCCGAGATAGGTCGGGGGTACAGTCCGTTCACGGCCGAGGATTTCCTCGAGCTGCAGCGACACTGCAAGCGGCATCACATGCGATTCGTCGGTTCGCTGGCAAGCTTCGGGCACATGGAGAAGATACTCCGCATACCGAAGTTCCGCCGGCTCGCGGAGCTTCCGGGCTTCTGGGGACATCCCGGCGGAACGACACTGTGCCCGACGGACCGCGACTCGCTGCGGTTCGTTGCCGAGCTTTATGAAGAATTCGTGCCGCTTTTCGAGGTGGACGACTTCAACATCTGCTGCGACGAGACGTGGGAGCTGGGCAGGGGGCGCAGTCGGCCGAGGGCGGAGAAAATCGGCGTCGGACGGCTTTACCTGGAGTTCCTTTTGGAGTTGCACAAGCTGTGCCGCCTCTTTGACAAGAGAACCAACGCCTGGGCGGATATCGTGATGCAGTATCCCGAGCTGCTGGGCGAGCTTCCCGAAGAGCTTGTGCTGCTGAACTGGGAGTACGACGCCGGCGGGGAGCGAATCGCCCGCACCGCGGAGCTTGCGGACGCCGGCAGGCAATTCGTGGTGTGCCCCGGCACGAGCGCCTGGCAGAGTCACGGCTCACGGCTGGACAATGCCGTCGCCAACGTCTCCGACTTCGCGGCGAAGGGGCGAAGATACGGCGCAGAGGGTCTGCTCAACACAGACTGGGGCGACAACGGACACCGAAACTTCCTGGGGGTGAGCTTGCACGGGTTCGCCCACGGGGCTGCCCATGCCTGGCATGGACGGGGCGTGGACGACGAAACGTTCACCGAGCGCTTCTGCCGGCAGGTACTTGCCGACGCCGACGGACAACTGGCCCGCGCCATGCGGCGGTTGGGCACGACCTATCGCGATGCGGCCGGTGAGAGCGGCGACAATTGCGCTTTGTACCACGTTCTGTTTGAGCCGTTGCTGCCGCGCTCGCGAAAGCGCAGTCGAATTGATGCAATAGACGGCGACGGGCTGGAGCGGATAGTCGGCGATTTGTCGCAGAAGGACTTTGTCCCGCGACCATCGGAGAACCTGGACGATTTCGAGGCGACGGCGGTCCGAGAACTGGCAGTTGCGGCGGAAATGGATGTGCTGGCATGCCGCCGGGCGATGATTGCGCGCCGACTGAGAGCAGGCCGGCGGGTCCGCCGCACGGAGCTGCGCCGTCTGGCCGATGACATCGCCGAACCGGCCGAGGATTTCCGCCGCCTCTGGATGGTGCGAAATCGTGCGTCGCGGCTGTGCGAAAACATGTCCAGATTCCGGCGCATCGAGCGCGAGGCGCGCAAGGGTGGCGCTTAACTGCGTCTTCCACTTGGTGGCCGGTCAATGTACGCTCGTGACGGAGGTGGAGATATGGCGAATGTGCAGCTTGGCGTAATCGGCGCCGGCAACATGGCCGAGGCGATGGTACGCGGAGCGATTTCCGCCGGCGTGCTGCAAAGCGGCGAGATCATGGCGGCCGATCCGGACGAGTCGCGGAGACGGCTTTTCCGCGACGAGTTGGGCGCGGAGGCGTCAGCGGATAATGCCGTAGTCGCGGCTTCTCGGCGCGTGCTGCTGGCGGTCAAGCCGCAGCAGATTGCCGGCGTGCTGGAGTCCATATCGCCGCACGTGGCCGACGACGCGACGGTGATAAGCATAGCCGCCGGCGTGGGCACGTCAGCTATCGACGTCGGGCTGGGCGGCAAAGGGCGCATAGTCCGCGTCATGCCGAACACGGCGATGCTCGCAGGCGCGGGCATGTCCGCAGTGGCGCCCGGCCCGCGGGCTGCGGAAGAGGACCTGAGCTGGACCCGCCGACTGCTCGAGTCCGCCGGACAGGCCGTGACTGTCACCGAGGATATGATGGACGCCGTGACGGCCGTCTCCGGTTCCGGACCGGCGTATTTCTTCTACCTCATCGAGGCAATGGTCGCCGCCGGTGTGGCCGAGGGGCTGGAGCCGGACACCGCGGCGCTGCTTGCCAGGCAGACCTGCGCCGGGGCTGCCAAGCTGCTCGAAGAAACAGGCGAAAGCCCGCAGACCCTCCGCGACCGCGTGACCAGTCCGGGCGGGACCACGCAGAAGGCGATAGAAACACTCGACGCCGCCGGCGTGAAGGGCTCGCTCATCTCCGCTGTCCGCGCAGCGGCCGCTCGCAGTCGGGAACTGGGCGGTTAGCAGTCTCGGCCGTGGCTGAGTCTATGACGCCGGCGCGGCTCTGCCGTCGGCGGAATTGACACTTGCGGACAAGCGGACGATACTTGCGTGCATGATCGGTCCTTTACTTGATGTTGGTTACGCGCTGGCGCTGGCGGCGGGCAGTCCGCTGTGGCTGTATCGCATGGTCCGCCACGGGCGCTACCGCCGCGGGGTTTCCGAGCGGATGGGGGCCGCGCCGGTGAGCTACGGGTTTCAGCCGGTCATCTGGGTCCACGGCGTCAGCGTGGGCGAGATCAACGCGGCCCGCTCGCTGGTGGCGGAGTTGCACAGTCAGTTGCCTGACTACCGCGTGGTTGTCTCGTCCACCACCGACACCGGATTCGCCACGGCGCGGAAGCACTTCGCGCCGGAACACAAGGTCTTTCATTGGCCGATGGATTTTACGCTCTCGGTCGCCCGCGCACTGGACCGCGTCCGTCCGGAGCTGGTGGTGCTGATGGAGGGCGACATCTGGCCGAACTTCCTCGCGGCGTGCAACAGGCGGGATATACCCGCGGTGGTCGTCAACGGGCGGATGAGCCGAGACAAGGGCTATCCCGGCTACCGCAAGCTGGGCCGGCTTGCGGGTAAGCTCTTTAACCGGTTGTCCGCCATCGGAGTGCAGGACGAAAGCTACGCGGAGCTTTTCCGCTCGCTGGGCGCAGATGCCGATAAGATCCACCTTACCGGCATGATGAAGTACGATACCGCCGACGTCGCCGACCGCGTGTCGGGCCAGGACGAGTTGGCCGCCGCTATGGGACTGCGCCAGACGGACAAGCTCGTTGTCGCCGGCGGCACTGGTCCCGGCGAGGAAAAGCTCCTGCTGGAGCGGCTGGACACACTCCAGCGGAGTGTCCCGGAAGCGGTTCTTGCAATAGTTCCGCGCAAGCCGGAGCGGTTCGACGAGGTCGCGCGTCTGATAGCCCAGGCCGGCCGGTCGGTGGTCCGCCGGTCGCAGCGACCCGACGGGACCGCCGGCGACCGGTCCGACGACGCAGTGCTTCTGGGCGACACGATGGGGGAGCTGCGGGCGTTCTACGCATTGGCGGAGGCGGTGTTTGTCGGAAGGTCGCTGGTGCCGATGGGCGGCTCGGACATGATAGAGGCGGCCGCTTTGGGCAAGCCGACCGCCTTCGGGCCTCACACGTTCAACTTTCCGCAGGCGGACGAATTGGCCGCCAACGGTTGCATGCGTGTCGCCGATGCCGACGAGCTTATCGAACAGCTCTGCCGCTGGCTTTCGGAGACCGCCTCTGCCCGCCAGGCCGGCCGGAGCGCCCAGCGTTTCGTGCAGTCCCGCCAGGGCGCTACGCGGCGAAACGTCGAGATGATTTGCCGCGTGCTCGGACGCGAGCCGGCGGTCGCCCCCGGCGCAATCGCCACAGAGCGGATTCCGGAGAATCGTTGAGATGCCCGGTACAACGTTGAGACAGAATGTCATAGCCGCCGCACACAGCGTGGTGGTCAAGGTCGGTACCGATGCGATTACCGACGAGACAGGCCGACCCGACCGTAAGGTCATTTCCTCGCTGGCGCGGCAGATTTCCCAGGCCATGGAAAGCGGCATCTCGGTGTCGCTCGTCGCCAGTGGCGCAATCGGCGCGGGCGTCGGCGAGCTGGCTCTGTCGGAGCGTCCCAGGACACTGCCCATGCTCCAGGCGGCGGCCGCCGTCGGACAAGGTCAGCTCATGCGCGCCTTTCACGACGCTTTCGCGCGGCACGGCATCCGCGTGGGGCAGGTGCTGGTCACGCGGGAGGACTTCGAGAACCGCACGCGCTATCTGAACATCCGCAACACGCTGGCGGCGATGGGGGAGGTCGGCGCGCTGGCGATTATCAACGAGAACGACGCCGTCGCCGTCGATGAGATTCGCTACGGGGACAACGATATCATCGCCGCGCTGGTGGCGACGATGCTGCACGCGGATTTGCTGGTGCTGCTGACGGTGGTGGATGGTGTGCTCGCCGAGGGGGAGGTGGTGGACGTAATCGACGGCGTGGACGACGAAGCGCTGTCGCTCGCCGGCGGCGGTCGAAGCCGTCGCGGCTCCGGCGGTATGAGCAGCAAGCTCTCGGCCGCGGGTATGGTGACCCGTGCCGGAGAGGCCGTCGCCATAGCCAATGCCCGGACGCCGAACGTCCTGCGGAAGCTGTTGGCGGGCAAGCCCGTGGGCACGGTCTTCGTACCGGCGAAACGCAAGATGTCCTCACGCAAGCGCTGGATAGGGCAGGCGTCCAGACCGGCCGGCAAAATCGTTATAGACGATGGCGCCGTCCGCGCCCTTACCAGAAAGGGCCGGAGCTTGCTGCCGTCGGGGATAGCTTCGGTATCCGGCAGGTTCACAAAAGGCGATACCGTCAGCATCGTGGATTCTTCGGGCAAGGAAGTCGCCCGCGGGCTGACGAACTACTCGTCCGAGCAGGTCGAGAAGATAAAGGGACTCAAGACCAATCAGATCGCGAAAGTCCTCGGCGAGAAGCCCTACGACGAGGTCGTCCACCGCAACAACATGACGCTACCGTAGAGGCCGACCGATCGCTCACGCGGATTGTGCCGAGGCACAAGTAAACATTCGTGCCATTCGCGAGCATTGGTGTAATTCGTGTTCTCCAGCCCCCGGGGTTACCCTCGGCCGGTGGGTTTCGGCATCTTCACCTCGCGCCGCCGTGCAGTTCCCGATCATGCCGGTCTGGGTCGGCGGGAAGTGCCATTAGCGGATAGGGACTAATCGGCTGTTTCTACGTACTCGGCCCGGCTGCTCGGCTCTGGAATGGGTAGCCCGTCCTCGGCCATGCCCTCGATGTGCGACTCGATCGCCTCGGCAACGAGCTTTTTGGCCGCCTCGGGCGTGTCCTGTCCTACAGCGACGCAGCCGGGCAGGTCGGGAACGTAAGCGCTGAAGCTGCCGTCCTCGCCTCGTTCGATTATCACAAGATATTTTCTTGCGTGGTGCATGTTGTTTCTCCCGACGGCTATTTCAGCCCGGCTTGCTTTAAGATGCTGTTCAACGTTCCGGTAGGGACATCTTTGCCCAGGTTGCCCGGGATGGTAACTCGGCCTCGCTTGGTCGGATGCTTAAACTGACGGTGGCCGCCTTTCGAGCGAACCTCATACCAACCGTCTCGCTCAATCATCCGTATCAGCTCTCGGGCCTTCATCGCCACCCCTTATTCTCAACAATCTATTTTAAGCTAATTGTCACGTCCGGCCAACGTCACCTTACGATTCCTTCGGGCAACCATGGTGAAGGGGGCTAACCTCTCCAAACCGTCATGGCTTTACCGGCGTCTGCGATAGAGAAACGTTGCCGTATTGGGACACGATGCTCTTTTCACCCTCGGCCGGTGGGTTTGGGTATCTTTACCTCGCGCCCGCGCTGGGCGGATTTGTAGATGGCGTCAAGTATGAGCTGCACCCCCAGGCCGTGCTCTGCCGGGGCGGGCA
>JBKHJB010000125.1:0-6709 GCA_046538345.1 Phycisphaerae bacterium
ACCTCGGGAGGGCCTTGCCATGATTGAACTTGCCGAAAAACCCCTCAGTTTGAGTTCCGTTCCTCAAACGGAGGGATTTTTTCGGCTCTGCGTCAGGTTTGCGGATGAATAGGTCTTGAAAAGAAGGCTCAACCTCTTGCTTTGTCAGTGGGTTATCGGCTGTGCAAGATTCTTTCTGTAAATATGGGCGGTTGCCATAGGCGGGTCAGTCGTCCGGTTGGGGGTTCATGTTGAGGTATCGTTTCCCGGTCAGCCAGGCTTCGTCGGTTTCGCGGAGCATGGCCGATACCAGTCGCAGGATCGATGCGGTGTTCGGGAACAGGCCGACAACCGACGTTCGCTTTCGTAGTTTGCCCTGGAGGTTCTCCAGCCAGTTGCTCGTCCGCAGCCGTCGCCGATGGGGCTTAGGGATTCCGAAGACGCTCAGACCCTCGGGCAGGTTCTCCTCCATCCAGATCGCCAGTTCCGGCGCCGATTCGCGATAGGACGCGACGGCGGCCTTGAGGCGCTGCTCGGCGACGTCCAGCGCGGGGGCGTCGAACACGTCGCGGATCGCCTCGGCGACCTCGGCCCGCATGGACTGTCTCGGCACATAGGCCTGGGCGTCCTGCTGCAGGTGGAACTGGCATCGCTGCCAGGGCACCGAGCCCAGGACGGCTTTGCGGGCCGCTTTGAGGCCTGCGTGGTCATCGGAGGTGATCAATTCGACGCCGTGTAGCCCCCGCCTCAGCAGCGCCTCGAGGAAGTCGCGCCAGTGGACCTCCGCCTCTGACAGCGAGACGCTCACGCCCAGCACGCTGCGGTGTCCGTCGGCCAACACGCCGATGGCGATCAGCACGGCCACATCGCGGACAACCCCCTCAAGACGGGCCTTTTCGTACCGGGCGTCAAGGATCAGATACGGGACCGCCTGCTCGCCCAGCGACCGCTGCCGCCAGGCCTCGAGCGTCTCATCGAGCTCCGCGGCGGCCTTCGATACGGTGGTCGAACTGATGCCGTGGCCGACGAGCTTCTTGAGGATCGGCTCGACCCGGCGGGTGCTGACGCCCTGGACGTACATCTCGGCAACGGCGAGATTCAAAGCCCGCTCGACCTGGGGGCCTTTGGTCAGGGCCGAGGGGTAGAAGCTCACATCGCCGCGGACCTGAGGAATGCGAACGGGGATCTCGCCCAGGCGGCCGCGGAGGGTCTTGGGCTTGAAGCCGTTGGCGTAGCCGCGGCGGGCATCGGTGCGTTCGTACGGCTGGGCGCCGAGGGCTTCGGCGCGCTCGACCTGCATGGCGAAGTTCATGAGCGTTCCGATGGCCTGGGCAAATGCCTCGCTGCCGCCGTGCTGGTTGATGAGTTCCACGAGTTGATCGAGTACGATGTCGTTGCGGGCCATGTTGGTTCCTTTCGAAGAGATTGGCCGACATTCTTCGTATTGGAACGACGTGGCCCGCCTTGGCAAGCCCTCGTTCGGTCAAGGCGTGGCTCCGCTACGCTCCGCCACGCCTTGACCGGACGCTCTACATCAATTTACAGACAAGAACATACACCCCCATGTGGAGCAGCCGTACATGCTCCGTCAAGTATCGCTGCACAGCAATGCCGTAATTGACGTTCGTGAATTCTGATGGAATTAGCCAGATACCGATACCGCCTTCCTCCATCCATTGATGAGTCAAGAGCAGAAAGTGCACATAGAGTCCAGCCAGGCCGCTAATGCTGAGGCCGAGTTCTTCTGCAATCCTAGCTTGTAGCCTCCGCTTGTCTTTGGGGGAGAGGTGGTGATGGCGCACATACGGGGGATTGGTCAGGACGAGATTGAAACGCTTGCCGAAGACCTGCGTCTGCTGTGTGTAATCACCCTGCACGATCTCGAGGTTGCTATTGTTCCACAACAGCTTAGCGGTATGCGCAAAGGCAGGGTCAATCTCAATGCCTGTAGCGCGCTGAATAGTATCGGCAGGGAAGGTTTACAGCAAAGCCGAATAGAAAGCGCCGGTTCCTATAGCGGGATCGAGGAAGCGCACCTTATCCCCGCGTGTCTTCCAAAGAGTGCGTGCGTACGACGCGATTTGCAGTGCCAGCGCCGGCGGCGTTGCGAATTGGCCCAAGCGATTGCGTTCAGCCGCGGTCTTGCGGCTATCTAACAGCGTCTGTTGCTCAACACGCGCACTCTCGATCGTCGCTATATTCATGGGTTACAGCCCCAATTCGTTCATATCCTCGATGCGGTTGCTCCCATATCCAGTCGATGCCCTCCGCTGCCTCATATCCGAGGTATACGCTATCAAAATAGCCACACAAGAACAGAATGAAGCGCACATCACTACCGTATGTCGCGCGAAGTTGATGTACCTTTGTTGCTTCTTCTTTCCGGCGCTTGTTGGTGTTTGTGAAATCGCCAGCAGATTTCGCTTCGATGAGTGTCGGGACCGCACAGGCGTCGGCCCCCATCGGCTGCACAATGACGTCGATTGGCATATTCACACTGTTTCCGCTGTTATTCCTAATTACCACATTGCTGCGTAGGCAATAGGTTCCGCGGGGCATATCTCGCCACGATTGGCGTTGATCGGGCGTGGCGGGGCGGTATCCCTTGTCATCGAGAAAATCCTTGATCAAAGCGAGTTGTCGCTGTTCTTGAGCATTTCGTACTATCGGGTCCGAAACAGCACCGCAGAGGCGGTCGGCGACGATGGTGGCGGCGCGATATCGCTCGGCCTCGGTTGGTTTAGTCTTGTTGCTGAGCCACGGGAAGATATCCGTGTCCAGCAGCTGGGTGACGGTACGCGTAATCCTTCGTATATGCTCGACAAGTTCTGCAGCATCCATGCGAGAGGGCAGCTTACCCTTCTCCATTACGGTCACGAGATTGTTGTTGACGCTCGCAAGCCCGATGAGTCGGTCACGTGCAATTGGCGGACAGGTTGACATGCGCAGCGTTGCAAGGACTCGCGGGCAAGCCTTCAGGACCTCGGGCGTGAGCTCGGTCAGGTCGCTCGTATCATCGAGCGTTCGCTTGACTGCCTCGGTCGTCTGCACGCGAGTATCGCGGTATGCTTTGGGAGCGAACTTAAGAAACCAGTTATTGAAGAGGTCTACAGAAGCTGCAATATCCTTCTTCCATTTCCAGGGTTTGTCCGCATTACTATGGGGAGCAGGGCACATTGAACATCCGAAGACGCTGACAAGCTCCGGAAAGCCGTCGTCTCGCCCTGGACCTGTTCAATATACCTTGCTCCCGGTAGTAATTGCCATGTGCCGTTACTACTCGCTTTCGGTTTCGCCTTGGGGCTCATCGCCCTCGCCGGGCGTTTCGTCCTCGGCCGGCGGGTCGAGCTGGGCGTCGATGGTCGTCCGGACCGAGAAGGTCACCTCTTCGTCGCCCATGGGGACGGTCTTCTCACCGGACAGCTCGACGTGATGGGTGACCAGCTCGCCCGAGTCGAGGTCGTACTCCGCGTGACCGGTCTTGGTGAGCTTCTTCGGGTCGGTCGCGGTCCCGCCGGACAGCAGCTCGGTCGTGCCCTCGATCTCCACGCGGGCCACACGCCCGGCGTCGGTCTTGCGAACCTTCGCCAGCGTGCATGTGAGCTTCTCGGCGTGGACCTTCTGGGCGCCCATGATCGGCAGGCCGTACACCTTCCGGTCCACCTTCCATTTGTCGCCCACGGCGACGGGCTCGTCGGGCAGGTAGACCACCGGCTCGACGAGGAGCTGCCGGAGCCCGCTTCCGACGGCCTTGACGGCTTGGGCCCTGGCGTCGGGGTCGTCGGCGCCCATGCCGGCCTTGTCGACGAATTTCGCGACGCCGGTGAACTCGGTAATTTGCCCGTCGGGGGCGATCCGGGCGTTGAAGGGGACCTGGCAGAGCACGTCGAGCGGAAGCCCGGCCATCAGCGTCTCGGGCTTGTCGGTGTCGACGATGCGGTGCATCTCGCCGGCGACGACCGTGGCGGTGATGCGGCGGACGGTCATGGCGACCTTGCGGGCGCTGTCGGGCTCGCCGACGGCGATGTCGAGGGGGATGTCCATCCGCGTGGTGATGGACATGTCGGCGGAGCTCGTGGTCCCGGCGCGGTTCTTCTGCACGATGTCGTAGCGCAGCAGGTGCTCGCCGGTGGGGTAGGCGAAGCTCACGTCGTAGGCGGGCTTGTCCTGTCCGACCGCGGGAACGGCCAGGGCGAGGGCGGCCGACAGCGCAGCGATGCAGGCGGCGCGTGCGGGCATGGGGCGCTCCTTGCGTTCGGGGGTTCGTGCGGCCTGGACGGGCCGCGCACGACCCGCCGGTCTGGCGCAGTGATTATCGGCGCTTCGCCGGCGGCGAGTCAAGGCGCTCCGCCCCTCCGGTTGTCGGGGGGCGGGGCGGTCGGTACAATCCCCCGCCATGGAAGAGCGACCCGGGCTGGTCAAATGGCGTTGGCGTGTGCGTCGCGCGCTGCCGCGTCCGCAGACGCTGATGCTGGTGCTGGTCGCGCTGGGGTTGGCGTGGCGCGTGGTGCGCTACGGGGTGGGTTTTCCCATCTGGGGCGACGAGGCGTTCATCGTCGTCAACCTGATGACGCGGGACTTCGCCGGGCTCGTCCGCCCGCTGGCGCACCGGCAGGTCGCGCCGCTGGGTTTCATGTGGGCTCAGCTCGCCGTGGTGCGGGTTGTCGGGCTGTCAGAATACGCGCTGCGCCTGTTTCCGCTGGCGTGCGGGCTTGGGGCGGTGGTGCTGTTGTGGCGGTTTGCGCGGCGGGAGTTTCCGCGGTACACGGCGCTGCTGATCGTTGGCGTGTTCGCCGCGTCGTACTACCCGGTTCGTCACGCGGCCGAGGTCAAGCCCTACGCGACCGACCTGCTGGCGGCGCTGGTGCTGATCCTGCTGGCGTGGGCGGTACGCCGCCGGACGGGCAGCGCCGCGCGATGGGCGGCGCTGACGGCGTTCGGCGCGGCGAGCGTGTGGCTGAGCTACCCGGCGGTGTTCGTGGCCGGCGCGGTCGGACTACTGGTCGCGCTGGTCGCGTGGCAGCGTCGGACACGCGGCGCGTGGGTCGGAGCGGTCGCCTTCGTGCTGGTCGTCGGGGCGAGCTTCGCGGCGATGTACCTGGTCTACGGCAGGGCGCAAGCCGAGGCCGCCGCCTCGATTCGACGGATCGGCACTTGGCAGGACGCCTGGCCGCCGGTGTCGCGTCCGTGGCTGCTTCCGTGGTGGTTCCTGCGGGTGCATGCGGGGAACATGCTGGCGTATCCGATCGGGGGCAAGAACTTCGGGTCAACGGCGACGCTGCTTCTGGTCGTGGTCGGGAGCGTCCGGCTGTGGCGGCGGGGGCGTCGCGACATGCTGGTGCTGCTGCTGGGTCCGCTTCCGCTGATGTTCGCAGCGGCGGCGCTGCGCCTCTATCCGTACGGGACCAGCGCGCGGGTCGCCCAGTACCTCGCCCCGACGATCTGCATCCTCGCCGGCGTGGGGCTGGCGACCGTGCTCAAGGCCGTCTCGCTCCCGCGCGACGCGCCGAACGTGCTGCGGATCGCGGCGCTGGTCCTCGCGACGTTGGCGGTGGCCGGCATGGCGCTCGACGCGGTCGAGCCCTACAAGAAGCTGCCCACCCGGCGCTGCCGGCGCACGCTGCGGCGCCTCGGGCGAGAGACGCAACCGGGCGATCGGTGGGTCGTGTTCCTCTCGCCGGCCTGGCAGGATGCGTCCGGGCGGGCGCCGCAGGTCGAGGCGTTCCAGGGCTCGGCCGCCACGCTGCAGTACTACGTCGGGCGATATCTTCCGGGGGGGCGGGTCCGCTGGGCCCCGCCGGCGGGTGAGATCGCCGCGCCGCGCGACGGGCGCCTGCTGCTGCTGGTCTATCGCGACAACGACGCTCCGTTCCCCCAGGACAAGCTCGATGCCTACCTGACCGTGCTCCGCCGTCGCTTCGGGCCGGGCGAGCGGATCGAATCCGTCCGCTTCAGCCGCGCCGACGACGAGAAGCACGCCCACGTCGAGCGGATCACGGTTCATGCGTGGTCGGCAGCGGGGCGAGGCAGCACGACCGCGCCCACCTACGGGGTCCGCTGAGGCCCCGCGCCCTGGTTGGAGCGGTAGGCAGGCGGTGGTATAATGCGGCGCGAATCGCCCTGGACCCCGGCCCTTGGCGAGAGCCGCTTCCGCCCGCGTCGGTCGGCGGCGGCTGTCGCGAGGGGCCCGTCATGCGGATGCCGTTGTGGATGAGCCGACCATTCAGCGATGCCAGGAACTCATCGGGTATCGGTTCGATGACCCGGAGCTGCTGGAGCTGGCGCTGACGCACGCGTCGGTGGCGCCCAGCCGGGTCGAGAGCAACGAGCGACTGGAGTTTCTGGGCGACGCGGTGCTGGGGATGGTCGTCTGCGAGGGACTCTACGACGAGCACCCGGACCTTCTGGAGGGGGACATGACGAAGGTCAAGTCGGTGGTGGTCTCGCGCCAGACGTGCGCGGAGATCGCCCGCGAGACGGGCATCAGTGACCTGCTGGAGACGGGCAAGGGGATGCCCCGGGAGGGGCGGCTTCCGATGTCGGTCGCGGCGGCGGTGTTCGAGGCGATCATCGGCGCGGTGTATCTCGACGGGGGGTGGGCCCCGGCGCGGCGGTTCATCCTGGTCCACGTCCGCCCGCACCTGGACCAGGCGCTGGACTCGCAGCACCAGCGGAACTACAAGTCCGTGCTCCAGCAGGAGGCGCAGCAGCGGTGGGGCGCCACCCCGGA
>JBKHJB010000126.1:0-6692 GCA_046538345.1 Phycisphaerae bacterium
ATGGCATTGATACTGCTGTGGTTCATGGGCTACTACATATCGCTGGCGATGAGGCAACAGGACCGCGGGTAATCCAGCCGCCGCGCCGCGGCGCAGCGGTAGAATCACAAAATAATCCGCGCGCAGACATCAGCCCGGAAGCAGGTGTGTTAGTCTTGCTTTTCAGGGTAGTTATGAGGGGTCTGGCCGGCGGAGACCGGGCTGTTTTTGCTGGCAATCACCTCGGCAAATCACGATAATGAACGGTTGGGTCCCGCGACGCTCACATGCGGGCGTATTCGCAGCTTTTTATGCGGTTTTTCCATCCTTCGAACCGAAGGGAGCGAACGCAATCGTGGCCAAAGACGCGGCCGAAGTACAAGCGACGGCGCCCGGCGAGGGCGTTTACGACGAAACGAAGATCAAGGTGCTGCGCGGGCTAGAGGCCGTCCGCAAGCGCCCGGGGATGTACATCGGCGACACCACGCCCCGCGGGCTTCACCACCTGATATGGGAAATCGTCGATAACGCCATCGATGAAGCGATGGCCGGGCGGTGCACCACCATCAATGTGGTTATACACCCCGACGATTCGGCAAGCATCAGCGACGACGGCGTGGGCATTCCCGTCGGCGAGCATCCCACCGAGAAGATATCCACGCTGGAGGTGGTGTTCTGCCACCTGCACGCCGGCGGAAAGTTCGACCACGACGTTTACAAGGTCTCCGGCGGTCTGCACGGCGTGGGCGCTTCGGTTGTCAACGCGCTGAGCGAGTGGATGGAGGTCGAGGTCTGCCGCGACGGCACGGTCTATTCCATGGAATTCGAGCGCGGGCTCATCAAGAACCCCCTGCGCAAGATAGGCCAGCGCAAACGCACCGGCACGAAAGTCACCTTCCGTGCGGACCCGGAGATATTCCCCGATGTGAGCTTCCGCTACGAGGTGCTCGCCGGGCGGCTCAGGGAGCTTGCCTATCTGAATGAAGGCCTGACCATAAAGCTCAAGGACGAGCGGGCGGACAAGGAGGAGGTCTTCAAGTTCGATAAAGGTCTGGAGGCCTTTGTCGAGCATCTCAACGAAGGCAAGCAGACGCTGCACAAGCCGATACAGATCGTTAAGGAAGACCCCGAGAGCAAGCTCGTCGTCAGCGCCGTGTGTCAGTACACGGACGGATATAACGAAACGATCCTGTCGTTCGCGAACAACATCAACACCATCGAGGGCGGCACGCACCTGTCGGGCTTCAAGAGCGCCCTTACGCGGACTATCAACTACTACGCCCGCCAGCAGAAGCTGCTCAAAGGCGAAAGCTCGCCCACCGGCGACGACCTTCGCGAAGGACTGACGACCATCATATCGGTAAAGGTCCCCGACCCGCAGTTTGAGGGTCAGACCAAGACCAAGCTGGGCAACTCCGAGGTGGAGAGCTTTGTTACGACGGCCATCAACGAGCAGCTAAGCTCCTGGCTGGAGGAACACCCCACCGAGGCGAAGCGCGTCGTCAACAAGGCGCTGCAGGCGATGTACGCCCGCGACGCCGCCCGCAAGGCCCGCGACCTGACTCGCCGCAAGGGCGCGCTGAGCAGCGGAACCCTGCCGGGAAAACTGTCGGACTGTCGCAGCCGCGACGTAGGCGCCACCGAGCTGTTCATCGTGGAAGGCGACTCGGCGGGCGGCTCAGCCAAGCAGGGGCGCGACTCACTGACCCAGGCGATTCTGCCCATTCGCGGCAAGATTCTGAATGTCGAAAAGGCCCGGCTGGATCGCGTTCTGAACTCCAACGAGATCCAGACGCTCATATCGGCGTTGGGCTGCGGCATCGGCGAGGACGAGATAGACCTTTCCCGCCTGCGGTACGGCAAGGTGATAATCATGGCCGACGCGGACGTGGACGGCAGCCACATCCGCACGCTGCTGCTGACGTTCTTCTACCGGCATATGAAGCTGCTGGTGGACAGCGGACGGATATATGTCGCCCAGCCGCCGCTGTACCTCGTCCGGCGCAAGAAGCGATATCAGTACGTGCTGGAGGAACGGAAGATGCGCGACACACTCGTGGAACTGGGGCTTGACGGTACGGTGCTCCAGGTTCGCGACGTGCAGGGCAAGGAAGCCGAGGTCGTGCAGGAATTCGGCGGCGAGGACCTCAAGGCACTGGTGGAGATACTCGAGCAGCTGGCCGAGAAGATCCGCATCATCGAGCGCCGCGGGCTGGATTTCGAGGACCTGATGAACAATCGCAGCGACGGCAAGCTGCCGACGCACTGGCTGGTGGTTGATGGTAAGGACTACTTCCTCCACAGCGAACAGGAGTACAACCGCCTGATAGACGAGTTCAAAGACGCCGTCGTCGAGGAGGACGAGGAAGAGGCGTCCGGCGAGAACGCCCAGCCCAGCCATCGCATCCAGCAGCGCGCGGAGCTCCACGAGGTCCGGGGCATCGAGAAGATAATCCAGGACCTGAAGTCCCGCAGTCTGTCCATCGAGGACTACTTCGCCGAGCGCGAGGAGGATATCACCGGCGAGAAGCCGCCCGCCAAATACGTGCTTGTCAATGAGGGCGAGACGCTGGAGCTTGACAACCTCAGCCAGATTGCCCCGGGCGTCCGTGAGATCGGTTCCAAGGGCATTGAGCTGAAGCGCTACAAGGGTCTGGGAGAGATGAACGCCCAGGAGCTGTGGGAAACCACCATGGACCCCGAGCGACGCAAGCTCCGCCGCGTTACCGCAGAGGAAGCCGAGGAGGCCGAGCGACTGTTCTCTCTGTTGATGGGCGAAAACGTCGAGCAGCGCCGCAGCTTCATCGAGGAACATGCCCTGGAGGTCAAGAACCTCGACGTTTGACGGATTAGAGCAGTTTGCTGAAATCCTGTCGCCCTGTTCTGGTTGCGGCTTCGCCTTGTGGCGTCCGGCTGCATCGACAATGCCGCGGCATTGCCTGCACCAATGGCACTTAGAGCTTCGCCGTCCATGCCAAGCTCATCTTCACCGACGAACAGGACAACAATCTTTCCGCAAAATGCTCCAGCGATTGGCGATTGGGGCATTTGGCGGGCGGACCCACGGCGCCGCCGCCTCGAGGAACCTGTCGCGAGTCTCGGCGCGGCGTGACCGAAGGTTCCGCCTCCGCGGCTTCCATGGGTCTGTCTCAGGGGTCAGACTTTTCGGGCTATTTCGGGGATTTCCGGCAATCGCGCAGCTCGGGTGGCTATAATCTCGGTTTTACGGACGGGGCGTCGGCGAAATGGCCGAGATGAAAGACGACAATTCCGGGTCACCCGAGGAGCTGGACATAATCCCGGACGACCTGCGGCAGCGACTTGAGCAGGACATCTCCCTGCAGCAGGTGGAGCTTTGCGCGCCCATCGACCTCGACAACCAGGGCCGATACATCGAGGGGCAGCTCATTCTCACCGGCGACGCGATTGGCCGATACGTCCGCCGCGGCGGTGAGTGGAAAGGCGACTGGCTGGAGCTGGCGGAAACCGACGACACAAAGGTCGTCGAAGGTCTCGGCGTAAACCTGCTTCGGTTGTTCTCCGACGGCCGACTGGTTATTGAGTATCGCTTCACGCTGCGGCACGCGCGTCAGGTGGCGCGTCTGCAGCGTCGGCTGGAGCAGTTGCTCACCGGCCGCGACGGCGACACCGAACCGGCCGAAGCGCCCCGCGGCGATGAGAAGAAGGTCCGATGCGACAAGTGCGGACGGGTGATTCCCGCCTGGAGCGAGTTCTGCCCGACGTGCATGAGCCGCCGGAAGATCCTCTTCCGCGTGATGGACTTCGTGAAGCCATATAAGCGGCGGGCCTTTGCCGGAGCGATGCTGGCGATCGCGGGCGTGGCACTGGCGCTGTTCCAGCCCTACCTGGCCAAGCCGATGGTGGATGAGGGGCTGGGAGGGACCTCCGGTACACAGCCGGACTGGCCACTGTTCGTTACCTACGTTCTGCTGCTGGGCGTGCTGGTATTCGCATCGGCGCTGGTGCGGGGCATCCAATCGCGGCTGATGGCGGGACTTGGCTCGCGCGTGGCGCGGGGCGTGCGCGACACGGTATATCAACACCTGCACAAGCTTTCGCTGAGTTTCTTCGCGCGCAAACAGACCGGCCAGCTCGTCACGCGCGTCACGACCGACAGCGACCGACTGTGGGACTTCGTCGCCTTTACCGTGGTGGAGCTGGTCGTGGCGGTGCTGACCATCGTCGGCGTAGGCGTGGCGCTTTTCGTGATTCACTGGAAGCTGGCGGCCGTCGTGTTGCTGCCCGTTCCGGTGATGATCGCGCTGATGGTGTTCTTCCACAGGCGGCTGCACCACTTCTTCCGGCGGATAATGCACCGCTGGGGGCAGATGACCTCGGTAATAGCGGATGCGCTTCCCGGCGTGCGCGTCATAAAGGCGTTCAGTCAGGAGAAGCGCGAAATAGACCGCTTCCAGTTGAAGAACCGCCAGGTGTACGACGAGGAGATGTCCCTGATAAGCACCTGGACGGTCTTCGGTCCGCTTATGATGTTCTGCACGCAGGTGGGCATCATCCTGGTCTGGCTGCTGGGCGGGTACTGGGTAATCCGCGATTACTACAGCACGGAACCCGGCAGGATGACGGTCGGAACGCTGGTGGCGTTCGTGGGGTTCATGGGCATGTTCTACCGCCCCATCCACATGGTCGCCCACATGGACCGCATGCTGAACCGGGCGGCCGCAAGCGCCCAAAGGATATTCGAGATACTGGACACCGAACCGGGCATCTATTCGCCCAGTGCCGCCACAGAGGCCGACGATCTTACCGGGCGTATAGAGCTGCGTAACGTCAGTTTCAGCTACGACGGCGTCCGCCGCGTGCTCAAGGACGTTGACCTGACCATCGAGCCGGGCCAGATGGTCGGGCTTGCCGGTCCTTCCGGCGGCGGAAAGACCACGCTGGTAAATCTCATCTGCCGGTTCTACGACGTGCTGAGCGGACAGATTCTCATCGACGGCGTGGACGTTCGCGACTACGACCTCGAGCACCTGCGGCGGCGGATAGGCGTGGTATTGCAGGAGCCGTTCCTGTTCCACGGTACGGTTGCGGAGAATATCGCCTACGGCAACCCCGACGCGGGCATCGAAGAGATACTGTCAGCGGCCCGTGCGGCCAACGCCCACGACTTCATCGTTGGCTTCCCAGACGGTTACGACACGCTCGTCGGCGAGCGCGGGCAGACTCTCTCCGGCGGCGAGAGGCAGCGTATCAGCATCGCACGGGCAATACTCAACAACCCGCGGATACTGATACTCGACGAAGCCACCAGCAGCGTGGATACAGAGACGGAGAAGCTCATTCAAGAAGCGCTGGATCGCCTGATCGCCGACCGCACGACCATCGCCATTGCTCATCGCCTCAGCACGCTCCGCAAGGCCGACCGACTGGTCATACTGGAAGAAGGGCGGATCGTCGAACAGGGGTCGCACGAGGAACTGGCCGGCGCCGAAGACGGACTCTACGCCAAGCTGCTGAAGATGCAGACGGAAACGCAATCGGTAATCGCGCTTAGTTGAGCCGGTCCCGCGCGAACGTTCTCCTACTCCATTCGCGCCGTTCGTTCCGTCGCGCATTGACGCTTCACCTTGCCGCTCCTTTTCATCGGGCGTATCATCACTGGAAAGGAGCGGGACCATGACCAGACTTATCAAGCGTCACGCCCGGAAGGTGGGTCAGCCACCCGGATCGCTGGTATTCGTCGGCGAGCGCAAGGCCGAAACCGTCGGCATAACACTCTTCGACTACGATGTCGAACGCTACGACGAGCGGGAAATATCCGTCGAGCATTGTACTCCCCTTCGCGAAACGCCCACCGTATCGTGGGTCAACATCGACGGACTGCACGATACGGCCGTTCTGGAGCGGCTCGGCGAGGACTTCGGCATCCACCCGCTGGTGCTGGAGGATATCGCCAATACCGACCAGCGTCCGAAGGTGGAGGTCCACGACGATTACCTGTTTCTGGTGGTGAAGATGATCTCCTACGACGAAGAGGCCGAGGAGGTGGGCATCGAGCAGGTCTCGCTGATACTGGGTGAAAACTTTCTGCTGTCCTTCCAGGAGGCGCCGGGCGACGTGTTCGATGCCGTCCGCGATCGCATACGCACCGGGCGCGGGCGCGTCAGGCAGATGGGCGCGGACTACCTGGCCTACTGTCTGCTGGACGCGGTTGTGGACCACTATTACCTCGTTCTGGAGAAGGTCGGCGAGAAGGTCGAGGCGTTGCAGGACGGGATAGTCTCCGACCCGTCGCCGGAGACGCTGACCACTCTGCACCACATGCGGCGCGGTGTAATCTTCCTGCGCAAGGCGATCTGGCCCCTGCGGGAAGTGCTCGCCACGCTCCAGAGGCGGGACTCCGAGCTGATAACCGAAGGGGCTGAGATATACATCCGCGACGTGTACGACCACGTAATCCAGACCATGGACAGCGTGGAAACCGTCCGCGAGATGCTCTCGGCGATGGTCGAGATGTATATGTCCAGCGTATCGAACCGCATGAACGAGGTCATGAAGGTGCTGACCATCATCGCGACCATCTTCATCCCCCTGACATTCGTAGCCGGCGTCTATGGCATGAATTTCGAGCACATGCCGGAGCTGGGGTGGAAACCGGCGTACTTCGTGGTTCTGGGGGTGATGGCCGGCATCGGCTTGCTGATGGCCTGGTTGTTCCACCGCAAGCGCTGGCT
>JBKHJB010000127.1:0-6686 GCA_046538345.1 Phycisphaerae bacterium
TGACGTCCTTGTCCTGGATATTTACGCAGCGTATGAAGAAATCCAGGTTTTCAAGGTTCTCGGCCAGGTGGGCGGCGCTTCTCAGTCGTTCTATACTGCCCGGCTGACGGTCGAACTTCGCCACGCCGTCGGCGAACTGAACGTCCAGCCAGACGTTGGTCTCCGAGCCGCTGCCGAAACGGACCCTCGGTTCGGTGGCGTCGAGTATCAGCCGATTGTCCGGGTCGCGCGCGCCGAGGACGATCTTGCTGGGCGCCGAATCCAGCGCCTTGTCCACCACCTCCGACGGAACCCGCAGACGCACGCAGCCGTCGGCGTCCTCGACCTTCGCGCCGGCCTGTTTGAAAAGCTCCGTCGCCTCGGCGTTGTAGCACAGCAGTCCCGGGTCTTCGAGAAGCTCCCGCGAGACGCCGTCGATGAGGCGCACCTGCTCGTCGCTGAGCCGCTGCTCGGGCTGGACCAGTATTCCTTCACGCTGCTTTTGAGCCACTTGGGTCTCCTTTACTCCGCAAAAATCGATTCGCAGCCCCGCTTGGCCCCGCTAGACGCTTCTGGCATCCACCAGGGCGCGGATTCCGCCTTCGGTGAAAATCCCGGCGGCGTCGTCCGCGGGGCACGTCCGGGTTTTGACACGATCCCACAGCGGCGCGAGATACTGCTGCTCATCCAAGCCGCGCCGCTTGAGACCAAGCTCGGCTATCTCCAGCATGCGCGAGGCGAAATCCGCCAGCGGGTGACCTTCCACCTCGCCGGCGAGCGCCTCGCGACAGGCGACCTTCCGGGCGGCCTGGAGCTTGGACCAGTCGTGAGCGGAAAGCTCTTCCTCCGCCTCGTCCAGAGCCGAAACCAGCCCCAGCGACAACGCCGGAATCACCAGCAGGTCGTCCGGCGGCTGCTGGTCGTTGGTGCGGTTCTCCACGGTAGAGTACCGCGACAGGCGCGCGTTGTACCAGTAGCACGTGCTGTGCACGTCGAAATCCTGTTCCCGCGGAGTAAGCGATACCTCCTTGCCCCTGGAGTCGCTACCGACGGCCTCGTCGCGATGGAAGTACTCCGCGAAGGAGTCATACTCGCTGAGCACCACGGGCCTGCCCTCGCGCTTCACGAACACCGGACGGAAACCCGACACTGTCTCCACGTAGTCGCCCAGGTCTTCGAAACGCTTCTCCGGTACGCCCACACGCTCGGTCTCGGGCATCCACCATTCCCAGAGCATCTCGGCGACGCACTTGTATTTCGGGTCCACACGCCCCTTCCAGACGCTCGAGTGCGCCGTCAGGGCAAGCTGGGCGCCGCTGAAGCCGTTGAGCACGTTGACGGCGCGGACGGCCTCGGCCTTGGCGACACTGAGGTGCACGTGACTGGCCGCGTTGACCGTGAAAAGGCACATGTCGTCGCCGTCTTCTTCCGCCAGCACCCGGTTGGCGCCGAATACCTTGTCCCAGACGCTGGTGCGGCCTTTCTTCATCACCAGGTCCTCGCTCGGCGGACTTATCGGCTGGATGCCGTAGCCCAGGAAGCGAACGTTGTGCTTCTCGCAGAACGGCTGCAGCTCCGCGCGAAGCTCGCTGACCGCCTCGGAGAGACGATGCAAATCCGGTACGTGCGCCAGCGAGAACTCCGGCTTGCAGTAGCCGGTCTCGCAACTGGCGAGCGTGTCGTTCTGCTCGCCGGGCTTACGCGCGCCGACGACCTTGCCGGCCATCTCGTCGGTAACCGCCTCCCAGCCGCGGTCCCGGAGGTAATCCCACATCGCATCGACGGTTTCCTGACTGGCGGCCGTGCCGTCCGAGGCGTTCACCAGCGGAAACTTAAGCTCCGAGCCGATGCGCCGTTCGGAGGGGTCGCGGTCGGCCGTGTCCCTGTCGAACTGGTCCGAAAAATGCTCCGTAATCGCTTTTATGCTGTGTGTCAGAGGATTCATGGTTGGTTTCGACTGCTGTGCTGTATGTTGCCTTTCCCTGTTTCCGGTCTATGCCAGGTCGCCCATTACGTGCCCGTCGCCGCGGATGTTGAACTTGTAGGTGGTAAGCTCCTCCAGACCCATGGGTCCGCGGGCGTGCAGCTTGTCGGTGGAGATGCCGATCTCGGCGCCCATGCCCAGCGACTCTCCGTCGCAGAACATGGTCGAGGCGTTCACCAGCACAACGCCGCTGTCGACCTCCGCGAGGAACTTCCGCGCGCGGCTTTCGCTGTCGGTGACGATGGTATCGGTGTGATGCGAGCCGTATTCGTTGATGTGCTCTATCGCCTCGGCGACGTCCTTGACCACGCGTAGCGAGATAACCATATCCAGGTACTCGGTTCGCCAGTCGTCCTCGTCCGCCGGCTCGACTCCGTCGGCCAGCTCGCGGGTCCTCTCGCAGCCGCGAACGGTAACGCCGTGTTCGCCGAATGTCTTCACAATGTCGCCGACGCGGTCGGAAAGGCCCTCGGCGACGAGCATGGTCTCCGCGGCGTTGCAGACCTCCGGCATGAGGCACTTGGAGTCGATGGCGACCTTCATCGCCTTCTGAACGTCCGCGCCGTCGTCGGCATAGACGTGGCAGACGCCCTCGAAGTGCTTGACGACGGGGATTCGCGATTTCTCCGCGACCGAGCGGATAAGCCCCTTGCCGCCGCGGGGAATCACCAGGTCAACGTAGTCGTCGAGCGTCAGCAGCTCGCCGATTTCCTCGTGCGACCCGCTGACCACCTGGACCGCCGATTCGGGAAGGTCGGCCTCCCGCAGGGACTCGCGCCACAACTCGCCGAGGAACTCGTTGCACTTCCGGGCCTCCGAGCCGCCGCGCAGGATGGCCGCGTTGCCCGACTTCAGGCAGAACGCCCCGGCGTTGACGGTAACGTGCGGACGGGCCTCGTAAATCATCAGTATCACCCCAAGCGGCACTCGCACGCGCTGCACATCCAAACCGTTGGGGCGTCGGCTCGCGGCGAAGGGCTGACCCACGGGGTCCGCCAGCGCGCGGATCTTCTCCAGCGAGCGGACGCGCGAGGCGATCTTGTTCTCGCCGAAGCTCAGTCGCTGAACGAGCTTCTGCTCAAGCCCGTCGGCTTCGGCGCGGCGCAGATCGTCGGCGTTGGCCGAGAGCACCTCGTCGCTGCGCCGGGTGAGTTTCTCGCCCATCAATTGCAGGGCGTGGTTCTTCCGTTCAGTTGGCGCAATCACCAACTCCGCCGCGCTGCGGCGGGCTTGTTTGGCTATGTCTTTTACGTTCACGGGTTCTTTGTTACTGGAGGGTTAAAGGTGAGAGTCATCGATGTTGCCTGTCCATGATGCACATAAGACACCCGCTTTCAAGGTTTTTCTGTGACTGCGCAAGCCGGGACCTCCCTGCAGAAATATTCTATGCCCGCTATTTCTCCCGCCGTGAAGTTTGCCCGGCGTCGCCATGCTTGCACCCGGAGGCGGCGGGGGCGTATATTGCACGGTAACAAGGCGGCGGGCACGATAACCGCCCAGGGAGACAGCTCATGCGTAAGGGTCTATCCGTCCTTATATGCTGCGGCGCGGCGTTGTGCGTCTCGCAGGTTCCAACCCCGGTAACCGAGGACATAGAGGCCGTCAGCCGACCGAGCAAAGACGTCACTCTCTCGTTCGTAAGGGCCGGCAGGATCGAGGAGATATCCGTCGCCGAGGGCGACCGTGTGCGGCAGGGACAGGCGCTCGTGCAGCAGGACTCGGCCGCCCAGCGGGCACGGCTGGAGGCGTTAAGGGTACAGGCCGAGAACACCACCTCCATCCGGGCGGCGGAGGCCCGGCTGGAGCAAAGACGCGTCGATCTTCAGCAGCTCCGACAGGCCGCCGAAAAAGGCGCCGCCAGCAAGCTCGAGGTGGACCAGGCCCGGCTGGACGTAACCATCGCGGAGCTGTCGGTGGAACTGGCGAAGCTGGAGCGGCGGCGGCACCACAGCCAGTACGAGCAGCAACGCGTGCTCGTCGAGCGGATGCGGCTGCAAAGCCCAGTGGACGGGACCGTCGAAGAGATTCACGTGGAGACCGGCGAGTCGGTGGATGCACTTCAGGAGGTAATCCGCGTGGTGAAGGTGGACCCCCTGCGGATAGACGCGCCTATGCCGCTGGAAATGTCGGCCGGTATCGAGCCAGGCGGAAAGCTGACCGTGCGGTTTACCGACGGCGAGGAACGCTCCGGGCGGATACTTAACGTCGCAGCCGTCGCCGACGCCGCCAGCGAAACACGCCGCGTGCGCATAGAGGTGAAAAACCCCACCGGCAGACCCGCCGGCGAGAAAGTGTTCGTGCGACTGTCCCCGGCGGAAGAGGGCAAAACCTCGGACACGGAAGCGCAGTTGAGCGGTCAAACAGTTGAGCAGTGAAGCCCCCTGTCCTTACCGCCGCAGGCAACAGCTTAACGAATAGACGACTTTTTCCCACAAGGAGCAGTCATGGCCAAGCAAGACGACAATTCCCCGCAAGAGCCCACCGATGGCAATCAGCCGCCTTCGGACTCAAATGCTCCCCATGAAGGCCGACAGGTGCAGGTCCGCGTGGACGAGCGCGACATGCAGACCAGCTACGCCAACGCCTTCCGCACCAACGCCACTCCGGAAGAGGTCATGATCGACTTCGGCGTTAACCTGCCCGAGCCGCAACAGCAGTCCGGCGACCGGCGGCAGGTGGTGTTCCGTCTGAACAACCGGATCATCATGAACTATTACTCGGCCAAGCGACTGGCGATGACGCTGGCCGACCTCATCCGCCGCCACGAGCAGCAATACGGCGAGCTGGAACTGGACGTCGCCAAGCGCCGCAAAGACCAGATGTAGCGATCAAAGGTAACGGCCATGTCGCAGCAAGGCGCGCAGAGTTCGCCCGGCGACCGTCCCGACGTAGCCGAGCTTGTGGACCGGCTCAGCCGCTTCCAGGGACCACCGCAGGAGTTTCTGCGGAACCTGCTGGAGGTGCAGTGCCGACTCTCCGGCGCGGAAGCCGGCGCCATACTCGCGCCCGGACAGGACGGGCAAATCGACGCCGTCGCCGCATTCCCCCAGCTCAGACCCGGCGCTGTGGCGCCGACGTGGCTGTCCAGGGCTTCGCAGCAAGCCCGGGAGGTCATCGACGGCGGAAAGACCGTTGTCCGCGAGCTGCACGAGGAGCACGACCTCTACGGCCAGCCCGCCCGGCGACGGCTTGTGATGATCCCCATCCGCGGCGGCGCGAGCGGCGTTCGGGGACTGGCGGTGTTCGTGCTGCAAAGCTCCGATCCGGCGGCGGTGGAAGCCGGGCGGGAACGCCTGGAGCTGACCGGCGGCCTGCTGAGCTTGTACGAGATGCGCCTCACGGTCCAGCAGTACCAGGCGGATTTGACCCGCCTGCGGGAGGCGAACAAGGTCCTCACCGCCGTCAACGAGCACGACCGGTTCGCCGCGGCGGGCATGGCGCTGTGCAACGAAACCGCCTCGCGATGGGGATGCGAGCGTGTGAGTTTCGGCGTGCTCAAGGGTCGTTACGTCCAGCTCAAGGCGATGAGCCACACCGAGAAGTTCAGCCGCAAGATGCAGATCGTCCAGGATATCGAGGCGGCGATGGAGGAATGCCTCGACCAGGACGTGGAGGTGCTCGTCCCGCCGCCGGCGGAGGACACCAGCGTCAGCCGAGCCGCCGAAGAGCTTGCCCGCCGCCACGGTCCGGAGACGGTGCTGTCGATTCCCCTCCGCTCCAAGGGCGAGCCGTGGGCGGTGGTCACGCTGGAACGCCCGCCGGAGACGCCCTTCAGCGGCGACGAAGTCGAATCGTTGCGGCTGACGTGCGACCTGATAAGCCCGCGGCTGAATGAGCTGCACGCCCGCGACCGCTGGTTCGGCGCCCGCGCCGCCGCCGCGGTGCGGGACGGACTGGCGGCCGTCGTCGGTCCGCGGCACACCTGGATAAAGGCGGCCGCCGTGGGAGTGTTCGCCGCGGTGATGTTCCTGATATTCGCAAAGGGCACGTACAACGCCGATTGCCCCTTCGTGCTGGAGGCGACCACGCGGCAGGCGGTCTCGGCTCCGTTTGAGGCCGAGCTGGCCGAAGTGCTCGTCGAGACCGGCGATAAGGTCGTCGCCGGCGAGACGGTCCTGGCGCGGCTGGACACGCTGGACATCCGCCGGACGCAATTACCCGACGCTCGCGCCCGCCTGCGGGAGGCGAGCATACAGGCCTCCGTGGCCATGCGCGACGGCAAGGTCGCCGAGGCGCAAATGGCCCGCGCCCAAGCCGACCAGGCGCGTGCGCAGATAGAGCTGTTCGAGCGACGGCTGGAACAGGCGGAGATCGTCTCAAAGGTGACCGGCACGGTAATCGTCGGCGACCTTCGGCGCCGCATCGGCTCGCGGGTATCCACCGGCGACGAGCTGTTCGAGGTCGCCACGGTCGAGTCGCTGCGGGCGGAGCTGGGCGTAAGCGAGGACCAGGTCTCCGACGTCCGCACGGGGATGGAAGGCGAACTGGCCGTCGAGGGCGCGCCCGGCAGGCGTGTTCGCTTTACGCTCACCCGCATCAGCCCCATCGCCACCACGGCCGAGGAGCGACACGTATTCAAGGCACGTGCGGAGCTTGATGACGTTCGGCCGTGGATGAGACCGGGCATGGAGGGACTGGCCAAAATCGAAATCGACCGCCGCAGCTACGCCTGGATATGGACCCGGAAGGTCCGCAACTGGCTGAGAATGAAACTCTGGCTGTA
>JBKHJB010000128.1:0-6651 GCA_046538345.1 Phycisphaerae bacterium
CGCAGCAGGAGGATACCGGCGGCTTTGTTCGGCACGGGATAGCCGCTGTGCAAATCGGGGTCGTGGTGAATCGGCGGCCGGAGGTTCGGCAGACCGACGCAACTGGGACAGCCGCCGTCGCACGGGCATTCGCCCACGATTCGGCGGCACAGCTCCAGCCAATCGGCGAACAGCTCACAGCCCCGCTGGGCGAAGCCCAGACCGCCGCTGTATCGGTCATACACGACCACCGCGGCTCGGCCGAGGTTGGAGGAGTCCACCATTCCGCTTATGTCCCGACGGTCGCACATCGCCAGCGTCGGAAGCGCCGCGAGCATCAGGTTCCGCACCGCTATCAGCGCCTCGACGGGGTTGTACCCGGCGTTGCCCAGGGTCCGCATAAGCGCCTCGTCGGGCGCCCACCAGCAGGCCGTCGTCGATAGCGTCTGGGCGGGCAGGTCCAGCTTGCCCTGGCCTATCAGTTCCATCGTGTAGTACTTGACCTTGCGGAAGGCGGTGGTCTGCCAGGTTACGTCCGCCGGTCCGAACGACAGCTCCCCGCCGCAGCGGCTTTCGGTCTGCTCCGGCTCGTGCAGGCGACAGGAGCTGGCCAGCACCGGCTGGGTGTAGTAGTCCACTTCCGCCGGCTCGACGCGGGCGACCTTGCCCTCCGTATCCAGCTCGCGGACGAGATACCCCTGCCCGGCATGAAGGTAAACCGCACCAGGGTAAACCAGCTCCGGTGCGGATATGGAATCCACCTGGGCGATCACCTCCCCTCCGTCGGAGGCGTCCACAATGGCGTAGGTGTCGTCGCTGATGGTCCGCAGCCCGACGCTCTTGGCGGGGTACTCTGCGCTGGACCAGTAATATCGTCCGTCGATGTGGCGCATCTGGCCGTCATCGGCGTGGATGTCGGCCACCTGCTTCACCAGCGGCCCGAACCACCGCTCGTCGTCGGCTGAAAGCGGCTTCTCGAAACACGCACAGGAAAGTTGACCGGCGAGAATATGCGGATTCGTCGGGTCGATAACCCCGCACTCCACGGGCGCGCCGAAAAGATACTCCGGATGCCGCATCAGGTACTGGTCGATGGGGTCCTCGTAGGCGATAAGCACCGCCAGCGACTCCTGGCTGGTCCGCCCGGCCCGGCCCGCCTGCTGCCACGTCGAGCAGATGGTCCCCGGGAAGCCCACGAGGATGGCTGCGTCCAGCGCGCCGACGTCTATCCCCAGCTCCAGCGCGTTTGTTGCGGTCACAGCCAGCAGTCGGCCGCTGAACAGCTCCCGCTCTATCTCCCGCCGCTGCTGAGGCAGATAGCCCCCGCGATACGGGCGGATGCGCCGGGCGAGGTCGCCTTCGCCGGCAAGCGCCTCGGTCGCGTACTTGTAAACCAACTCCACGACGACCCGCGCCTTGCCGAACACGATGGTCTGCGCGCGCCGCCGGACAAGCTCGGTGAGCAGATCGACCGCCTCGGCGTTGGCCGATCTCCGCGTCACGCCGTCGTCGCCCGCCACCGGTGGGTTCCAGAGCACCACGTACTTCCTGCCGCGCGGGGCGCCGTCGTCGTCGATGAGCGTCATCCGCCGTCCCGTGAGTCGCTCGGCCAGCTCCACGGGGTTGGCGATGGTGGCGGAGGAGCATATCACCCGCGGCCGCGATCCGTAGTGCTCGCACATGCGCAGCAGACGGCGAAGCACGCCCGCGACATGACTGCCGAAGATGCCGCGGTACGTGTGCAGCTCGTCGATCACAATGGTCCGCAGGTTGCGCAGGAACCTGTGCCACTTGGCGTGCTGAGGAAGTATGCCGACGTGGAGCATGTCGGGGTTGGTCAGCACGATATTGGCGTCGTTGCGGATGCGCGTCCGGACGTGGCTGGGGGTGTCGCCGTCATAGACGGCCGGAGCGATGACCTCCGAAAGCTCCGGCGCCTCCGACCACCGCCGCAGGACGCCACACTGGTCCTGCGTCAGCGCCTTTGTGGGGAACATGTACAGCGCGCGGGCGTCGCTGTCTTCCATGGCGGCTGCGACTACGGGCAGGTTGTAGCACAGTGTCTTGCCGGAAGCGGTGCCCGTGACCACCACCACGTCCCTGCCGTCGGCGACGGCGTCCACCGCCTGTGCCTGGTGCGTATAAAGCCGGTGGACATTCTGACGGCGCAGTATGGAGCGCAGGACCTCGGGGATTGCCGCTTGCGGTTCGTCGTAGCGCGGCTCACGGGCCGGTACTTCCCGAACGTGGACAATCTGGTCTTGATAGCGCCTCTCGGCGGTGATGTCTCGAAGCAGTGTTCGTACGTCCATGGAGACTATCATGCCGCCGGCAGGGCGGTGGCTCAAGCGAAATTCGCCTTATGTTAGGTACAAGGCGAAAGAGGCAACCGTTGGATAAGTTCGCGGCGGCGCTTACGGCAATACGCCCCGAACTCGGCCGACTTCGCGAAGGCATTCGACGTCCGCGTCGCGCAGCAGCCCGCGGGTGTCGGGAGGAGCGTTAATTACGAAATTAGCGCCGCGGGCATTGGCTTGGGAAATCATGTCCGCGACCCACTGCGGGTCCTGGCAAGTGTCGTCGTCTTCGTGGTAGAACCACTTTCCGCCGGCGAATCGCCCCTTGCCGGTCCCTCGGCTGAGTGTATAGCAGCTTTCGCCGGGCAGGTAGTCGCCGATGCCGCCGCAGTAGTAGATTTTCTTGTCGTCCTCGGGGGGCAGGCCCTTCTCGAAAATGCGGAAGTCGCAGGGATACATGATGATCTCACCCTTGCGGCCGCTCGTACCGTTGTCGGCGATCTGGCAGTCCGGTTGGATGGTCTTGACGTGCTCGTAAATCTCCCGCCAGTACCAGCGGTGGGGGTCCTGGTAGTCCACGCCGCCTTTCTTCCAGCCGCCGTCGAACCACAGCTCGACTATCTCGCCGTAGTTGGTCAGCAGTTCGGCAAGCTGGCGCTTCATGTAGATGGCGTAGCCGTGATCGTTCTCGTAGCTCGGCTCGTGGCGGTCCCAGAGGGAGTAGTAAAGCCCGAGCTTCAGTCCGTGGCGACGGCAGGCGTCCGCGGCGAGTCCGACCACGTCCTGCCCGCACGGCGAGGCGGCGACCGAATAGTCGGTCCATCGGCTCGGCCAGAGGCAGAACCCGTCGTGGTGCTTGGTGACCAGCAGGAGGTACCCCGCACCGGCGGCTTTGGCGGCACGGCACCATTGGTCGCAGTCCAGCTCCGTGGGTGCGAAGCTCTCGGCCGGGAGGGTGCCGTCGGACCACTCGGCGTCGTTGAAGGTGTTCACTCCGAAGTGGAGAAACACGCCGAATTGAAGTTCCAGCCAGGTCTTCTGCGCTTCGGTGGGCACAACTTCGGCCTTGCCGGTCTCGTGGGCGTGGCGGACTTCCTGCTCGTTACGGTAGGGGTCGAACGACATCTGCTTTCCTTTCGTTGTTGAGCGTGAAGGTATGCGCTACCGGCAAGGCGCAGTCAAGTGTGCTCGGGGAAACTTGGTTGCGGACCGAGATGGCGTTAAAATAGCGAAGCTTTGGCACAGCATGTCCGGACGGCGCTTCCATGGATAAACAAAGGTCCATCCGCATAGCGGCGATTGTCGGCCTGTGGGCATTGGCCGGCGTTGTGCTGTACATAGCCGAGCAGGCGAACTATCTGCTGTATCACTCCCTGGCGGAGTTCTTCAGCATAGCCGTTGCGGGCAGCATATTCCTGATAGTCTGGAACGCCCGGCGTTTTATCGACTCCGGTTACATGCTGCTGGTGGGGGTGGCGTACCTGTTCGTGGCAGGGTTCGACCTGCTGCATACCCTCGCCTACAAAGGGATGGGCATCTTTGACGGGTACGGGGTGGATCTGGCGACTCAACTGTGGATATCGGCGCGGTACATGGAAGCGGGCTCACTGCTGCTGGCGTTTATCTTCGTCCGCCGCAAACTCAAGATCGTCCCGGCGGTCGGCGCTTATGCCGTGGTCTTCGCTCTGGTGCTGCTTTCCATCTTCCGCTGGAATATTTTTCCGGTGTGCTACGACGCCGCCGCCGGAGCACTGACGCCGTTCAAAATCGTCAGCGAGTACGTTGTGGCGGGTATGTGCTTAACCGCCATTGTACTGCTGTACCGCTTCCGACGATTTTTCAGCGGGACGGCTCTGACGCTGCTGACGGCGTCGTTGGCGACAACGGCGGCCGCCGAGGTGGTCTTCACGCTCTATACTGATCCCTTCGGGCCCGCCAATCTGGTCGGTCATGTGCTGAAGATTCTGTCTTTCTACCTCATTTACCGCGCACTGGTGAGCACGGCGCTTATGGACCCTTACGGTTCGCTCTGGCGGAACCTCAAACAGAGCGAGCAAGCGCTGCAGCGCGCCCGCGACGGTCTGGAAGTACGCGTCCGGGAGCGGACGGCCGACCTGGAGCACGCGGTGGATGCGCTTCAGGGAGAGATAGCCGAACGCAGGGAAGCCGAGCGGCGTCTCGAGAATGCCCGGTTATACGCCGAGAGCATCGTCAAGACGGTCCACGAGCCGCTGATGGTCATGGACGCCGAGCTGCGCGTGGTGTCGTGTAATCCGGCTTTCTACGAGCTTTTCCTCAGGCGACCGCAAGATACAGAGGGCAGGGGGCTTTACGAGATCGGCGGCGGGCAGTGGGATATCCCAGCGCTGCACGCCCGGCTTAAGGAAGTGCTTTCCGGCGGTGTTTCCCTGAACGATTTCGAGGTGCATCACGAGCTGTCCGGCGTCGGAGAGCGCATAATGTTGCTCAACGCCCGCCGTATCGATCGCGGCTCGGGGCACGAGCCGCTGATCCTGCTGGCTATACGCGATATAACCGAACAGCGACGCGCACAGGAGGTAGCCAGGTCCGAAAGGCACCGTCTTTTCTCGCTGCTGAACTTCCTGCCGGGGTATGTCGCACTGAAAGACCGCGACTACCGAATCCGCTTCTTCAACCGCACGTTCATGGACACGTTCGGCCGCCCCGGTCAGACGCCTTGTTACAAGCTTCAGTTCGGCAGGGAGACGCCCTGCGAGGATTGCGGATTGCCGGAAGTGCTTACGACGCGCGAGCTGAACGATTGGGAGCGCACCTGTCCTGACGGGCAGAGCTGGCACGTGTGGGCGTATCCGTTTACGGACACAGACGGTACGGAGTTGATGCTGGAACTGGGTATCAACGTCACCCAGCGTCGTCGCCTGGAGGCCGAGGTCGTCGAAACGAGCGAGACGCAGCGTCGCCGCATCGGGCGCGACCTGCACGACTCGCTGGGGCAGAACCTCACCGGTCTGGGATACCTGTTCCAGAGCGTGGCGGGCAAGCTGAGCAGTCAATCGGAAAGTGACGCGAGGTTGGTCCGCCAGATAAGCGATCTTATCAACAAGTGTGTAGCGCAGGTGCGCGCTTTGGCGCGGGGTCTGGACCCGGTCGGTCTGCACGAGGACGGCATAGCGGCCGGTTTGCGGGAGCTGGTGAGCAACGTGGAGTCCTACTTCGGCGTGCCCTGCAAGCTTCACTGCGACGGCCCGGTGCACGTCGGTGACGACCTGCAGGCCACCCAGATATACCACATCGCCCGAGAGGCGGTTAACAACGCGGCAAAGCACGCCCAGGCGAGCAATATAGACGTCTATCTCAAGGACGGCGGCGATGAGGTAGTCGTTCGCGTAATCGACGATGGAAAGGGCATCGCCGACGAGTCGCGGAAGAGCAACGGCATGGGGCTGCGGGTGATGGGCCACCGTGCCGCCTCCATAGGCGCGACGCTGATGATCTCGGAGTCCGCCGCCGGCGGGACGGAGGTTACCTGCACGCTTCCCAAAGGCCGCTGACGGCGGTATCATATCGGGGACATGTCCAAGGAACACCGCCATCAGGAAGCAGTCAGGATCGTAGTAGTTGACGATCATCCTATCGTCCGTCAGGGCATAAAAATGCTCACCGACCAGGAAGCCGACCTGGATGTTTGCGGCGAGGCGGAAAGCGCGTCCGAGGCCCTGCGCATCGTGGAGAAGACCCGCCCGGACGTGGCGATAGTGGACCTGACACTGAAAGACAGTTTCGGTCTTCAACTCATAAAGGATATCCGCAGGGACTGTCCGAATACACACGTTCTCGTTCTGTCGATGCGCGATGAGTCGCTCTATGCGGAACGCGCTCTGCGCGCGGGCGCCAGGGGATATGTCACCAAGGAGGAAGGGCCGGGAAAAGTCATAGAGGGATTGCGGCGGATACTCGCCGGCGAGGTCTATGTAAGCGAGAAGATGGCCTCCAAAGTTCTCAGTCGCTTCGCCGAGGGCGAAGACCCCGGACAGTCGCCGGTGGAAAAACTCACCGACCGGGAGATGGAAATCTTTCGCATGATAGGCGAGGGGTTACCCGCCCGCGAAATCGCCGAGAAGCTGCATGTCAGCGTCAAGACGGTGGACTCACATCGCGAGCACATCAAGGAAAAGCTTGGCGTCGGCAGCGCGAGCGAGCTTCTCCGTCAGGCACTGCAGTGGTTTCAGGGAAGCGGAGACCAGCAGTAAGCATTTTAAGGGGTAGCCCGTACAGTTTACCTGCTTTGCCTATGTTTACAGGTGGCGTACGTCGGCCTGTTCTTGGCCTCGTAGACCCGGGCCGCACAGTTATCCACAGCGGCGGATCAGTGCCGAACTGTGCGCCAGGGGCC